>NZ_JBSFVC010000028.1:0-147187 GCF_053592095.1 Streptomyces sp. NPDC002787 | reverse complement strand
CTTCGGTCTTGCGTTTCCGACTCTATCAGATCGTTTTCCGGTCCGATTTCCTCGGTGCCTTCCAGGTTCTCGCTTTCGCGTTTCCCTTTCCGGCGTTTCCGACTCTATCAGATCCTTTCGGGCCTGATTCCCAGTCAGCGGGAGTTGTCTTCGCGGCTGTTGGGCCGTTCCGACGAGTGAGACTTTAGCGGATTCCTCGCTCCCGAGCTAATCGGGGGCTGCGCCCTATCGAACGCGGATTCCTCATTTCGCAAATTCGCATACCAATGGCACGACAACGAATCGTCGATTGTTGGTGGTTACCTGCGGAATGGCTGTCCGGGGACCGACCGAGGGTCGGCGCTCACGTCGGACAACTCGGAGAACACTACGTACCGGCTCGGGGTGTGTCAACTCGCTGCCGGCCGGTCCCCCGGGGGCGTAGCCTGAGCCTCATGACTACGCGTACGTGTCACCAGCAGTGGTGGGCCGCCTGACGGCGGCCGGTACTCACGTACGCACTCGACGGCCGCCGCCCTGGCGGCCGTTCTCGTATCTCCCTCCTGAGGGGCGGCCGGCCGGTGGCGGCGGTCCTGACCAGGAGGTGGAGAGATGACACGGGTCTTCAGCGGGGTCAAGCCGACGGGGCATCTGACGCTGGGGAACTATCTGGGGGCCGTACGGCGGTGGGCCGAGGTCGATCAGCACCGGACGGACGCGTTGTTCTGCGTCGTGGACCTGCACGCGCTGACGGTGGACCACGATCCGGCGCGGGTGCGCAGGCTCAGTCGGCAGGCGGCGACGTTGTTGCTGGCGTCGGGGCTGGATCCGGAGCTGTGCACGGTCTTCGTACAGAGTCATGTGGATGAGCACGCGCGGTTGTCGTATCTGCTGGAGTGCGTGGCCACGGACGGCGAGATGCGGCGGATGATCCAGTACAAGGAGAAGGCGTCGCGGGAGCGGGAACGCGGTGGGAGTGTGCGGCTGTCGCTGCTGACGTATCCCGTACTTATGGCGGCGGACATCCTGGCGTACGGGACCGACGAGGTGCCTGTGGGGGACGACCAGACGCAGCATGTGGAGCTGGCGCGGGATCTCGCGGTGCGGTTCAACCAGCGGTACGGGCACACCTTCGTGGTGCCGCGGGCGACGCGTCCGGGGGTCGGGGCTCGGGTGATGAACCTCCAGGAGCCGACTTCGAAGATGGGGAAGACGGACGACGTCGGGCCGGGGATCGTCTATCTGCTGGACGAACCGGATGTCGTGCGGAGGAAGGTCATGCGGGCCGTGACCGACAGTGGGCGGGACGTCGTCTACGACCGGGAAGGGCGGCCGGGGCTCGCGAATCTGCTGGAGATCCTCGCGGCCTGTGAGGGTGGGAACCCCGAGGACCTGAGCGGTGTATATGAATCGTACGGAGCACTGAAGAAGGACACCGCAGAGGCCGTGGTCGAGCTCCTCAGGCCCGTACAGGAGAGGCACAAGCAGTTGTGCGCGGATCCTGCGTATGTGGAGGGGGTGCTGCGGTTGGGTGCGGAGAAGGCCAGAAAGTCGGCTCGGCCGAGGGTGGATGAGGCGTATCGGGCGATCGGTCTTCTGGCCGGTTGACCGCGGGCGACGTCAGCTGTTGTTGCCGGAGGCCAGTTCGCGGCTGCGGTCGCGGGCTGCCTCCAGCGCGGCGATCAGCGCGGCGCGTACGCCGTGGTTCTCGAGTTCGCGGATGGCGCTGATCGTGGTGCCGGCGGGGGAGGTGACGTTCTCGCGGAGTTTGACGGGGTGTTCGCCGCTGTCGCGGAGCATCGTGGCCGCGCCGATGGCGGACTGGACGATGAGGTCGTGGGCCTTGTCTCGGGGCAGGCCGAGGAGGATGCCCGCGTCGGTCATGGCTTCGACCAGGTAGAAGAAGTACGCCGGGCCGGAGCCGGAGAGGGCGGTGCAGGCGTCCTGCTGGGACTCGGGGACGCGGAGTGTCTTGCCGACCGCGCCGAAGATCTCCTCGGCGTGCGCGAGATCGGCCTCGCTCGCGTGGCTGCCGGCGGAGATGACGGACATGGCCTCGTCGACGAGAGCCGGGGTGTTCGTCATGACACGGACGACAGGGGTGCCTGCGGCCAGGCGCTCCTCGAAGAAGGAGGTGGGGATGCCCGCCGCGCCGCTGATGACCAGGCGGTCGGCGGGGGTGTGCGGGGCGAGTTCGTCGAGGAGGGTGGCCATGTCCTGGGGCTTGACCGTGAGGATGAGCGTGTCGGCGGTCTTCGCGGCCTCGGCGTTGGTGACCGGGGTGACGCCGTAGCGGGTGCGGAGCTCTTCGGCGCGTTCGGGGCGGCGGGCCGTGACCAGGAGGTCCGCTGGTGCCCAGCCGGCTCGGATCATGCCGCTGAGCAGGGCCTCGCCGATCTTTCCGGTGCCGAGGACTGCGACTTTCTGGGTCATGGTGCGGGTGCCCTCCGGGGGTGCGTCGTCCTGGGGCCATCCTCGCATCGGGGGTGGGGGTCCGGCTGGGCTGTCCGGTGGGCGGGACGTTCGGTGTGCTGTCCGAATTCTCGGTTGGTGTTGTCCGTACGGCCGGGTGCTAGGTCGTTCGGCGCCTCAGCGTTGCCGCCCCCAAGGTCAGGACCAGGAGGGCGCAGCCCGCGACGACCGCGATGTCTCGTACGAAGGCGGCGGTCATGTCGGTGTGGAGGAGGACCTCGTTCATGCCGTCGACCGCGTAGGACATGGGGAGGACGTTGGAGATGGCTTCGAGGGCGGGGTGCATGTCGGGGCGGGGTGTGAACAGGCCGCAGAGGAGGAGTTGGGGGAAGATCACGGCCGGCATGAACTGGACGGCCTGGTACTCGGAGGAGGCGAAGGCCGAGACGAAGAGGCCGAGGGCGGTGCCCAGCAGGGCGTCGAGAAGGGCGACGACCAGGAGGAGCCAAGGGGAGCCGGTGACGTCCAGGTCCAGGAACCAGACGGCCAGTCCCGTGGCGAGGGCGGACTGGATGATCGCGAGAGTGCCGAAGGCGAGGGCGTAGCCGGCGATGAGGTCTCCCTTGCCGAGGGGCAGGGAGAGGAGGCGTTCGAGGGTGCCGGAGGTGCGTTCGCGCAGGGTGGCTATCGAGGTCACCAGGAACATCGTGATCAGCGGGAAGATGCCGAGGAGTGAGGCGCCGATGGAGTCGAAGACGCGTGGGCTGCCGTCGAAGACGTAGCGGAGCAGGAAGAGCATCACGCACGGGATGAGGATCAGCAGGGCGATCGTGCGGGGGTCGTGGCCTAGCTGGCGGAGGACTCGGGCTGCTGTGGCTGTCGTACGGGAGTGGCTGAGGGCCCTGGGGTGAGGGGCCGTGGGGGCGGCGGACCCGTCGGTCGGCCTGGTCCTGGCGTCCGTCCTCGCGGTCGTCTTCGTGGTCGTCTTCGTGTCGGTTTCCCTCTTCGCGGTCATCGCGTCGGCTCCTTGTGGTGGGCGTCGGTTCCGGTCTGAGCAGTGGTCGCGGTCGTGGTGGCTTCGTCGACCAGGTGGAGGAAGGCGGCTTCGACTGTTTCCGAGTGGGTGCGGGTGCGGAGGGCCTCGGGGGTGTCGTCGGCGAGGATCTCGCCCTCGCGCATGAGGAGGAGGCGGTGGCAGCGCTCGGCCTCGTCCATGACGTGGGAAGAGACCAGGAGGGTGGCCCGGCGCTCCGTGGCGAGGGTGTGGAAGAGGGTCCAGAGTTCGCGGCGGAGGACGGGGTCCAGGCCGACGGTGGGTTCGTCGAGGACCAGGAGTTCGGGGGTGCCGAGGAGGGCCACGGCGAGGGAGACGCGGCTGCGTTGGCCGCCGGAGAGGTTGCCTGCGAGGGCGTCGGCGTGGGTGGTGAGGTCGACGTCGGCGATGGCCCGGGTGACGTTCTCGCGGCGGCGATCGGTGGCGGCGCGGCCTGGGTCGAGGATCGCGGCGAAGTAGGCGAGGTTCTGGCGGACCGTCAGGTCGTCGTAGACGGAGGGCGCCTGGGTGACGTAGCCGATGCGGGAGCGGAGGGTGGCGTGGCCGGCGGGGTGGCCGAGGACGGTCAGGGTGCCGGTGACCTTGGCCTGGGTACCGACGATCGCGCGCATCAGGGTGGATTTGCCACAGCCGGAGGGGCCGAGGAGGCCGGTGATCTGGCCTTGGGGGACGGCGAAGTCGAGGTTGCGGAGGACCGTGCGGGGGCCTCGGGTGACGGTGAGGTCCTGGGCGTGAATGGCCGGGGCGGGAGGGGAGCCGTCGGGGGTGGATGGGTGGAGTGGGGGTTCCTTCGCGGAGTAATTCATCATGTGATGAATAATGCTCGGGGCGGGCGGGGGCGTCAAGGGAGAGGGGCGGGGTGGGTTCGTTGCGGCTGGTCAGATGGTTGCGCGTGCCCCTGATGCGGGGTGTGGGTGGGCGGGCGTGCGAGGTGGCGCGGGGGGAGTGAAGAGGGGCGCGGGCGCTCGGTGGGGTGATCGGAAGGTGGGGTTCCGGGGGCGTGCGCTTCCACTACGGGGCGGTGATCGCGGGAAGGGGGTGTGGGCGTTGCTCGCTTTGGGTGACACTTGGTTGCGGAGCGTGGTCGATGGATCGGCCGCGCGACGTCGCCCGGGTGATGTGTGGCGGTCTTCCGTTGTGAGTCCTTGTGATCACCGTCGGGTTCGTCCCTGCTCGGGACTGCGCATCTCCTTCGGGCACCCCTTGTCGATCGTCAGCTGCCGGAGGTGCCTCTCTCGTGCGTAATGTCTCAAGTCCATTTCGATCCCGTTGCCGATCCCGATGCCGGTCCGGGGATCGGCTTCGTCCTCGGCTTCGGGTGCCCGAGGGGTCGTTGTGGCGGGGGGAGTTGGCCGCCTCGGTTGTCGTGTTCCTCGTGGCGCTGCCGCTGTGTGTCGGGGTCGCGGTGGCGTCGGGGGTGCCTGCGGAGTTGGGGCTGGTCACCGGGATCGTCGGTGGGCTGGTGGTCGGGGTGTTGCCCGGGAGCAGTCTGCAGGTGAGCGGGCCGGCGGCCGGGTTGACCGTGCTGGTGTACGAGGCCGTGCGGGAGTACGGGCTGCAGGCACTGGGTGTGCTGGTCATCGGGGCCGGTGTGGTGCAACTGGGGTTGGGGGCGTTGCGGCTGGGGCGGTGGTTTCGGGCCGTGTCGGTGGCTGTGGTGCAGGGGATGCTCGCCGGGATCGGGCTGGTTCTGGTGGCGGGGCAGGTGTACGCCCTGGGGGATGTCGTCGCGCCCGGTGGTGGGGCGATCGGGAAGCTCGCGGGGCTCGGGGCGTTGCCCGGTGCCATGGATCCGGTCGCCCTCGCGGTCGGGGGTGCCACCGTCGTCGTACTGGTGGGGTGGCCGCGGTGGCGGTGGGGGGCGCGTCTTGTGCCGGCGCCGTTGGTGGCCGTCGGGGGTGCGGCCCTGGTGACCTGGGTGTTCGACCTGGGGGTGCGGCGGGTCGAGGTGCGGGGGTTGCTGGAGGCCGTGCGGGTGCCGTCGGTCGATGATCTGGGGTTACTGGCGGAGGTGGGGGTTGTGGGGACCGTTCTCGCCTTCGCGTTGATCGCTTCCGCCGAGTCGCTGTTCAGTGCGGCGGCCGTGGACCAACTGCATGACGGGCCGCGGACCGACTACGACCGGGAGCTGGTCGCCCAGGGGGCCGGGAACGTCGTGTGCGGGGCGCTCGGGGCGCTGCCCATGACGGCGGTGATCGTGCGGAGCGCCGCGAACGTAAGGGCGGGGGCGCGGACCAAGGCCTCACGGGTGCTGCACGGGGTGTGGCTGCTGGTGTTCGCGGCCCTGCTTCCCGGGGCGCTCGGGGTGATTCCCCTCGCCGCGCTCGCCGGGCTGCTCGTGCACGCGGGGTGCAGGCTCGTGCCCGTACGGGAGTTGGGGGTGTTGTGGCGGGGGCGGGATCGCGGGGAGGTGGTGGTGCTGGGGGCGACCGCCTTGGCGATCGTGGCCTGGAATCTGTTCGAGGGTGTGCTGGTGGGGCTCGCGTTGGCCGTGGCCAAAACCGCGTGGGACATCAGCCAGGTGCATGTGGAGATCGAGGACCGGGGGGATGCGGGGGTCGTGGTGCGGGTGGTCGGGAACGCGACGTTTCTGCGGTTGCCGAAGCTGCTGGACGCGTTGGAGGGGGTGCCTCGGGGGCGGGGGGTGCGGCTGGACTTGAGCGGGTTGCGGCATGTGGATCATGCGTGTGCGGCGGCTCTGGCGGCTTGGGGGGCGGGGCGGGTTGCGGCTCGGGAGGAGGAGAGAGCGGAGCGAGTGGAGGGAGATCAGCGAACGGGGGGAGTTGAGGGAGTGGAGGGCTCGGGAGCGCGCGGAGCAGAGGAACGGCTGGTTGAGGACGGGTTGGTTGAGGAGGGTGGGGTTCAGGGGCGGATGGCCAGTAGTAGGTCCACGTCGTAGGTCTCTTCGATGGTTTCGGTGGGGAAGAGCTTGCGGAGGTGGGCTCGTTCCTCGGTGAGGAACTCGGTGGTGGTCTCTTCGCCGAGGACCAGGAACGACGAATGGCTGGCGATGTTGGCCAGGTGGGTGTCGAGGGAGACCGTGCGGCTCCAGCGGATCTGGCGGCGGGTGAAGTCCAGGTGGCCGGCCGTGTCGGTGAGGGCGGCGGGGGCGCCGGAGCCGCTCTTCTCTATCGGGATGTCGGGGTCGACGCCGAGGAAGCGGTGGATGCGGGTGGTGGCGTCGGCGATCCAGGGGATGTCGACGGCGTCGGTGTTCCACCAGAGGGCGAGTGCGCCGCCGGGGCGGAGTACGCGGAGGGCTTCTGGGACCGAGCGGGCCGGGTCGGTCCAGTGCCAGGACTGGGCGTAGGTGAGGAAGTCGGTGGAGGCGGTGGCCAAGGGCAGGGCGTTGCCGTCGCCGCGGATGAGGGGGATGTGGGGGTGGGTGCGGCGGAACTGGGCGGCCATGCCGGCGCCGGGTTCCACGGCGAGGACGTGGGCGCCGCGGGTGTGGAGGAGGGTGGTGGAGATGCCGGTGCCGGCGCCTACGTCGACGGTGCGGGAGCCGGGGAGGGGGCGGGGGGTGAGGGATTCGATGGTGTCGAAGAGGGTGGGTGGGTAGGAGGGGCGGTTCGCCGCGTATTGGGCTGCGGCGGTGTTGAAGGATTGGGCTCGGAAGGTGTGGGAGGGGTGGCGGCGGGGCGTGGTGGTCATGGGGACATCGTCCCGTGGTGGGGTGGCGTTGGGGAGGGGGCCGTCTCCGTCCCCGTCGTAGTTGTCCGTCCCTCCCCCGCCCCCGCTTTCGGCTGTGCTTGAGCGGGGCCGCGGTTGGGGCGCTGTGCGCCTTCGGCCTCGTCAGGTGTCGAAGCGTCCTTCCCCGGCTACCCTCGCCGCCTCTTCGCCGGGTTGCCCGTGCGCTTGGCTGTGCGGCGGGTGTACTGGGCCTGGGCCGTGGTGTATTCGGCGCGGTGCAGGGACTCGCCTGGGGCTTCGCGGAGGGAGCGGAGGAAGTAGGCGGTGAGGGAGCCGAGGAAGCCGATGGTGAGGAGGCCTCGGAGGGAGGACTGGCGGGCCGGGTCGGGGCGCTTGGTGAAGGAGCCCCAGGTGTGGCCGAAGGCCAGGGCCGTGCACACCGCGAACATGATGACGACGACGATGGAGACGAAGCCGCCGACCGCGGCCAGTTGCAGGCCTTCGTAGGCCAGGCGCAGCACCACGCAGGACACGAGGGCCGCGGCGAGCGAGCCGGCGGAGACGGCCGCGCGGCGGGCCGTGTAGTTGCCGTCGTGGTTCAGCCAGGTCGTCCCGAAGAAGCGGATGGGTTCGGGACGAGGGCCGACGGAGGTCGTCTCGACCGCGTTGGCCGACTTGGCGGGCTTGGTCGGCCCGGCTGCCTTGGCCTCCTCGGCGGCCCGGGCCGGCTTGGCCGCGTGGGCCGGCTTGGCCTCCTCGGCCGCCCGGGTCACGTCAGCCGCATGGGCCGACTTGATCGGCCTGGCTGCCTTGGTCGCCTTGGCCTCCTGAGCCGCCTCGGCCACGTCGGCCGCTTTGGGCGCCGGGGTCGTCTCGGCCGCGTGGGTCGGCTTGGCCGCCCTGGCCCCCTGGACTGCCTCGGACACCTTGGTCGCCTTGAGTGCGTCGGCCGCCCGGGGCGTTACGGCCGCCTCAGCCGCCCCGCCGGCCTCAGCCGCCCCGCCCGCCTTGGGCCCCCGGGGCGCCCTCGGGCTGTCGTTCGGTTTGTCCGTCACGGGTTGATTATGGCTGGCGGGGTGGGAGCGGCTCGGCTGCGGGGTCGCAGCCGAGCCGGTGTTCGTGTCGCCTCGGGGTCAGCCGCAGCGTGGGGCCACGTAGCCGTCGCTGCCGGTGTAGACGTAGGCGTCGGAGATGTACTCGCCGTCGTCGATGTTGTCCCAGACGTTGGTGGTGCCGTACGGGCCGGTGATGGTCTGGCCCGGGGTCTGGCAGAAGATCGGCACCCGGGAGCCCCCGGAAAGGACTCGGACGACGCCGTAGCTGGTGCTCGGGCCGCTGCGGACGTTGAGACGGACGCCCGGAGCGGTCGAGTAGTAGCGAACGGCCGCCGTGACGGCCGCGGCCGTGGCGGTCTGCTCCCCCTCGCCGTCCCCCACGATCTCTTCGGCATGCTCGACAGACATGGCTGATCTCCCCCCGTTTGAACCTCGTTCGATCCCCGTTTGAGCCCCATGTAAGCCATGAGGACCCGTTGATACCCCTGAATCAGGACACACACACCTGTGCGTTTTTCGCACGTGAAGGCTAGCAAGCCGCCTCTGTCCCGTACGGGTCATCGACTAGGCTCCGTGCGTCGCGCGAGCGGCCGAAACAGCACGGGGGTGGACCCATGGCACCGCATCGGGGCACCGGGTCGGGAGCGGAAGCGGAACTTCCCGAGTACGCCGGTCAGTACCGTCTGGAGTCGTGTCTGGGTTCCGGCGGCATGGGCGTCGTCCATCTGGCCACCTCGACCTCCGGACTGCGGCTCGCGGTGAAGGTGGTGCACGCCGCGTTCGCCAAGGACCCCGAGTTCAGGGGGCGGTTCCGGCAGGAGGTGGCCGCCGCACGGCGGGTGAGCGGTGCCTTCACCGCGCCTGTCGTCGACGCCGACACCGACAGCGCCCGGCCCTGGATGGCCACCCTCTTCATTCCCGGCCCGACCCTCGCCGAGCACGTCAAGCGGAACGGACCCATGCCGGCGGGCCAGTTGCGCCGGCTGATGGCCGGGCTCGCCGAGGCCCTGCGCGACATCCACCGCGCCGGCGTGGTCCACCGGGACCTCAAGCCCAGCAACGTCCTTCTCGCCGAGGACGGGCCCAAGGTCATCGACTTCGGGATCTCCCGGCCGAAGGACAGCGAACTGCGCACTGAGACGGGGAAGTTGATCGGCACGCCGCCGTTCATGGCTCCGGAGCAGTTCCGGCGGCCCAGGGAGGTCGGGCCCGCCGCCGACATCTTCGCCCTCGGCTCGGTGACCGTGCACGCGGCCACCGGGCGCGGCCCCTTCGACTCGGACAGCCCTTACGTCGTCGCCTACCAGGTCGTCCACGACGAGCCCGACCTCACCGGCGTACCCGAGAACCTCGCGCCGCTCGTCCGCGCCTGTCTCGCCAAGGAGCCCGAGGACCGGCCCACGGCGGACGAGCTGATGCACGAACTCCGCTCCGTGGCCGCCTCGTACGACACCCAGACCTTCATACCGACCCAGCGGGGGGACAGTTGGGCGCCGGCTCCTCCTGCCCACGCCGCCGCCGATAAGGGCAGCGGCAAAGGCAGCGCCACCGGCACCGGCGTCGACACCGGCATCGACCTCAGCAACAGCACGAGCACAGGCACAGGCACTCACGGGGGCATGGGTGCCGCGGGTGTCGGTCCGGTGGGGCATGGCGGCAGCGGGGCCGATGAGCAGGGCTCATCCCTGCGTGGGGCTCGGCGGCGCAAGCGGGTCGTTCTCGCCGCCGTCTCGCTGGTGCTCGTCGTGGGTGCGGGAGTCGGCGCGGTACAGGTGTTGGGGGGTGGCGGCGGGCAGGTCGCCGGTGCCACGGCCTCGCCGCGGGCCAGTGGTGCCGCGGCCGCCGCGCCCGCCCTCGCCCCCTGGACCACCAAGCCGGCGGCGAAGAAGGCCGGTGCGCCGCAGTGCTCGCACGGGGCGGGGAAGCTGTTGTGCGTGCAGCCGGGGCTGGTCTCCGCGTTGGATCCGGCGGACGGCACCGTGCTGTGGCGGCACACGGTCGGCGGGGTGGGCGTGGCGGGCACGAGTGATCCCCCTGTCGAGTCGGGCGGGCTGGTGCACGTGCTGACGGAAGAGACCCGTCGGCTCCAGGCGCTCGACCCGGACTCCGGCGAGGTGCGGTGGGAGCGGGACATCTCCGCGTACGTCGGCAAGCGGTACGTGGGCGGCACGCTGTTGCTGACCGCCGCCGACGGGACGGTCACCGGTGTGGACAGCGCGACCGGTGACACGAAGTGGAGCCGGCTGATTCCGGGGCAGCCGGAGGCGTACTTCACGTCGTTCGACGGGGACCGGCTGGCGTATGTGGCGAGCGTGTCCGGCGAGGGCGCGGGGACGCGGACGCGGATCACCGCGGTGGACCCGGAGACCGGGGACGTGCGGTGGGACGCCCGGCTGGAGGGCCGTCTGGAGCCGGTGGGGACCCAGGACGACGCCCTCGTCCTCACCTCGATCGAGGGGGCCTACTCCGACACGCAGGCCGTGGTCCGCTACGACCCCGACGCCGGGGCGACGGTCCGCGTCGAGCTGCCCGTACGGCTCGAACAGGCGCGCGCGGTCGTGCGCGGTGACATCGTGTACCTGCTGAGCGGCATCGGTGGCTCACTGGCGGCCGTCGACATGGAGGCCCGTAAGCAGGTGTGGCGGACCGAGACGGAAGCGGGGCGGGCTTCCGGTCCGGTCGCCGACGACCGGCATGTGTACTTCACCTCGTCCGACGGGCGACTGCACGCGGTGGACACGCGGAAGGGCAAGCTCAGCGGCGAGACAGCCTCGCGGCTCGGGGATCCCGACCGGACCACCGCCGCGTTGCCCGAGCCCGTGCTCATCGACGGACGGGTCTGCGCCGGCGCGCCCGACGGGACCGTCCTCGGGCTGGACGGAAGCGACCCGGCGAGTTGGTGACACGGCCGCGCGGCAGGTCGCGGAAGTCATGACCGAGGGCCGCCCCGCATGGGATTGCCCTCGGTCATGACCCCCCCGCATGGGATGGCCCTCAGTCATGACCAAGGGCCGCCCCTCGCGGGACGGCCCTCGATGACAAGCCTCAGGTCGGCTGGGGGAAAGGGCTCAGCCCAGCTTGCTGACGTCGCGGACCGCGCCCTTGTCGGCGCTGGTGGCCATCGCGGCGTACGCCTTCAGCGCGGCCGACACCTTCCGCTCGCGGTTCTTCGGGGCGTAGACGCCGTTCAGGGCCTGCTCGCGGCGGGCCAGCTCGGCGTCGTCGACCAGCAGCTCGATCGTACGGTTCGGGATGTCGATGCGGATGCGGTCGCCGTCCTCGACGAGGGCGATCGTGCCGCCGCCGGCCGCCTCGGGCGAGGCGTGGCCGATGGAGAGGCCGGAGGTGCCGCCGGAGAAGCGGCCGTCGGTGATCAGCGCGCAGGACTTCCCCAGGCCGCGGCCCTTGAGGTACGAGGTCGGGTAGAGCATCTCCTGCATGCCCGGGCCGCCCTTGGGGCCCTCGTAGCGGATGACGACGACATCGCCCTCCGTGATCTGCTTCATGAGGATCTTCTGGACGGCCTCTTCCTGCGACTCGCAGACGACCGCCGGGCCCTCGAAGGTCCAGATCGACTCGTCGACGCCGGCCGTCTTCACGACGCAGCCGTCGACGGCCAGGTTGCCCTTGAGGACCGCGAGGCCGCCGTCCTTGGAGTACGCGTGCTCGGCGGAGCGGATGCAGCCGCCCTCGGCGTCGTCGTCCAGGGACTCCCAGCGCTCGGACTGGGAGAAGGCCTCGGCGGAGCGGACGCAGCCGGGGGCCGCGTGCCACAGCTCGACGGCCTCGGGGGACGGGGAGCCGCCGCGCACGTCCCAGGTCTTGAGCCAGTCGGCGAGGGTGGGGCTGTGGACGGAGTTCACGTCCTCGTTGAGCAGGCCCGCGCGGTGCAGTTCGCCCAGCAGGGCGGGGATGCCGCCGGCGCGGTGCACGTCCTCCATGTAGTACGTGCGGTCCTTGGCGACGTTCGGCGCGACCTTCGCCAGGCACGGCACCCGGCGCGAGACCGCGTCGATCTCGTTCAGACCGAAGGGGACGCCCGCCTCCTGGGCGGCGGCCAGCAGGTGCAGGATCGTGTTGGTCGAGCCGCCCATGGCGATGTCGAGGGCCATGGCGTTCTCGAAGGCCGCGAACGAGGCGATCGAGCGCGGGAGGACCGTCTCGTCGTCCTGCTCGTAGTAGCGGCGGGTGATGTCCATGACCGTACGGGCGGCGTCCTCGTACAGCGCCTTGCGGGCGGTGTGCGTGGCGAGGACCGAGCCGTTGCCCGGCAGGGAGAGGCCGATGGCCTCGGTCAGGCAGTTCATCGAGTTGGCGGTGAACATGCCGGAGCAGGAGCCGCAGGTCGGACAGGCGTTCTCCTCGATACGGAGGATGTCCTCGTCCGAGATCTTGTCGTTCACCGCGTCGGAGATCGCGTCGACCAGGTCGAGCGTGCGGACCGTGCCGTCGACGAGGGTGGCGCGGCCGGACTCCATGGGGCCACCGGAGACGAAGACGGTCGGGATGTTGAGCCGCAGGGCGGCGTTCAGCATGCCCGGGGTGATCTTGTCGCAGTTGGAGATGCAGATCAGGGCGTCGGCGCAGTGGGCCTCGACCATGTACTCCACGCTGTCCGCGATCAGGTCGCGGGAGGGCAGGGAGTACAGCATGCCGCCGTGGCCCATCGCGATGCCGTCGTCGACGGCGATCGTGTTGAACTCGCGGGGGATGCCGCCGGCCTCGCGGATGGCCTCGCTGACGATGCGGCCCACCGGCTGGAGGTGGGTGTGGCCCGGCACGAACTCGGTGAAGGAGTTCGCCACGGCGATGATCGGCTTGCGGCCGATGTCCGCGCCCGGTACACCGGAGGCGCGCATAAGGGCGCGGGCGCCCGCCATGTTGCGGCCGTGGGTGACTGTGCGGGACCTCAGCTCGGGCATCGCGCTCGCTCCTTCAGGGACCTTCTGAGACTGCGATCAGAGACTTCTGATGGAGTCGAGCGTACGCCGGTTGCTCCAAGGGTTGGACACCTTGTCCGAAATGCGGGATGACTGTCTCGGTTTTCGGCTGCGGGTCGCGTTGGTGGCTCGCGCCCATGCGGCGGAGCCGCACATCGATACAGCCACGCGCCCCTAAGACGGCGCGGTCAGGTGGGCCTGCACCACCGGTGCGACTCTCCTGATGATCTGCTCCGGGTCCGCCGACGCCAAGGGCTCGACCTTGATGACGTACCGCAGCATCGCCACCCCCACCAACTGCGCCGCCGCCAGCTCGGCCCTCAGCTCCGCGTCCGGGAGGTCCAAGCGGTGGGCGATGCGGTACAGCAGCTGGGTGGCGACCAGGCGGCGGAAGACCGTCGCCGCGGCCTCGTGGTTCACGGCCGAGCGGACGATGGCCAGGAGCGGCTTGCGGGTGACCGGGTTCTCCCAGAAGCCGAAGATCGTGCGGACCAGGCGTTCGCCGACGCCGTCGAGCGGGCCTTCGAGAACCGAGTCCCGGGCGCCGAGGACGGGGGCGAAGGCGACTTCCACCGCCGCCTCGAACACCTGGTCCTTCGTGCCGAAGTAGTGGTGCACCAGGGCCGAGTCCACCCCGGCGGCCTTGGCGATGGCGCGGACGGACGTCTTGTCGTAGCCGCGCTCGGCGAACTCCTCGCGGGCCGCGGTGAGGATGCGGTCGCGGGTGGCGGGGGTGTCGGCCGATTCCGTACGAGGAGGCCGGCCCCGGCGGCGGGGGGTGGCCGAGGTCACGGCCGGGGGACCCGCACGGCGGAGGCGAGGTGGAGCCGGGTGAAGGCGAGGGCCTCCGCCAGGTCGGCCTCGCGCTCGGCGGCGGACATGGCGCGGCGGGTGTTGACCTCGATCACGACGTGACCGTCGAAACCGCTCAGGGCGAGACGTTCCAGCAGCTCGGCGCAGGGCTGGCTGCCGCGGCCCGGGACGAGGTGCTCGTCCTTGGCCGACCCCTTGCCGTCCGCCATGTGCACATGGCCGAGACGGTCGCCCATGCGGTCGACCATCTCCAGGGCGTCGGTGCGGGAGGTCGCGGAATGGCTGAGGTCGATCGTGAAGTGCCGGTAGTCGTCGTTCGTCACGTCCCAGTCGGGGGCGTACGCGAGCATCTCGCGGTCGCGGTAGCGCCAGGGGTACATGTTCTCGACGGCGAACCGGACGTCTGTCTCGTTCGCCATCCGCCAGATCCCGGTGACGAAGTCCCGCGCGTACTGGCGCTGCCAGCGGAACGGTGGGTGCACGACGACCGTGGTCGCGCCGAGCTTCTCGGCGGCGGCCTGGGCGCGCTGGAGCTTGACCCACGGGTCGGTGGACCACACCCGCTGTGTGATCAGCAGACAGGGGGCGTGTACGGCGAGGATGGGGATCTGGTGGTAGTCGGAGAGACGGCGCAGGGCCTCCAGGTCCTGGCTGACCGGGTCGGTCCAGACCATGACCTCCACGCCGTCGTAGCCGAGGCGCGCGGCGATCTCGAAGGCCGTTGCCGTCGACTCCGGGTACACGGAGGCCGTGGACAGGGCGACCTTCGCGTCCGGGATCCGTACGGGTTCTGCCACGCGTGACAGCCTAACGGGGTGGGCCGGGTCGGGTGGGCCGGGGGGCGCGAGGTTGGCCGGGGCGGGGTGTTCCCGCCCCTGCGCCATCGGGGGGAATCAAGGAGGGCGGGTGCGGGTGGTGTGTGGTTGCTCGCGCAGTTCCCCGCGCCCTGAAAAACAGGGGCTGCGCCCCTTGCTTTTCGGCCCGCCGCCCGCCGGCTTTCAGGCCCGCGAGGCCTGGTCTTTTCAGGGGCGCGGGGAACTGCGCGAGAAGCCCCACCCACCCGCACCTGAGAACGCGCCCTCACCCGAACCCGCACCCTCCACGCCCCTACGCCGTAGCGCTCGCCATGTGATCCAGACGACGAAGAATCACCCCTTCCCGCAGCGCCCACGGGCAGATCTCCAGGGTCTCCACCTGGAACAGGTCCATCGCGGCCTCCGCCACCAGCGCACCGGCGAGCAGCTGGTTCGCGCGGCCCTCGGAGACTCCCGGGAGCGCGGCACGCTGGGCGGTGGTCATGCCGGCGAGCTTGGGGACCCAGGTTTCGAGGGCACCGCGCTTGAGGTCGCGCTGGACGTAGAGGCCCTCGGCGGAACGGGCGGCGCCGCCGATGCGGGCGAGCTGCTTGAAGGTCTTGGAGGTGGCGACGACGTGGTCGGGGGCGCCGAAGCGGCTGAACTCGCCGACCGTACGGGCGATCTGGGCCCGGACGTGGCGGCGCAGGGCGCGGATGTCGTCGGGGGTGGGCGGGTCGCCGGGGAGCCAGCCGGCGGTGAGGCGGCCCGCGCCCAGGGGGAGGGAGGCGGCGGCGTCGGGCTCCTCGTCTATGCCGTAGGCGATCTCCAGGGAGCCGCCGCCGATGTCGAGAACGAGGAGCTTGCCGGCCGACCAGCCGAACCAGCGGCGGACGGCGAGGAAGGTGAGCCGGGCCTCCTCGGCGCCGGTGAGGACCTGCAGTTCGACGCCGGTCTCGTCCTTGACGCGGGTGAGGACGTCGTCGGCGTTGCTGGCCTCGCGCACCGCGGAGGTGGCGAACGGGAGCAGCTCCTCGACGCCCTTGTCCTCGGCGGCCTGGAGCGCCTCGTGGACGACGGCTATGAGTTTGTCGACCCCTTCAGGGCCGATCGCCCCGGCCTCGTCGAGGAGTTGGGCAAGGCGTAGTTCCACCTTGTGCGAGTGCGCGGGCAGGGGGCGCGCGCCCGGGTGTGCGTCCACCACCAGCAGATGCACCGTGTTCGATCCCACGTCGAGGACACCGAGTCTCATGTACGGAACGCTACTGCCAGCGGAGCCGTGCACCGTCCTCGATGTGGTCTCGGGCGCCGTACCCTGGACGGGTGCCAAAGACGAAAAAGGCAAAGGCCGACAAGTCGGCAGCGGGAGCGGCTGCGGTCGACGGCTCTTCGCGGGCGAAGGCGGCGACGAAGTCCCCGAAGCCGAAGAAGGGCTCCCCGGAGTCGATCGAGCCCGATGAGAAGGGGCTCGATTTCGCCCGCGCGTGGGTGGAGTTCCCGGATCCGGCGGACGACGAGCAGGTCTTCCGCTGCGATCTGACATGGCTGACCTCTCGCTGGAACTGCGTCTTCGGCAGTGGCTGCCAGGGCATCCAGGCGGGCCGCGCGGCCGACGGGTGCTGCACCCTGGGTGCCCACTTCTCGGACGAGGACGACGAGAAGCGCGTCGCCGAACATGTGGCGAGGCTCACTCCGGAGATCTGGCAGTTCCACGACGTGGGCACGGAGACCGGCTGGGTCTCCAAGGACGAGGACGGGGATCGCCAGACCCGCCCGTACCAGGGGTCGTGCATCTTCCAGAACCGGCCCGGTTTCGCGGGTGGCGCGGGTTGCTCGCTGCACATCCTGGCGCTCCGGGAGGGCCGCGAGCCGCTGGAGACCAAGCCGGACGTCTGCTGGCAGCTGCCGATCCGGCGGACGTACGACTGGATCGACCGGCCCGACGACACGCGGGTGCTCCAGGTGTCGATCGGCGAGTACGACCGCCGCGGCTGGGGTCCGGGCGGCCACGACCTGCACTGGTGGTGCACGTCGGCGACCTCGGCGCACGGCGCGGGCGAGCCGGTGTACGTGTCGTACCGGCCGGAGCTGGTCGAGCTGATGGGCAAGGCGGGGTACGACCGTCTGGTCGAGCTGTGCGAACAGCGACTGGCGTCGCAACTGCCGCTGGTGGCTCCGCATCCGGCGGATCCGGTCCGGCCGTAGGCGAACCACCGGAGTCCGTAGACGGATCGTCGGCGTGCAACAAGCGGACCACTGGCGTCCATGGGCGGACCGTCGGCGTGCACAAGCGGACCACTGACGTCCGCAACCGCGCTGCTGGCGTCCATGGGCGAACCACCCACGTCCATGGGCGAACCACCGGCGTCCGCGGGCTGACCACCGGCGTCCGCGGGCTGACCAACGCCTTCCTCCCCCTTCGGTCTACGAGGCCGGCGGGGGATCGCCTCCGCCGTCGCTCGGCGGTGTCGTCGGGCCGCCCGGCTCCGTGGGGGTTTGGTCGGTGGGGGTCGGCGTCGGGTCGGGCTGGGGCGGCGTGGTGGGAGTGGGGTCGGCGGTCGGGGGCGGGACGGTGGGCCTCGGGGGACCCGGGTCCGGGACCGGCTGGGTCGGGCGGGGGTCGGCCGGGGGTGACGGCACCGGGCCGTAGCCCTCGATCGTCACGACGGCGCCCGAGGGAGCGAGCGAGATCTGTGCCGTCCAGTACCCGGCGGGCTCGCTCAGCCGGTCGACGTACACCTTGATCGTCAGTGACTCGCCGGGCCGCAGGGTGCCTGCGGACTGGCTGAGGTAGAGCCAGGCGGCGCCGGTGCGGGCGGACCAGTGGACGGGGGAATCGCCGGTCGCGGTCAGGGTGACCAGAGTGGTGTCACCGTCGTTCGCGGCGGCCACGGAGAGCGTGCCGCGTCCCTTCCCCTGGGAGACCTCCACGGAGACGTCGTCCGCCGCGCGCTTGCCCCTGCCGAGGCGGGCACCGGGCTTGGTCCTGGCGTTGCCGGTCTTCTCGTACGTGTCGCCGCTTCCGTCGCCGAGGATCCCGTCGCCGTCGCCGTGCTCCTCGCCGGCGGTGACCGGGCGGCCGTCGCCGCCCTCGCCGATGACGGGGGCGCCATGGTAGGCGGCCCAGAAGGCGAGGACGGGCGCGGCGACGACGGTGGCGACGACGGTCGTGGTGACGGCACGCGCGCGCAGCCGGTCCCGGCGGGCCGCCCGGACCCTCGGGTCCATGGGGAAGCCGCGCCGGTCGAAGCGCGGGGCACCGCCACGCGCGCGTGTGAGGTGTGCCATCGCCAGCCCCAGGGCCGCGCGCGGGGCTTCGAGCACGGGCAGTTCGGCGGGTGTGACGCTCATGCCGGGCCAGCGGCCGGGGACGGCGCGCTCGGCGGCGCGGCGGCAGACGGGGCAGTCGTCGACGTGCCGGACGAGTTCGCGGCGGAGGGTGGCGGTGAGGACGAGCTGGTGGTCACCGGCCAGGCGGGCGACGCTCGGACAGGCGCCGATCTCGACGACGGCGAGGGCCGCCCGGGTGCGCTCCACCTCGCAGGCGGCGGAGGCGAGCAACTCCCGTGCTCCGGCCGGGTCCATGCCCAGCACATCGGCGACCTCGGGAGCGGTGAGCTGGTGCCGGACGGCCAACTCCAGTGCCTCGCGCTGCTCGGGGGTGGTACCGGCGGCCTCCGGCCAGGCAAGCAGGGCGAGTTCACGCCGCCGCTGCCGCTCCTCTTCCTCGGAGAGGGCGGCGGACCTGACGGTGGCCTTCGTGGTGCGCGGTTTCTCGACGCCACCGCCACGCGCGGGTTGGCGGCCGGAGGCATGGGTGCCCGGACGCTTCTGCCGAGCCTCGACGAGCTTGCGCAGACAGGCCCAGCGGGCAAGCGCGTACAGCCAGGCCCGGCGGTCGTCGGCGGCATCGGGGCCCCGACGGCGCTCGGCGAGCGCGAGCACGTCGGCCAGTGCCGCGATCGCCGCGTCGTGGTCGCACAGCACGGACATGCAGTAGGTGAACAGGCCGTCCAGGTACGGCTCGTAGCGCGCCGGCGGGCGCTGCGCCACTGCGCGCGCCGCCGCCCGATCGCGCGCCTCGCGGTGCGCCCTGTGTGCGCCGGTGGTGCGGGGCGAGGTCTCCGGACTGGTGCTCATCATTCGTGGACGGTAGGCGCCCGGAAGCAGCACCTTCTCCCCTCTTCAGCACATTTACTCCGTACGGGTGAAACGATTACTCATAAGGGGACAGGAATCCCGCATTCCGCAGCGCTCGGGCTCAATGTTGTGCACTTCCTTGACCGTCACAAGATTTCAGCCCTACATTCCGGGAGTCCGGCTTACTCGCGTCACCCCGTCCCCACGCGTCAACAGGAGCCACCATCATGGCCTTACGGACCCGCCGCTCGACCGCGCGCACCCTCACCGCCCGCACCCTCACCGCTCTGGCCGCAGCCGTCGCGCTCTCGCTCACCGGCGCCTCCGCCTCACCGGCGGCCACCGCCGCCCAGTCCCCCGCCGCCCAGTCCCCCGCGGCGGCCGTGGAACGACTCAGCGGCACGCTCCCCGACGGCGCCACCTGGATCGCGGACGTCCCGGAGAACTGGAACGGCACGCTGATCGTCTACAGCCACGGCTTCGGTGTCACAGTCGCCCAGAACGCCCCCTCCGAAGCCGTACGCCTGCGTCTGCTCGAAGAGGGCTACGCGCTCACCGGGTCCTCCTACGACACGAGCAGGACTCTCTGGGCCCTGGAGAGCGCCGAGCGCGACCAGGTCGCCACCCTCGAAGCGGTCACCGCGAAGATCGGCGAACCCACCCGCACGCTCTCCATCGGCCAGTCCATGGGCGGCCTGGTCAACGCCCGGCTCGCCCGCTCCGGAGCCGGCGGCATCGACGGCGCGCTGGGTCTGTGCGGCCTGGTCGCCGGCGCCAACGACCTCGACAACTACCAACTCGACGCCGAGTACACGATCGCCCGGCTCCTCCTCCCCGACACCCCCGTGAAGCTGGTGAACTTCGCCTCCCACGCAGAAGCGACCGCCACGGCCCAGCAGCTCACCGCCGCCGTCACCACCGCCCAGGAGACCCCCGAGGGCCGCGCCCGCATCGCCCTCGCCGCCGCCTTCCTCAACCTCCCGGCCTGGGCCCCCGGCAAGGACCGGCCCGCACCGGGCGACTGGGCGGAACAACAGGCCCAGCAGTACGCCTGGTTCGCCCGCGGCATCCTCACCTTCGTCGAGGGCGGCCGCTACCACGTCGAGAAGGCCATGGGCGGCAACAACTCCTGGAACAAGGGCGTCGACTACGCGCGCGTGCTGTCCACGTCCCAGCACGCGCCCCTGGTCAAGGCCCTCTACCGCGAGGCCGGTCTCGACCTCCGAACCGACCTGAGAAACCTGACCGCCCACGCGGAGATCACGGCCGACCCGTCCGCCGTGGCCACCGCCGAACGCACCTCCTCGGCGGGCCAGGGCCTGGCCGTCCCCCTCCTCGACATCCACACCACCGCCGACGACCTCGTCCCCGTCGAACAGGAGAACCGCTTCGCCGACCGCGTCCGCGCCTCCGGCGACGCCGCCCTCCTCCGCCAGGCCTACGTCGAGCGCCAGGGCCACTGCACCTTCACCACCGCGGAGACGGTCTCCGCCCTGCACGCCGTCGAATCCCGCCTCGACAAGGGCCACTGGGGCGCCTCCGCGACCCCGGGCGCCCTCCAGACCGCCGCGCTCGCCCTCGGCCTCGACGGCGCGGCCTACGTGCCGTACCGCCCGGCGGAGCTGACGATCGGGCGACGCCTGTAGGACACGGTCCGCCGGGGCCGGGCGGAGGGGGCCGCCCGCGCCCTTCAGGGGCGCGGGGAACCGCACCAGCGGCCACGGCCCACCCGCGGCCGCCCACGGTCCACCCCGGCCGCCCAGGTCCGCCCGCGGCCGCCCCACGGCGCGGCACCCCCACGCCGAACAGGCGCCCACCGCCCGAAGCCCCCGGTCACGCACTCGAACCGGCCCGACCGCCGGAGGCTGTCGGTGCCCTCCGTTACGGTTCGTTCATGGCTGCCCGTACGAAGACCACGAAGGACCGCCCGTCCTACCGCTGCACGGAGTGCGGCTGGCAGACGGCCAAGTGGCTCGGCCGCTGCCCCGAATGCCAGGCCTGGGGCACGGTCGAGGAGTACGGCACCCCGGCGGTCCGCACGACCGCCCCCGGCCGGGTCACCACCTCCGCCGTCCCCATCGCCCAGGTCGACGGCCGCCAGGCCACCGCCCGCACCACCGGCGTCCCCGAACTCGACCGCGTCCTCGGCGGCGGCCTCGTCCCCGGTGCGGTCGTCCTCCTCGCGGGCGAGCCCGGCGTGGGAAAGTCCACGCTCCTCCTCGACGCCGCGGCCAAGTCGGCGAGCGCCGAACACCCCACCCTGTATGTCACCGGTGAGGAGTCGGCCAGCCAGGTCCGCCTGCGCGCCGACCGCATCAACGCCCTCCACGACCACCTCTACCTCGCCGCCGAGACGGACCTCGCCGCCGTCCTCGGCCACTTGGACGCCGTCAAGCCCTCCCTCCTCATCCTCGACTCGGTCCAGACCGTCGCCTCCCCCGAGATCGACGGCGCCCCCGGCGGCATGGCCCAGGTCCGCGAGGTCGCCGGCGCCCTCATCCGCGCCTCCAAGGAACGCGGCATGGCGACCCTCCTCGTGGGTCACGTCACAAAGGACGGCGCGATCGCGGGCCCCCGCCTCCTGGAGCACCTCGTCGACGTCGTGCTGCACTTCGAGGGCGACCGGCACGCCCGCCTCCGCCTGGTCCGAGGCGTCAAGAACCGTTACGGCGCCACGGACGAGGTCGGCTGCTTCGAGCTCCACGACGAGGGCATCACCGGTCTCACCGACCCCAGCGGCCTCTTCCTCACCCGCCGTGACGAACCCGTCCCCGGCACCTGTCTGACCGTGACTCTGGAGGGCCGTCGCCCCCTGGTCGCCGAAGTGCAGTCGCTCACAGTCGACTCGCAGCTCCCCTCCCCCCGCCGTACGACCTCCGGCCTGGAGACTTCGCGCGTCTCGATGATGCTGGCGGTTTTGGAGCAGCGCGGCCGTATCAGCGCCCTCGGCAAGCGGGACATCTACTCGGCGACGGTCGGCGGTGTGAAGCTCTCGGAGCCCGCCGCGGACCTGGCGATCGCCCTCGCCCTGGCCTCCGCGGCGAGCGACACCCCCCTCCCGAAGAACCTCGTGGCGATCGGCGAGGTGGGCCTCGCGGGCGAGGTCAGACGGGTCACCGGGGTCCAGCGTCGTCTCGCCGAAGCGCACCGCCTGGGCTTCACGCACGCGCTCGTTCCGTCCGATCCCGGCAAGGTTCCTCCCGGTATGAAGGTCCTGGAAGTGGCCGACATGGGAGACGCGCTCCGGGTACTGCCCCGATCGCGTCGGCGAGAGGCCCCACGGGACGAGGAGGACCGCCGGTAGACTTTGCCCAGGTCTCGCCCGTCCGTACGAACCACATGTGCGAAACGGGAGCGCCCCAGAACCTGCGACCGGAGGAGTGCAGTGGCAGCCAACGACCGGGCAGCAGCTCCCGGAAAGTCCGGTGGGAGCTCCGGTGCCGATGGCCTGATGCGCGCCTCACTGAGCGCCGTGGCCCCAGGCACGGCCCTGCGCGACGGGCTTGAACGGATTCTCCGCGGCAACACCGGCGGACTCATCGTGCTGGGCTCCGACAAGACCGTCGAAGCCATGTGCACGGGCGGTTTCGTCCTGGATGTCGAGTTCACGGCGACGCGGCTGCGTGAGCTGTGCAAGCTGGACGGCGGCATCGTCCTGTCCTCGGACCTGTCCAAGATCCTCCGGGCGGGCGTCCAGCTGGTCCCCGACCCGACGATCCCCACCGAGGAGACCGGCACCCGGCACCGCACGGCGGACCGCGTGAGCAAGCAGGTCGGCTATCCGGTCGTGTCCGTCTCCCAGTCGATGCGGCTGATCGCGCTGTACGTCGACGGACACCGGCGTGTCCTGGAGGACTCCGCGGCGATCCTGTCCCGGGCGAACCAGGCCCTGGCGACCCTGGAGCGCTACAAGCTCCGCCTGGACGAGGTGGCGGGCACCCTCTCCGCGCTGGAGATCGAGGATCTGGTGACGGTCCGGGACGTCTCGGCGGTCGCCCAGCGCCTGGAGATGGTCCGCCGCATCGCCACCGAAATCGCCGAATACGTGGTCGAACTGGGCACCGACGGCCGCCTCCTCGCCCTCCAGCTGGACGAGCTGATCGCGGGCGTCGAACCGGAACGCGAACTGGTGGTCCGGGACTACGTGCCCGAGCCCACCGCCAAGCGCTCCCGCACGGTCGACGAGGCGCTGCACGAACTCGACGCCCTCACCCACGCCGAGCTCCTCGAACTCCCCACGGTCGCCCGCGCCCTCGGCTACACCGGCTCCCCCGAGGGCATGGACTCCGCGGTCTCCCCTCGCGGGTTCCGCCTCCTGGCCAAGGTCCCCCGTCTCCCGGGCGCCATCATCGACCGCCTCGTCGAACACTTCGGGGGCCTTCAGAAGCTGCTCGCCGCCAGCGTCGACGACCTCCAGACGGTCGACGGCGTCGGCGAGGCCCGCGCCCGCAGCGTCCGCGAGGGCCTGTCGCGCTTGGCGGAGTCGTCGATCCTGGAGCGTTACGTCTAGCGTGCGAGGGAGGGGGTGGAGCCCCCTCAGTCCCGCTCGAGCACGAACGACGTCCGGGCGGTCGCGAGCCCGGGCGCCTGCGCTTCCACGAGATACGTACCGGCGGTGGCCGAACCGGCGGACGGCGTCGCGCAGTTGGGTGCGCTGGGGTCGCGGTTCCACTCCACGGTATAGGTGACCCGATCCCCGGCCGGCACCTTGAACAGCAGGCTGCCCGCGGTCTCATGGCAGTCGTCGGACGACCAGAACGCGTCGTCCGCGTCGGCCGCCGTGATCGTCACCACCGTGTTGTCCGGCCCGAGATCGAGCTTGCAGTCACTGCCGGAGGAGTTACGGGCGATGAGCTCGAACGTGGGGTTCACCCCGGGCTCGTAGGCGTTACGCACACTGCGCACGGTCAACTTCACGGCCCCGGCAGTGCAGTTGGGCAGGCTGGACCCAGCCGGAACCTGCTCACCGGAGCTGCTGCCGTTCTTGCCTCCGTCGTCCGACGTGCCGCCCCCGGCGGCACCGGCCCCGCCATCGGCGCCGCCGGCCGCGGAGCCCGTGTCGGATCCTGACCCGGATCCGGAGGTGGAGCCCGATCCCGAACTGTCGCCCCCGGAACTCGACTCGTCGCCCGACTCGTCGCGCCCGCCCGGCGCTTCACTGATCGCGGGACCGGAACCGGAGGGGCCGGGGGTGATGGAGGTCACGGGATTCTTGCCGTCGGGCTCGCCCGCGTCGTTCCCGCCGTTCCCGCCACCGCCGGTGACGACCCATACGACCAGCAGCGCGAGCAGGCCGACGACGGTCAGCAGAATGGCCCTCCGTCGCCAGTAGATGGAGGAGGGAAGCGGCCCGATCGGATTGCGCAGAGATCCCACGGCGCAAACTGTACGAGAGTTCCGGCCCGTACTTTGCCCCACCCGCCGCCCGAATCCTCAACTTTTACGGATCATCATTCCGGTCGTCCCCGCAGTCGGCCTGAGCGGGCGGCTCATGATCGCGGTACGTGAGCGTAGCCCCGGCTCGGGCACCGTCCGTGACCGGGACAGCGCCACGGCACGGGCACGAACTCCCAAGCCGCCCACATCCGTTCACGAAATCCCCGCCTGCCACAATCGACCTCACCGGAGCGCGCCGGAGGATCGCGAGGGATTCGAGGGATCGGAGGATGGCGATGGGCGGACCCGTGGCACCTGAGCCGAGTAGGTCGAGGCCCCTGCGGAAGCTGGGGTTTCTGACCATCGGGCTGTTCGACGAGACCGACCCACGCCGAGGCCACGAGTCGACGCTGGAGATCATCGAACTCGGCGAACAACTCGGCTTCGACAGCGCCTGGCTGCGCCACCGGCATCTGCAGCACGGCATCTCCTCCCCCGTCGCGGTCCTGGCGGCGGCCTCGCAGCGCACGCGCCGTATCGAACTGGGCACCGCCGTCATCCCGCTGGGCTGGGAGAACCCGCTGCGGCTGGCCGAGGACCTGGCCACGGTCGACCTCCTCTCCGGCGGCCGGCTCAACCCGGGCGTCAGCGTCGGACCGCCGATGCACTACGACACCGTCAGGTCGGCGCTCTACCCGGACACCGCCGACGCCGAGGACTTCAGCTTCGAACGGGTCCGGCGTCTGCTCGGCTTCGTACGGGGCGAGCGGGCCACCGACTTCAGCGGCACCGAGGGGTTCGAGACCTTCTCCGACCGGGTGCAGCCGCACTCCCCCGGGCTGGGCGGCCGTATGTGGTACGGCGGCGGCAGCCTCCGGTCGGCCCGGTGGGCGGGCGAGAACCGGATGAACTTCCTGACCAGCAGCGTCGTGAAGGCGGAGGGGCCGGGGACGGACTTCGCCGACGTCCAGCTCTCCCACCTCCGGGAGTTCCGCGCGCATCACCCCGAGGGGGAGGGGGCCCGGGTGTCACAGGGGCTCGTCGTCGTCCCCACCGACTCGGCGAGCGCTCAGCAGCGCGCCAAGTACGAGGCGTACGCGGCGGAGCGGCTGCCCCGGACCACCGCGCCGCAGGGGCCGGCCCGGCTCCTCTTCGCGCCGGACCTGGTCGGCACGTCCGCCGAGATCGCCGAACGCCTGCACGCCCACGCGGCCTTCCGCGAGATCGACGAGGTCGCCTTCGCCCTCCCCTTCACCTTCGACCACGAGGACTACGTCCAGATCCTCACGGACATCGCGACGAAACTGGGGCCGGCACTGGGGTGGCGTCCGGCCGCCGGCTGACGCCGAAAGCAGGGGGCGCGCCCCCGCGTTTCGACCTGTTCCCTCCCACAGCCGGCCAACCCACCCCAGACACCCCCCACCAGAACCCGGCCCCGCCCACCCCCGCATGGCAGGATCGGGGGTGCCATGACTGCACCCACGAAGCCTCAGAGCAGCCCTGCCACCGAAGCCCCCACCACCCTGCACACCCCAGTGATCGCCTGGTTCGAGACGCACGCCCGTGATCTGCCCTGGCGGCGGGCGGAGGCCGGGCCGTGGGGGGTGATGGTCAGCGAGTTCATGCTGCAGCAGACGCCGGTCAACCGTGTACTGCCCGTCTACGAGCAGTGGTTGGCGCGCTGGCCCCGTCCGGCGGACCTCGCGAAGGAGCCGCCGGGCGAGGCGGTCCGGGCGTGGGGCCGACTCGGCTATCCGCGTCGCGCGCTGCGGCTGCACGGCGCGGCGGTGGCCATAACGGAACGGCACGGCGGGGACGTACCCCGGGATCACGCGCAGTTGCTCGCGCTGCCGGGGATCGGCGAGTACACGGCCGCGGCGGTGGCGTCGTTCGCGTACGGGCAGCGGCACGCCGTGCTCGACACGAACGTGCGACGGGTCTTCGCCCGCGCGGTCAGCGGTACCCAGTACCCGCCGAACGCCACCACGGCCGCCGAGCGGAAGCTGGCCCGGGCCCTGCTGCCCGAGGACGACGACACGGCGTCCCGTTGGGCGGCCGCGTCGATGGAGCTGGGCGCGCTGGTGTGCACGGCGAAGAACGAGACGTGCCACCACTGTCCGATCGCCGGGCAGTGCGCCTGGCGGCTCGCCGGGAAGCCCGCGCACGACGGTCCGGCGCGGCGCGGTCAGACGTACGCCGGAACCGACCGGCAGGTCCGCGGCAAGCTCCTCGCCGTACTGCGGGACGCGGTCGGGCCCGTGCCGCAGGCGGTGCTCGACGGGGTGTGGGACGAGCCCGTGCAGCGGGCCCGCGCCCTGGACGGCCTAGTCGCCGACGGCCTGGTGGAGCCCCTCCCCGGCGGTCTCTACCGTCTCCCCCTCACCTGACCGTCACGAACTCACCTGACCGTCACGAACTCACCTGGCCGTCACGAACCACCTGACCGTCACCAAGCGCCCAGCGGGGTAAACCGACCCATACCCGCCCCAGACCCCGGCCCGCTTTACCCCGTTCCTCCTTCTGTTACACAACCGACGGACAGCCGAGCGTTCTCCGCAGGCTGCCTCGGACGTCTCCGTGACAACCCCTCCGTAGCTTCATGGACACAGCGAAACGAAGCGGCGGACAACCGGCGGCACGCGACAGCGCGGGCGCCGGAAACGGGGAACGGAGGCGGTTGATCATGGCGCACGGCGAGGTGCTCGAATTCGAGGAGTACGTCCGCACTCGGCAGGACGCGTTGCTGCGCAGCGCCCGTCGGCTCGTCCCGGACCCGGTGGACGCCCAGGATCTGCTGCAGACGGCGCTGGCGCGGACGTACGGCCGCTGGGACGGCATCGCGGACAAGCGGCTCGCGGACGCGTATCTGCGCCGGGTCATGATCAACACGCGGACGGAGTGGTGGCGGGCCCGGAAGCTGGAGGAGGTCCCGACCGAGCAGCTGCCGGACGCCTGCATCGACGACTCCACCGAGCAGCACGCGGACCGCGCGCTCCTCATGGACATCATGAAGGTGCTCGCTCCCAAGCAGCGCAGTGTCGTGGTGCTGCGACACTGGGAGCAGATGTCCACGGAGGAGACGGCCGCCGCCCTCGGCATGTCGGCCGGCACGGTCAAGAGCACGCTGCACCGTGCGCTCGCGCGGCTCCGCGAGGAGCTGGAGTCGCGGGATCACGAGGAGCGCGCCGCCCGTGCGCTCGAACTGAGCAAGGAGCAGGAGCGTTGCGCGGCCTGAGCACAGCGGCCGGCCCCGGTCCAGGGGCCAGGCAGGCCACGAAGGCGGTGATCACGGCGGTGGCCGTGCTCGCCGCTCTCGGCCTTTCCGTCTCCGCCTGCGGCACGGGCGGGACCGGCGCACGTGACGAGGGGCCGGCCGACAACGACTCCCTCGCGGCGGGCGCGGCCTCGCCGTCCGTCTCCGGCTCGGTCGACGCCGACGGCGCCGGTGACGGCGACCATCCGAGTGTCGACCAGGTCGTCCGGATGGTGCGGGCGGATCCGGAGGTCAGCAAGGCGGTGAAGAGCGATCTGAAGCCGTGCGTGGCCGACGAGTACCCGATCGACGTGACCTACGGCGATGTGACCGGGGGCTCGGCCGACGACCTCGTGGTCAATGTGATGACCTGCGCGGACGCCGTCGGTGTGGCGTCGTACGTGTACCGCGCGGAGAAGAAGGGGGAGTACCGGAGCGTCTTCCTCTCGGAACAGCCCCCCGTCTACGCGGAGATCGACCGGGGCGACCTGCTGGTCACCCGGCAGCTGTACGAGAATGGCGACCCGTCGTCGTACCCGTCCAGCGAGGAAGTGACCACGTACCGCTGGATCAAGGACCGTTTCGTGCAGCGGTCCAGTACGCGCACCGAGTACAGCACCGCGGTGGGCGGCGTGGAATCGGCCACGCCCGAGCCGAGCTGACGACGACGACCCGAACCGAGCGGACGGCGCCCCGTCTCGACCAACACCGGTCCGACGGAACACCGATCCGGCTGGATCGCCCCGACCGACCTGACCGACCTGACCGGCCCGAACGACCTGACCGACCCGAACGAGAGCGAGCGAGATCACCGGATGGCAGAGCAGACCCATGTCCTGTTCGTCGAGGACGACGACGTCATCCGCGAGGCCACCCAGCTCGCGCTGGAGCGGGACGGCTTCGCGGTCACGGCCATGCCCGACGGGCTGTCGGGGCTGGAGGCGTTCCGCGCGGACCGGCCCGACATCGCGCTCCTCGACGTCATGGTCCCGGGCCTGGACGGGGTCTCCCTGTGCCGTCGCATCCGTGACGAGTCGACCGTCCCGGTGATCATGCTCTCCGCCCGCGCCGACTCCATCGACGTCGTGCTGGGCCTGGAGGCGGGCGCCGACGACTACGTGACCAAGCCGTTCGACGGTGCCGTCCTGGTCGCCCGGATCCGCGCGGTGCTGCGCCGCTTCGGACATGCGAGCGGCGGCGACGCCAAGGCCGAGGAGGACGCGTCCGCCGCCACCGGCGGGGTGCTCACCTTCGGCGAACTGGTGATCGACACCGAGGGCATGGAGGTACGGAAGTCCGGGGTGCCGGTGGCGCTGACGCCGACCGAAATGCGGCTGCTCCTGGAGTTCTCCTCCGCCCCCGGCACGGTCCTCTCCCGCGACAAGCTCCTCGAACGCGTGTGGGACTACGGCTGGGGCGGCGACACCCGGGTCGTCGACGTCCACGTCCAGCGGCTCCGGGCGAAGATCGGCCAGGACCGCATCGAGACGGTCCGCGGCTTCGGCTACAAGCTCAAGGCCTGAGCGGGGACGGGACCGACATGAACATGAGGGGGATACGCGGGGGGCGGGCGCCGGAGCCGTCGGGCGCGACCGGGCTCGGGACGGGGGCGGGTGCCGCCGGTCTCGGAGCAGGGTCGGGGGCCGCCGGTCTCGGGACAGGGGCGGGCGCCGTCGGCCGCGGCTCCGTCCGTCCGGGGCTCGCCTCGGGCATCCGTACCGGCCTGCGGTGGCAGCTGAGCGCCGCGATCGCGCTGGTCGGCGCGCTGGTGGCGATCGCGCTGAGCCTGGTCGTGCACAACGCGGCGCGGGTGTCGATGCTCGACAACTCACGCGACCTCGCCGACGAGCGCATCCAGGTCGCCCAGCGCATGTACGAGTCGGGCAGGCCGCTGAAGTCCGGCGCCTTCGGCGTGAAGCTCGACGACCCCGACATCCCGAAGGACCTGCTGGCCAAGGTCGCGGAGGGCCGCCGGGCCACGTACGTGGCCGAGGGCGAGAACGGCGTGCCCGACATCTGGGCGGCGGTCCCGCTGAAGGACAAGCGGGTCCTGTCGCTGCACACCGACTTCACCGACCACAGCTCCGCGGTGATGCGGGACCTGGACCAGGCCCTGCTCATCGGTTCGATCGCGGTCGTCTTCGGCGGCTCGGCCCTCGGGGTGCTCATCGGCGGCCAGATGTCCCGCCGGCTGCGTAAGGCGGCGGCCGCGGCGCACCAGGTGGCCAAGGGCGAGTCCGACGTACGGGTGCAGGACGCGATCGGCGGTGTCGTACGCGACGAGACAGCCGAGCTGGCGCGGGCCGTGGACGCCATGGCCGACACGCTGCGGCAGCGCATCGAGGCGGAGCGCCGGGTGACGGCGGACATCGCCCACGAGCTGCGTACGCCGGTGACCGGGCTGCTCACAGCCGCGGAACTGCTCCCTCCGGGCCGCCCCTCCGAGCTGGTCCGTGACCGGGCGCAGGCGATGCGCACGCTCGTCGAGGACGTCCTGGAGGTGGCCCGGCTCGACGGGGCCTCCGAGCGGGCCGAGCTGCAGGACATCATGCTGGGCGAGTTCGTGGCCCGGCGGGTGGCGGCGAAGGACGCCGGGGTGCGCGTACAGATCGTGCACGAGTCGGAGGTGACGACGGACCCGCGCCGCCTCGAACGCGTCCTGCTGAACCTGCTGGCCAACGCGGCGAAGCACGGCAGGCCGCCGATCGAGGTGTCCGTCGAGGGCCGTGTGATCCGGGTCCGCGACCACGGTCCCGGCTTCCCCGAGGACCTCCTCGCCGACGGCCCCCGCCGCTTCCGCACCGGCGCCTCCGACCGCGCCGGCCAGGGCCACGGCCTGGGCCTCACCATCGCCGCCGGCCAGGCCCGTGTCCTCGGCGCCCGCCTCACCTTCCGCAACGTCCGCCCGGCCGGAGCCCCGGACGACGTCCCGGCGGAGGGCGCGGTCGCGGTGCTGTGGCTCCCGGAACACGCCCCGACGAACACGGGGAGCTATCCGATGCTGCCGTTGTCCGGGGACGCGGGCGCCTAGGAGCTCGGGGGGTTCGGTGCGTCGGCGGGTGCGGGTGGGTGGGGGCTGGTCGCGCAGTTCCCCGCGCCCCTGAAAAGCAGGGGCTGCGCCCCGTGCTTTTCGGCCCCGCAAGGGGCCGTGTCTTTTTGGGAGCGCGGGAACTGCGCGAGCAACCACACACGGTCCGAACCGCACACTCAGACAGCCACCGCCGACTTGGCCCCGTTGGCCCCGTCCCCGCTGCCGGCCTCCGCCCCAGAAGACCCGCCGGCCCCCCGCAACGGCACCTCCTTCACGAACACCGCAGCCACCAACGCCACCACAGCCACAACCGCCCCCAACAGGAACGCCGCGTGCGTCCCCGAAGCCACCGCGTGCTGATACGCCTCCCGCGCGGCCTCCGGCAGCTTCGCCAGGCTCGCCGCGTCCAGCTGCGCCGACTGCTCGGTCACCTTGGACCCCAGCGCACCGGCCCGCTCGGCCATCACATCCTGCACCCGGCTGTTGAAGAGCGCCCCCATGATCGCGACCCCGAAGGACGACCCGAGCGTCCGCGACAGTGTGCTCGTGGACGACGCGACGCCCATGTCCTTCATCTCGACGCTGTTCTGCGCGACCAGCATGGTGATCTGCATCAGGCACCCCATACCGGCACCGAGCACCGCCATGTACACCCCGGACGTCACCCGGCTCGTCCCGGTGTCCATCTGCGCCAGCAGGAACAGCCCCACGATCATCAGGACACTCCCGACGACCGGGAAGACCTTGTAGCGGCCACTCCCCGTGGTCACCCGCCCGGCCACCATCGACACCGCGAGCATCGCCCCCAGCATCGGCAGCAGCAACAGCCCGGAGTTGGTCGCGGACGCACCCTGCACGGACTGCTGGTACAACGGCAGGAAGAGCACCGCCCCGAACATCACGAATCCGGTGATGAACCCGATCACTGCCATCAGCGTGAAGTTCCGGCTGCGGAAGATGTGCAGCGGTATCACCGGCTCCGCCACCCGCTTCTGCACGATCAGGAACCCGATCAGCGAGACGACGCCGATCGCGATCAGCTCCATGATGACGGCCGACCCCCAGGCGTACTCGGTCCCGCCCCACGTGGTGACCAGCACGATCGCCGTGATGCCGACGGTCAGCAGCGCCGCGCCCAGATAGTCGATGTCCCGCGCCGAACGCCCCTCACGCGACGGCTTCGGCAGATGCAGTACGGCACTGACGGCGATCAGCGCCACGACGCCGAGCGGCAGGTTGATGTAGAAGGACCAGCGCCAGCCCCAGTTGTCGGTGATGGTCCCGCCGACCAGCGGCCCGGCGATCATGGCGAGGGCCATCACCCCGGCCATCATCCCCTGGTACTTGCCCCGCTCCCGAGGCGGTATCAGGTCTCCGATGATCGCCATGACGCCGACCATCAGCCCGCCGGCCCCGAGCCCCTGCACGGCCCGGAATCCGATCAGCTGGCCCATGTCCTGGGCCATCCCGCTCAGCGCCGACCCGATGAGGAAGATCACGATAGAGGTCATGAAGACCCGCTTGCGGCCGTACAGGTCGCCGAGCTTGCCCCAGATGGGAGTGGAGGCGGCGGTGGCGAGGGTGTACGCGGTCACGACCCAGGACAGGTGCTCCAGGCCCCCGAGCTCGCCCACGATCGTCGGCATCGCGGTCCCGATGATCATGTTGTCGAGCATCGCGAGCAGCATGGCGATCATCAGCGCGAACAGCACCACCCGCACACTGCGCGGCTTCGGCCCGTCCGTCTCGGCCCCACCGCTCACTTCGCTCACTTCTTTCTTCGTTTCCGCATCCATCGCGGTCCTCCACTCCCCCCGGAGCTACGTGCACTTACTTGTCGACCGGCTAGTTGTCTACACTTGAGGAAGCTAGGCCCGTAACTAGCCGGGCGTCAAGTAAGTTGCACGGGCTTGGCCGAGGCTTGACCGGCCGAGGCCTTCCGTGACGGCGAGGAGTACGACGATGAGCGGCACGACAGACGAGGTCGCGGCGGGCGACGGCGGCGTGACCGGCACAGCGGGCGACGGCGGCGCGACCGGCACGCCTGCCACGACCGGCGCGACGCCGAGGCGCCAGCGTCGCGGTGATACACGCCAGCGCATCCAGGACGTCGCCCTCGAACTCTTCGCCGAACAGGGGTACGAGAAGACCTCGCTGCGGGAGATCGCCGAGCGCCTCGATGTGACGAAGGCGGCGCTCTACTACCACTTCAAGACCAAGGAAGACATCCTCATCGGACTCTTCCAGGACCTGCAGCGGCCGATCGACGAGCTGATCGAGTGGGCCGGCACCCAGCCGCGCACCCTCGACACCAAGCGGGAGATCCTCCACCGCTACAGCGTGGCCCTGGCCGATGTGGCCCCCGTCTTCCGCTTCATGCAGGAGAACCAGGCGACGGTGCGCGAACTGAGCGTCGGCGAGACGTTCAAGAACCGCATGATCCGCCTGATCGACACCATCACGGAGCCGGACGCGACCCTGACCGACCAGGTCCGCTGCATGAGCGCCCTGTTCACCATGCACGCCGGCATGTTCCACCTCCGGGACGTCGAAGGCGACCCCGAGGACAAGCGCGAGGCGGTCCTGGAGGTCGCGATCGATCTGGTGACACAGGCACACAGCGGGGTCCGGAGCACTTGATGCGACGCCCCGAGGTGCGTCACGGGCCGGCACCACGGCCCGTGCCGACACCGACAGGCGGGGCTCAGATGGTGACGCCCTTGGTGCGGAGGAAGGCGACCGGGTCGACGGCGGAGCCGTAGCTCGCGGTCGTACGGATCTCGAAGTGCAGGTGCGGCCCGCTGGAGTTGCCGGTGTTGCCGGAGAGGGCTATACGCTGCCCGGTCTTGACGATCTGCCCGGCCTTCACGTGGACCTTCGACAGGTGGGCGTACTGCGAGAAGGTGCCGTTGCCGTGCTTGATGACGACGGCGTTGCCGTACGCCGGGCCGTCACCGGCGCCGTTGCCGCCGGCCTTCACGACGGTACCGCCGTGCGCGGCGACGACCGCCGTACCGCTCTTGACGGCGAAGTCCTGCCCGCTGTGCTTGGCGGACCACATGTTGCCGGCCTGCGCGAAGCGGGCACTCAGCTTGTACGCCTTGACCGGGCTGACCCAGGAGGCCGCCTTCTTGGCGGCGGCGGCCTGGACGGTACCGGTGCCGGTGCTCGCGGTCTGAGCACCACCGGCTGCGGCCGCGACCCCGGCACCCAGCACACCCGAGACCCCCATCCCGACGGCCATCACGGCGGCCCGGACACGGAGCTGGGACGTACGGGAACGGGGAGTGCGAACACGCTGCGACATGGAGTACCTCACGGGGGACGGAGACAAGGACGGTGCCTCGACGGACACGAATCCCACCCGGCACGCATCAGCTGCCGCCGAATGGGACAACCCTTGGTACCCCTGCCACCCGAAACCCCTCAAACGTGTGACCTACGACGGAAACTCGTACTCCATTAGAAAACCCCCCACTTCCTCCCTTTGTGGTACTCACTCACCGCGCACTATTCCCCCTAGTAGGGGAAAAATCGCCTGTGCGGCAAGTCACCGGCCACCGACCCCCGAACCCCCGCGATGTGACGCCGACTACGAGGCCCGCATCACTCCGAATCCGGTGTGATCCCCTCTCAGCTGCGGGAGATCGTGTCGCTCGTCGACGAACTGGTGCGGCAGGCCCTGCGCCCCACCGAGGACGACGGGACCGCCGCATGGCGGTGGCCCACGCCGCCGTTGAAACGCAAAAGGGGCTGCCCCGGGACCGAAGTCCCAGGGCAGCCCCTTTCACTCGCTCAAGCCGAGCGCAGCGGTTACACGTCCTTGCTCAGGTTCGGTCCCGCACCGCCGGCCGCCTGCTCGATCGGCGGAACGTCCGGCAGCGCTGCCTTCTCCTCACCCCGGAAGGTGAAGGTCTTGGTCTCGCCCTCGCCCTCGCCCTCGGTGTCCACGACCACGATGTGGCCGGGGCGCAGCTCGCCGAAGAGGATCTTCTCGGAGAGGGTGTCCTCGATCTCGCGCTGGATGGTCCGGCGCAGCGGCCGGGCGCCCAGCACGGGGTCGTAACCCTTCTTGGACAGCAGCTCCTTGGCGGACTGGGAGAGCTCGATGCCCATGTCCCGGTCCTTCAGGCGCTCGTCGACCTTGCTGATCATCAGGTCGACGATCCGCAGGATGTCCTCCTGCGTGAGCTGCGGGAAGACGACGACGTCGTCGACACGGTTGAGGAACTCGGGCCGGAAGTGCTGCTTGAGCTCGTCCGAGACCTTGTTCTTCATGCGCTCGTAGTTGGTCTTCTTGTCGCCCGAGGCCGCGAAGCCCAGGTTGAAGCCCTTGGAGATGTCCCTGGTGCCGAGGTTGGTCGTCATGATGATGACCGTGTTCTTGAAGTCCACGACCCGGCCCTGGGAGTCGGTCAGGCGACCGTCCTCCAGGATCTGCAGCAGCGAGTTGAAGATGTCCGGGTGGGCCTTCTCGACCTCGTCGAAGAGGACGACGGAGAACGGCTTGCGGCGGACCTTCTCGGTCAGCTGGCCGCCCTCTTCGTAGCCCACGTATCCGGGGGGCGAACCGAAGAGACGCGACACCGTGTGCTTCTCGCTGAACTCCGACATGTCGAGGGAGATCAGCGCGTCCTCGTCACCGAAGAGGAACTCGGCGAGCGCCTTGGACAGCTCGGTCTTACCGACACCGGACGGGCCGGCGAAGATGAACGAACCACCGGGACGCTTCGGGTCCTTGAGGCCCGCGCGCGTACGACGGATCGCCTTCGACAGCGCCTTGACGGCGTCGACCTGGCCGATGACCCGCTTGTGGAGCTCGTCCTCCATGCGCAGCAGACGCGAGGACTCCTCCTCGGTCAGCTTGAAGACCGGGATGCCGGTGGCGGTCGCGAGGACCTCGGCGATCAGCTCGCCGTCGACCTCGGCGACGACGTCCATGTCGCCGGCCTTCCACTCCTTCTCCCGCTTGGCCTTCGCGGCGAGGAGCTGCTTCTCCTTGTCGCGCAGGGAGGCGGCCTTCTCGAAGTCCTGCGAGTCGATCGCGGACTCCTTGTCCCGGCGGACACCGGCGATCTTCTCGTCGAACTCGCGGAGGTCCGGCGGCGCGGTCATCCGGCGGATGCGCATCCGGGAACCGGCCTCGTCGATCAGGTCGATCGCCTTGTCCGGCAGGAAGCGGTCCGAGATGTACCGGTCGGCGAGCGTCGCCGCCTGCACCAGGGCCTCGTCCGTGATCGAGACGCGGTGGTGCGCCTCGTACCGGTCACGCAGACCCTTGAGGATCTCGATGGTGTGCGGGAGCGAGGGCTCGGCGACCTGGATGGGCTGGAAGCGGCGCTCCAGGGCCGCGTCCTTCTCCAGGTGCTTGCGGTACTCGTCCAGCGTGGTGGCGCCGATGGTCTGCAGCTCACCGCGGGCCAGCATCGGCTTCAGGATCGAAGCCGCGTCGATGGCACCCTCGGCGGCACCCGCACCGACCAGCGTGTGGAGCTCGTCGATGAACAGGATGATGTCACCGCGGGTGCGGATCTCCTTGAGCACCTTCTTCAGGCGCTCCTCGAAGTCACCGCGGTAGCGGGAGCCGGCGACCAGCGCGCCGAGGTCGAGGGTGTAGAGGTGCTTGTCCTTGAGGGTCTCGGGCACCTCGCCCTTGACGATGGCCTGGGCGAGGCCCTCGACGACGGCGGTCTTGCCGACGCCGGGCTCACCGATCAGGACCGGGTTGTTCTTGGTACGGCGGGACAGCACCTGCATGACCCGCTCGATCTCCTTCTCGCGCCCGATGACCGGGTCGAGCTTGGACTCACGAGCGGCCTGGGTGAGGTTCCGGCCGAACTGGTCGAGGACCAGGGACGTCGAGGGGGTGCCCTCGGCAGGCCCGCCGGCGGTGGCGGTCTCCTTGCCCTGGTAACCGGAGAGCAGCTGGATCACCTGCTGCCGCACGCGGTTGAGATCTGCGCCCAGCTTGACCAGGACCTGGGCGGCGACGCCCTCGCCCTCACGGATCAGGCCGAGCAGGATGTGCTCCGTGCCGATGTAGTTGTGGCCCAGCTGAAGGGCCTCGCGGAGCGACAGCTCCAGGACCTTCTTGGCACGGGGGGTGAAGGGGATGTGCCCGGACGGGGCCTGCTGCCCCTGCCCGATGATCTCCTCCACCTGCTGGCGGACCGCCTCGAGCGAAATCCCGAGGCTCTCCAGGGCCTTAGCGGCGACACCCTCACCCTCGTGGATCAGGCCCAGGAGGATGTGCTCGGTGCCGATGTAGTTGTGGTTGAGCATCCGGGCTTCTTCCTGAGCCAGGACGACAACCCGCCGCGCGCGGTCGGTGAACCTCTCGAACATCGTTAATCGCTCCTCAGAGCGGTCAGGCAGTAAGGGGACGCTCCCCTCCCTGTCCTTCCGCAGCTTAGTCCCGCAAGCGGGGACCGCTCATTCCAACTGCCGACACCGTCCTTGGCCTCCTGACCCCGAACGCCGACATCTGCTCCAACCCGATGGTGCGAGACGATGTTCCCGCAGGCCAGGCAGTTACCCTCACCATCAGTACGCCGATGGCGAACGCGAGACGGCCTTTCCTGCGTGTCGCCCCCTCCCACTAGGGATGTCTTACCCGTAGGCACTGACACTCCATGCCGGATGCACCGGTTCCCTCCGCTAAGGGCGAACATCCTTGCGTCGCTACCCACCGTGGAACGCCCCCTTTCCCGGCACTCCTCGCATCCGCGTGGATACCCAGCGTAACTCTGGGGTCCTTCTCACGGTTGCTCCTGACATGGCCATCGTCCCCCTTCCCCGCCGACCGCTCGACCCGAGCGACGACCCGGGCGCCGTCGAGCGCGATGTTGCGGGCGATATCACGTGCGACGCGGTGCGGCAGTGGTACGAGAACGATCTCGGCTGGGCGACAGTGCCCGGGGCGCCCGTACATCTCATTACGGGGCTGCGCTTCGATGTGCTCGACGTGCCGGCGGAGGCGGGAATCGCGGCGCTCCGGCATCTGGGCCCGATGCCGGGGCCGGGCTCGCCGGTGATTCTGCACGGCGGGCGGATGCTGCTGCTGGTCGCGGCGGGCAGCGCGGAGGAGTTGCCGGGGCTGCTGGAGTGGCTGGACTGGGGCGGCCTCGACCTGGACCTCACTGCCGTCGGAACGGGCGGTCGCATGGTGGCGCCGGTGCCTCCGGGCGGGGCCGGAAGGCTCGGGGACGTGCTGCGGGCGGCCGGATCACAGGGGGCCGCCGCGTGGTTGCGGCCCCCCGAGCCGGGGCGCGAGGTGGAACCCTCGCTGCCGACCATGTCGGCGTTGGGGGGCGGTGGGGGCGTGCCCGACCTCGTGCGCGTGGTGGATACGGTGGCCACACACTGCCACCGCGTCCGGCTGCGGCGCGCGAGCACCGGGCCGTTGGCCTTCTCGTAGGCCGCTCGGCCACGGGCCGCCCACCCGTCGGATTCTCAGCCGTTGGCCTTCTCGTAGGCCTCGCGGATGGAGGCGGGGACGCGGCCGCGGTCGTTGACCTCGTAGCCGTTCTCCTTCGCCCAGGCGCGGATGGCCGCGGTGTCCTGGCTGCCGCCGGAAGCGGCACGGACCTTGCCGCGCCCGCCCGAAGCACGGCCTCCGGTACGCCGACCACCCTTGACGTAGGGCTCGAGAAGGCCGCGAAGCTTGTCCGCGTTGGCGGTCGTGAGGTCGATCTCGTACGTCTTGCCGTCCAGCGCGAACGTCACGGTCTCGTCCGCCTCGCCGCCGTCGAGGTCGTCGACAAGAAGGACCTGAACCTTCTGTGCCACCGGATTTCCTTTCATCGATAACTTCAGGGCCGAGGCCTGCGGCGTGCACCGCTGTTTCGCGTCCCCTGTTATATGCAGTACTGCAGTACGTCGGAAAGCAAACCGCTTTTCCTGGAAAAACACAAACCCCTGGGAGAGACCGGGGAGAGACTACGGAGAGGGCGAGGAGCCCTGAGAAGACCGGAAACATGCGCGTTTCGGACATAGGGCACCATGGGCAAGGCGCCCCTCACCGGAAGAGCCGGCGAAGAGCGCCGAAGAGAGCCGAAGAGCGCCGGAAGGTCTCGGCGGAATACGTCTCCGCAGACGATCACAGATGCAGAAGCATCCGGCTGTTGCCCAAGGTGTTCGGTTTCACTCGTTCGAGACCGAGGAACTCCGCGACGCCCTCGTCATAGGAACGCAGCAGCTCCGCGTAGACATCGGTGTCGACCGGAGTCTCACCGATCTCCACGAAGCCGTGCTTCGCGAAGAACTCGACTTCGAAGGTCAGACAGAAAACCCGGCGAACACCCAGCCAGCGAGCGGTGTGCAGCAACTTCTGCAGCAACTGGTGACCGACGCCGAGACCCTTGGCGTCCGGGTCCACCGCGAGAGTGCGGACTTCCGCGAGGTCTTCCCACATCACGTGCAGCGCTCCGCAGCCGACGACCTCGGCGCTGTCGTCCCGTTCCGCGACCCAGAACTCCTGGATGTCCTCGTAAAGCGTGACCGTCGCTTTGTCGAGCAGGATGCGGCGCTGGACGTACGAGTCGAGGAGGCGGCGCACGTGCGGGACATCGCTGGTCCGAGCCCGCCTGACGGTGATGGCTTTTGCGGTGACTTCGGGACTCGTTGCTGGCATGAGCGGACGCTATCGTCCGGGGAGATCCGGGGATTCGCCGGGGGTCGCCCGTGTTTCGCCGGACGATTCGACGGATTCGCCGACGGTTTCGACAGGGGTTTCACCGGCCGGGGCGGCGGGCGCGGCCGGTTCGGGTTTGACTGCGTCGGGGCCCTGCACGATGCGTACGGCGTCGGTGAGCGCCTGTCGCTGTTCCTCGCTCATCATCCCGAAGAAGGCGACGAGAGCGGCCGCGGGGTTGTCGCTCTGCGACCAGGCTTCGTTCATCAGTGCGGCCGCGTAGGCGGCGCGAGTGGAGACGGCCTCATATCGATAGGCCCGGCCTTCCGCCTCACGGCGCACCCAGCCCTTCTGATGGAGATTGTCCAGAACGGTCATCACCGTGGTGTAGGCGATGGACCGTTCCCGCTGAAGGTCTTCCAGGACTTCTCGAACGGTCACCGGGCGGTTCCACTTCCACACCCGCGTCATGACCGCGTCTTCGAGTTCTCCCAATGGGCGAGGCACAGTTCCGCACGATATCCGGAGGAGCGGAACAAAAAGGGCGTACGACTCGAAAAACACACGAGTCGTACGCCGATGGGGCGCGTCGCGTCAGACGCCGGTGCCCTTGGGGTCGGTGCCGGCGGCCTGGCGGGCGTTCTCCGCGCGGGCGAGCGCCGCGTCGACGACCGCGTCCTCCTTGGCCTTGTTGGGGCCGCCCTGGGTCTTCACGATCACCCTGATGACGCTGATGAACAACACGGCCATCACGAAGGGGGGCAGCAGCGCGGAGACGTAGTCCATGCGTCCAGGGTAGCCAGGGCTAGACGGCGGCCAGCTGCTGGGGCGGCTTCGCGGGCGGGGCCGCCGGTTTCCGCTTGGGCGGGAACACCTCGCCGGGGGTGGGGATGGGGCGGCGCGACGGGCGCGGGGCGTCGGGACGGGGGACGGGCCCCGGCTTGTCGGCGGGCTCGGCGGGGCGACGGGCCGGACGGACGGGCTTCGGCTCGGCCGGCTCCTCGGCGCCGGCACGCGCGCGTGCGCCCCGCTCCGACAGACCGCCGGGGAGGGCCGTGAGCCGGAGCCGGGAGCGGGTGCCGGAGGCGGAGCGGGAGGCGGGGACGACGACCACCGGTGTGGCCGCGCGCCCCGCGAAGCGGGCGCGCACGTCCTGTTCGGCGAGGGGGCGGCAGCGCTCCAGGAGGCCGGCGGCGGCGGGGTTGCCGCGCAGGGCGCGCAGCGCGGCGAGGTCGTCCGGGCGGGGGCGGTACCCGGCGTCCAGGGCCTGTGCCAGGAGCGCCGCGTAGCCGGTGACCGTGCCGGGGAGCGCGGCGCGGTAGCGGGTGAGGTCGGCCAGCAGGAAGGCCCTCAGACGGGCGTCCTCGCGGGTCGCCTCGTCGACGGACTCGGCGAGCCGGAGGCAGTCCTGCACGTCCTGTGCCGAGGCGGGACTGGGGTTGAGGGCGAGGGCGAGGGCACGACGGAGCACACGCAGCTCGTCAGCGCCGAACGCCATGCCGCCGCGGGTTCCGTGGGGCGTGGGCATGCGGCGACGATACGCGCTAATCAGACAAAAGAGCTGCGCGGAGAGCGCGTGGCGCGACGGGACCACCCGGGTGGGGGTCGCGAGGGGTGCGTTGTCGGGTGCGGGTGGGGGCGGTGGGTGGGGGCTGGTCGCACTTCCCCCCGCCCCCCTGAAAAGCAGGGGCGCGGGGGGGGGGGGGGGGGGAAGTGCGCTCAGAGACGCGACACGTTCCGCTCGTACACCAATCGCAGTCCGATCAGTGTCAGCCACGGCTCGTGCTCGTCGATCACCGAGGACTCGCCCAGCACCATCGGCGCCAGACCACCCGTCGCGATGACCGTCACGTCCTCGGGATCGTCGGCCAGCTCACGGACCATGCGGCTCACCACCCCGTCGACCTGGCCGGCGAAGCCGTACACGATGCCGGACTGCATGGCCTCGACCGTGTTCTTGCCGATGACGCTGCGCGGCCGGGCGACCTCGATCTTGCGGAGCTGGGCGCCCTTGACGCCGAGGGCGTCGACGGAGATCTCGATGCCGGGGGCGATGACCCCGCCCACGTACTCGCCGCGCGCGCTGACCGCGTCGAACGTCGTGGCCGTACCGAAGTCGACGACGACGGCCGGCCCGCCGTACAGCTCGACGGCGGCGACGGCGTTGATGATGCGGTCGGCGCCGACCTCCTTGGGGTTGTCGGTGAGGATCGGGACGCCCGTCTTCACCCCCGGCTCCACGAGGACGGCCGGGACGTCGCCGTAGTAGCGGCGGGTCACCTCGCGCAGCTCGTGCAGGACGGACGGGACGGTCGCGCAGATCGCGATGCCGTCGATACCGTCGCCCAGTTCCTCGCCGAGCAGCGGGTGCATGCCCATGAGGCCCTGGAGGAGCACCGCCAGTTCGTCGGCGGTGCGGCGCGCGTCCGTGGAGATGCGCCAGTGTTCGACGATGTCCTCGCCGTCGAACAGGCCGAGGACGGTGTGGGTGTTGCCCACGTCGATGGTCAGCAGCATGGCCCGTCCCCGCCCTACTCGGCCGCGCGCAGGTCGAGCCCGATGTCCAGGATCGGGGAGGAGTGGGTGAGGGCCCCGACGGCCAGGTAGTCGACGCCCGTGTCCGCGTACGCCTTGGCGTTGGTGAGGGTGAGGCGGCCCGAGGCCTCCAGGACCGCGCGGCCCTCGACGATCCCGACGGCCTCCTCGCACTCGACCGGTGTGAAGTTGTCCAGGAGGATCAGGTCGGCGCCCGCGTCGACGACCTCGCGGAGCTGGTGGAGGGTGTCGACCTCGACCTCGATGGGCACCTCGGGGAACATCTCGCGCACGGCCCGGAAGGCCTGGGCGACACCGCCCGCGGCGACCACGTGGTTGTCCTTGACGAGGGCCGCGTCGGACAACGACATCCGGTGGTTCACCCCGCCGCCGCAGCGGACCGCGAACTTCTCCAGGGACCTGAGGCCCGGCGTCGTCTTCCTGGTGTCGCGGACCTTCGCCTTCGTGCCCTCCAGGGTGTCCGCCCACGCGCGCGTGGCGGTCGCGATGCCGGAGAGGCGGCACAGCAGGTTCAGGGCGCTGCGCTCGGCGGTGAGGAGGTCGCGGGTGGCGCCGGTGACGCTGAGGAGCTTCTGCCCGGCCTCCACGCGGTCGCCGTCGTCGACGTGGCGCTCGACCTCGAACTCGTCCGTGCAGGCCACCGAGAGGACCGCCTCGGCGATTCTCAGGCCCGCCACGACGCCGCCCTCGCGGGCGGTGAAGTCGGCGGTGGCGCGGGCGTCCTCGGGGATGGTGGCGACCGTGGTCACGTCCACACCGTGGTCGAGGTCCTCCTGGATGGCGACGTTGGCGATGTCCTCGACCTCCACGGGGTCGAGTCCGGCGTCGGCCAGGAGCTGGGCGAGCGCGGGATCGAGCCCGCACTCCAGGTACTCCTCATCAGTCAGCCCGTCGTCGGCGCCGCAGGCGCAGCCGTCGCCGCAGCCGCCCGAGGAGGCGAGGGGAAGGTCAGAGGTGCTCACGTCTGTCACTGCTCCTGGTGGTGCGGCCGGGTCGGGGGGAAGTCTGCGGTATCCGTGGTGTGTACGGCGAGCGTCCGGTCCGGATTCAGCCGTACGACGATATGACGGCGCCAGGCGGTGTCGTCGCGCTCGGCGCGGTCCTCGCGCCAGTGGCAGCCGCGGGTCTCCTCGCGCAGCCGGGCGGCCGCGACCAGGACGCGGGCCACGCACAGGAGGTTGGTGGTCTCCCAGGTGTCGACGCCGGCCTCGGCCGTCTTGCCGTTCTCGGCGAGGGCGTCGCGGGCGTCCGCGTGCAGCCGGTCCAGGGCCGCGGCGGCGGTCGCCAGGGAGGCCTCGGAGCGCAGGACGCCGGCGCCCTCGGTCATGGTCCGCTGGATCGCGAACCGGATCTCGGGGGCGAGCAGCGGGTGCGCGGGCTTCTCGGCGTACGGGACGGGCTGGGGCACACGCGTGTGGAGGCCGTTCTCGGCGTGGGCCGCGGCGATGTCGGTGGCGATGCGCTCGGCGTAGACCAGGCCCTCCAGGAGGGAGTTCGAGGCGAGCCGGTTGGCGCCGTGGACGCCGGTGCAGGCGACCTCGCCGCAGGCGTAGAGGCCGGGGACGGTCGTGCGGCCGTGGGAGTCGGTGCGGACGCCGCCGGAGGCGTAGTGGGCGGCCGGGGCGACCGGGATGGGCTCGGTGACCGGGTCGAGGCCGTTGGCGCGGCAGGCGGCGAGGATCGTCGGGAAGCGGTGCTCCCACATGGCGGCGCCGAAGTGCCGGGCGTCCAGGTACATGTGTTCGGTGCCCTGTTCCTGCATACGGCGCATGATGCCCTTGGCGACGATGTCCCGGGGCGCCAGTTCGGCCAGCTCGTGCTGCCCGAGCATGAAGCGGGTGCCTTCGGCGTCGACGAGGTGGGCGCCCTCGCCGCGTACGGCCTCGGAGACGAGGGGCTGCTGGCCCTCCGCGTCCGCGCCCAGGAACAGCACGGTCGGGTGGAACTGGACGAATTCGAGGTCGGAGACCTCCGCGCCCGCGCGCAGGGCGAGGGCCACGCCGTCGCCGGTGGAGACGGACGGGTTGGTGGTGGCGGAGAAGACCTGGCCCATGCCGCCGGTGGCGAGGACGACCGCGGGGGCGTGGACGGCTCCCACGCCGTCGTGCTGGCCTTCGCCCATGACGTGCAGGGTGACACCGGCGGTGCGGCCGTCGGCGTCGGTCAGCAGGTCCAGGACGAGCGCGTTCTCCACCGTGCGCAGCCCACGCGCGCGTACGGCCTCGACGAGGGCCCGGGAGATCTCGGCGCCGGTCGCGTCGCCGCCCGCGTGGGCGATGCGGCGGCGGTGGTGGCCGCCCTCGCGGGTCAGCTCCAGGCCGCCCTCCTCCGACTCGTCGAAGTGGGCGCCGGTCTCGATCAGTCGGCGTACGGCGTCGGGTCCCTCGGTGACGAGGAGTCGTACGGCGTCCTCGTCGCACAGGCCCGCGCCGGCCACCAGGGTGTCGTCCTGGTGCTGTTCGGGGGTGTCGCCCTCGCCGAGGGCCGCGGCGATGCCGCCCTGGGCCCAGCGGGTGGAGCCGTCGTCGAGGCGGGCCTTGGTGACGACGACCGTGCGCAGGCCGGCGGCCTCGCAGCGCAGCGCGGCGGTCAGGCCGGCCACGCCCGAGCCGACGACCACGACGTCGGCGGCGATGGACCATCCCGGGGCGGGCGCGTGCAGTCGTATGCCGGTGCTGGTCACGAGGCGGCTCCGAAGGTCAGGGGGATGTTGTCGATCAGCCGGGTCGTCCCCACCCGGGCCGCGACGGCGAGGACGGCTTCGCCGGTGAAGTCGTCGGGGATGTCGGTGAAGTCGGCCGGGTCGACCAGGGCGACGTAGTCCAGGGTGAGCGGCGGCTTCATGCGCAGGGCCTCGTCGAGGACCAGGCGGGCGGCGGCACGGACGGCGGCCGGGCCGCCGGGCACGGCCTTGGCCATGGCGTGTGCGTCGGCCGCCGCGCGGGACTCGCCGAGCGCGCTCAGGGCCTCGGCACGCGCGCGTGTGGCGGGCACCTCGCGGGCACGCGCGCGCAGCGCCTCCTGCGCGGCGTGCCGGTCGCGGCCCGCGAACAGCGCCTGGGAGAGCGCCAGGGCCGTACGGCGCTCGGCGGTGGACAGGTACCGGTTGCGGCTGGACAGGGCCAGGCCGTCGGCCTCGCGGACGGTCGGCACGCCCACGATCTCCACGCCGAAGTTCAGGTCGCGGACCATGCGGCGGATGAGGGCGAGCTGCTGGGCGTCCTTCTGGCCGTAGAGCGCCACGTCGGGGCGGGTGAGGTGGAGCAGCTTGGCGACGACGGTGAGCATGCCGTCGAAGTGGCCGGGCCGGGAGGCGCCCTCCAGGCGCTCGCCCATGGGCCCCGCCGTGATGCGGACCTGGGGTTCGCCGCCGGGGTAGACCTCGTCCGTCGAGGGGGCGAACACGACGTCGGCGCCGGACTGTTCGGCGAGCTTGACGTCGGCGTCCAGGGTGCGCGGATAGCGGTCGAGGTCCTCCCCCGCGCCGAACTGCAGGGGGTTCACGAAGACGGTGACGACGACCTCGCCCGTGCCGCCGGCGATCTCGCGCGCGGCACGGATCAGCGTGGCGTGGCCCTCGTGCAGGGCGCCCATGGTCATCACGACCGCCCGGCGTCCCGCACGCGCGCGTGCGTGCAGTTCGTCGGCGGTGTGCAGCACGGTGATGGTCATCGGCCGTTCCCTTCGGTCCCGTCGGTCCCGTCCGCGCCGGTCGTTCCGGCCGTCCCGCCCGCGAGTACCCCGAGAAGGTCCTCGGCGAGCTCCGGCTTCAGCAGACCGTGGGCGAGGGCCCGGTCGGCGGTCGCGCGGGCCATCGCCAGATATCCGGCGACGGCGGCCGGGGCGTGCGTCCGCAGCTCGGCGACATGCGCGGCAACCGTGCCCGCGTCCCCGCGTGCGACGGGGCCGGTGAGGGCCGCGTCCCCGGAGCGCAGGGCGTTGTCCAGGGCGGCGCCCAGGAGCGGGCCGAGCATACGGTCGGGGGCCTCGACGCCGGCCGTGCGCAACAGCTCCATGGACTGGGCGACCAGGGTGACCAGGTGGTTGGCGCCCAGCGCGAGGGCCGCGTGGTAGAGCGGGCGGTTCGCCTCGGCGATCCACTCCGGCTCGCCGCCCATCTCGATCACCAGCGCCTCGGCGGCCAGCCGCAGCTCGTCGGGCGCCGTGACCCCGAAGGAGCACCCGGCGAGCCGCTGGACGTCCACCGGGGTCCCCGTGAACGTCATCGCGGGGTGCAGCGCCAGCGGCAGGGCCCCGGCCCGCAGCGCGGGATCCAGCACCTTCGCGCCGTACCGGCCCGAGGTGTGCACGAGCAGCTGCCCCGGCCGTACGGAACCGGTCTCGGCGAGCCCCTCGACGAGACCCGGCAGGGCGTCGTCCGGGACGGTCAGCAGGACCAGCTCCGCGCGCCGCAGCACGTCGGCCGGGGACATCAGCGGCACGTCGGGCAGCAGCGCGGCGGCGCGGCGCCTGGAGGCGTCGGAGACGCCGGACACGGCCACCGGGCGGTGCCCCGCCAGCTGAAGCGACGCCGCCAGCGCGGGACCGACCCGGCCGGCGCCGACGACGCCGACGGTGAGCCGCGCGGGGCGGTCCTTCGGCTCTGGTTGCTGGAATGTACTCACTCGCTGGTGGCCTTCCCGTTCCAGTCCGCTCCGGGTACCGGACGATTTCTCGTCATGTTAACGCGATTGGTCCGAGGGTCGTTCGGTTGTCCACAGGCTTTCGGTTGTCCACAGGCTGTGGGCCGCCGACGCGAAAACGGGGTGCCGGACTCGACGGGGCCGGAGGATGATCCGGGGATGAGCGATACGGCGGGGACGGCAGGGGAAGACGAAGCGACCGAGGAGTCCCCCGCGATGGTGCGGTACCAACGGCGGCGGGCCGCTCACCGGGCGGCCGGGCGGGTGCTGTCACGGACGAGTGCGCTGGCCACGGTCCGGGAGCGACTGGCGCTGCTGGACGCGGCAGGGGACGTGTACGACCTGGACGAGCCGGCGGACATCTACGGCAACGGGGTCGTCGACACCCTGGAGGAACGCACCGCCGCGCTGCTCGGCATGGAGGCCGCCGCGTTCTTCCCGACCGGCACGATGGCCCAACAGGTGGCCCTGCGCTGCTGGGCGGCCCGCACCGGGAACCCGGCCGTCGCCCTGCACGCGCTCGCCCACCCCGAGATGCACGAACGGCATGCGTTCAGCCAGGTCAGCGGCCTGCGTCCGGTCCGGCTGACGAGCGAGCCGCGGCTGCCGACCGCCGACGAGGTACGCGGCCTCGACGAGCCCTTCGGGACGCTGATGCTCGAACTGCCCCTCCGGGAGGCCGGTTTCGTGCTCCCGTCCTGGGAGGAGCTGACGGAGGTCACCGAGGCGGCACGCGAGCGGGACGCGGTGGTCCACTTCGACGGGGCCCGCCTCTGGGAGTCGTCGACCCACTTCGGCCGCCCCGTCGACGAGATCGCGGCCCTCGCCGACAGCGTCTACGTGTCGTACTACAAGTCCCTCGACGCCTACGGTGGTGCCGCGATCGCCGGCCCCAGGACCCTCGTCGACGAGGCGAAGGCCTGGCGGCACCGGTACGGCGGTCAGGTGTTCCAGCAGTTCCCGACCGCCCTGTCGGCCCTCGTCGGCCTGGAGCGCGAACTGCCGCGGCTGCCGGAGTACGTGCGCCACGCGCGCGTGGTCGCCGCCGCGCTGCGGGAGGGGTTCGCGGCGGCGGGGGTGCCGTGGTCGCGGGTGCACCCCGAGGTGCCGCACACCCACGAGTTCCAGGTCTGGCTGCCGTACGAGGCCGACGTCGTCGCGGAGGCCTCGGTCCGGCAGGGCGAGCGGACCGACGCGCTGCTCTTCGCGCGTCCTTGGGACCGGGGCGGGCCGGGGCTGGCCGTCACGGAGGTCGAGGTGCGGGCCTCGGCGCTGGAGTGGACGGCTCAGGACGTCCGGCGGGCGGTCGGGGACTTCGTGGCGCTGGTGGAGAAGGTCGCGGGTGAATAGCCGCCGGGGACGTGCCCGGGGCGGGCGGCTCGGCCGCGCTTCCGGCGACCGGTCCGTGCTCGGCGCCGTGTTGTCAGTGGGCGGGTGCACCATGTGGTCATGAGTGTGCGCATCGACATCACCGGACTGCGGCCGGAGAGGGTGGCCGTCGTGCCCTCGCCACTGGCCGAGCTCGGCATGGCGCTGCACGTGCTGGCCGAGCCCGGACACCATCCGGGGCGGCAGGGCTGGGTGACCGGGGTGACCGCCCGGCTCGACGCGCATCTCGCCGACCGGATGTCCGAGGCGGACTTCCTGTGGCGTTCGACGTTCTCGGACCTGTTCATGCCGTTCGCCGGCATCCCGGGTCGGGACACGTTGCCGGGCGCGACGCTCGCCGACGACCTGGATCTGCTGGACAAGCTGACGGACGACCAGTTCGTGGACGCCGGACTGGAGATCGTCTGCTCCCCCGCGTACGCGTACGACTCCCAGCGTCCCGGCCCCCTGTCCGACGCGGAGATGGGGCGGCGCGCCCTGGACCGGGCCACCGCGCGCGGACCGAGGCAACTGCGGTTCGCCGCACGGCTGCTGGCGGACCCGCCCGGTGTGCGGGCCTGGCTGCGGCAGTTCCTGGAGGACTGCGACGAGGCCTTCTTCGCCGAGACCTGGTCCCGGCTGGCCCACCCGCTCGCCGCGGACGCCCGCCACAAGACCGAGTTGCTGCGCCACAGGGGCATGGCCGAGGCGCTGGCCGCCGCGTCCCCCTCGATGACCTTCGACGAGGGCGCGGCCCAAATCACCGTGGACAAGCTGATCGAGAGCCGTACGAACACCGGCGACGGCGGGCTGCTGCTCGTGCCGACCAGCCTCGGCCGGCCCCATCTCACCGTCCTGCACCGGTTCGGCTGGCAGCCCGTCATCCAGTACCCGGTGAGCGCCACGGAGCCCTCCGCCCCGCCCTCCGTCGAGCAGATCACCCGGCGCATGACCGCCCTGTCCCACCCGGTCCGCATGCGCATGTGCCGCAGCCTCGCGCGCAGCGCGTACACCACGGGCGAGCTGGCCCAGATGCTCGGTATGACACCACCGGAGATATCCCGGCACCTGGCCGTCCTGAAGAAGGCGGACCTTCTGACGACGCGCCGCCGGGGTCGGTACGTGCTGCACGAGCTGGACGCGGCGGTGGTGGCGCGGCTGGGGAGCGACTTCCTGGAAGGGGTGCTCAGATAGGTCAGACAGGGCTGACGGACGCGATCGCGGCGCCCTCAGTCGAACCGGATGTGCCGTGCGCCCACCATCGCCTGCCGCAGCCGTGTCCGCAGCGCGCCCTCGCCGTTCGGCGCGAGCCGGAGGCCGGCCAGGGCGGCGACACGGTCGGCGGTCTCCGGGACGGTCGTGCGGTCGGTCCACAGGTGCTCGGCGAACTCCGGTTCCCGTAGCCGTGCCAGGCAGTGGTCGAGCTGGGAGAGGGCCCAGCTCTCCCGGCGGAGCGGGGCGTTCTTCCCGGCGACGTACTGCAGGAGGTGCCCGAGGCCCCGTGCGCGCAGCCGCCTCACTACGGTCCCCCGCTCGGCGAGGAGCGTGAAGTGCCGTACGTCGTGGCCGAGTTCACGCAGACGGCCGACGGTGTCCGCAAGTGGCCGGGATCGGTGGCCGTCATGGGGGCGATCACCACGCCCTCCCGTTCGCTCAGCGCGAGGTCCAGGACGTCGACGACCCCCTGCCGCCAGGCGGCCAGGTCCCGGAAGTCGCCCCGCAGTTCGGGCGGGAGCATGCGGTGCAGACCGAATCCGGGGTGCTAGCCCCCGCCTCCCCGTTCCGGCCTCACCCCTGTCCTCCCGCCCGTACCAGCCCCGTCTCGTACGCCAGGACGACCACCTGGACGCGGTCGCGCAGGCCCAGCTTGGTGAGGATGCGGCCGACGTGGGTCTTGACCGTGGCTTCGGAGAGGACGAGGCGGGCGGCGATCTCGCCGTTGGAGAGGCCCTGGGCGACGAGGATCATGACCTCGCGTTCGCGCTCGGTGAGCCGTTCCAGCTCCTTGTGCTTGGGTTCCGCGCCGGTGCTCGGGAGCATCGGGGCGAACCGGTCGAGCAGACGCCGGGTCGTGGAGGGCGCGACGACGGCGTCGCCGCTGTGCACGGAACGGATCGCTGCCAGCAGTTCGCCCGGCGGCACGTCCTTGAGCATGAAGCCGGAGGCTCCCGCCTTCAGCCCGGAGAAGGCGTACTCGTCGAGGTCGAAGGTGGTCAGGATGAGCACCTTGGGCGGGTCGGCCTCCGCGCAGATGCGGCGGGTTGCCTCGACGCCGTCCAGCTTCGGCATCCGGACGTCCATGAGGACCACGTCCACCTCGGTCGACCGCACCACCTGCAGGGCCTCGACGCCGTCGCCCGCCTCCGCCACGACCTCCATGTCCGGCTGGGCCGCCAGCACCATCCGGAACCCGGTGCGCAGCAGCACCTGGTCGTCGACGAGCATTACGCGGATCGCCATCGGGGTCCTCTTCCGTGTCCGTGTCGGTGGCCGTGACCAGTGTCAGCGCGCGGCATGACCCTGTCGCGTCATGACCGTGTCAGTGTGCGGGCTTCAGGGGCAACAGGGCACTGATCCGGAAACCGCCGCCGGGACGGGGGCCCGCGTCCAGCGTTCCGCCGACCATACCGACGCGCTCCCGCATGCCGATGAGGCCGTGTCCCTGACCGTCCACGCCGCCCTCCTCGTACAGCTCGTGGGGCGCGCCCTTGCCGTCGTCCTCGACGAGCAGACCGAGGCCGTCGTCGAAGTAGACCAGCCGGACGCTCGCACCGGCGTTCGGGCCGCCGTGCTTGCGGGTGTTGGTGAGGGCCTCCTGGACGATGCGGTACGCCGTCAGCTCCACGCCGCTGGGCAGCGGGCGCGGGGTGCCCTCGATCTTGAAGTCGACGGGGAGACCGGCCACCCGGCACTGCTCGACGAGGTCGTCGATCTGTTCGACGTCGGGCTGCGGGACGTACTCGCCGACCTCCTGGTGCTCACCGGTGCGCAGCACACCGAGCAGCCGGCGCATCTCGGCGAGGGCCTGGCGGCCGGTGGAGGAGATCGTCTCCAGGGCCTTCTTCGCCTGGTCGGGGGCGGCGTCGAGGACGTACGCGGCGCCGTCGGCCTGGACGACCATCACGGAGACGTTGTGCGCGACGACGTCGTGCAGCTCGCGGGCGATCCTGGCGCGCTCGGCGGCGACGGCGACCTTGGCCTGCGCCTCGCGCTCCTTCTCCAGCCGGGCGGCGCGCTCCTCCAGCTGCGCGAAGTACGCGCGGCGGGTGCGCAGGGAGTCGCCGAGCACCCAGGCCAGCGCGAACGGCACGGTCAGGACGATCGCGAGCACCGCGTTGCCCAGCGTGCTCGTCTGTTCCTCGGTCCAGCGCAGCTGTCCCAGCGACGCCGCGCAGAGGCCGCCGCCCAGGGCGAACCAGGACGCCCAGCGGGCGCCGTTCGCCGCGACCGTGTAGATGACCACGAGCATCGCGAAGTCGGCGGGAATTCTCGGCACGTTGACGATCAGCTGGGCGATGCCCGCCGCGGCGGCCAGCATCAGCATCTTCTCGGGCATGCGGCGCCGCAGGGCGATCGACAGACAGAGCGCGAGCGAGATCACCACGAACGCGGTCTCGTTCATGTCCTTCGCGTAGTCCGTGTCGATCGCTCCGCCGACCACGGTCATCCCGAGCAGGACGACGGCCCAGAAGCTGTCGACCCATGTCGGGTGCCGGCGGAGGAAGTCATAGAGGCGTTGCACGTAACCCAGCGTAGGGAAGCCGGGGGTGTGCCGGGGTCAACCGGAGGGTCGATCCGTGACCGGGGCACGTACTCCCCAAGGTGGAGGTCGGGTTACCCGTTCCGCTTAGCGTTGGGGCAGGCGGACAGGACACGCCTACGAACTCGGGAGGGTGTGTTGGCTTGCGAGTGCGGGTCGTGTGGGGCTTCTCGCGCAGTTCCCCGCGCCCCCGAGGGGGCGCGGCCTTGGCGGGCGGCGGTGGAGGAGGCGCTGTACGGGCCTGAGGGGTTCTACCGGCGGCTGGAAGGGCCCGCGGGGCACTTCCGGACCTCCGTGCACGCCTCCCCGCTCTTCGCCGGGGCCGTGGCCAGGTTGTTGTGCCGGGTGGACGAGGCACTGGGGCGGCCCGGCGAGCTGGTGTTCGTGGACATGGGGGCCGGGCGGGGGGAACTGGTGAGCGGGGTGTTGGCCGCGCTCCCCTCCGGTGTGGCGGAGCGCACGCGCGCGTACGCGGTCGAGGTCGCCGAGCGGCCCGGCGGCCTCGATCACCGCATCGAGTGGCTCGCCGAGTCGCCGGAGGGGATCACCGGGCTGCTGTTCGCCAACGAGTGGCTGGACAACGTCCCCGTGGAGGTCGTCGAGGTGGACGCCGCGGGCGTGCCCCGGCTGGTGCTCGTACGGGAGGACGGCAGCGAGCTGCTCGGGGAGCCCGTCGGCGGTGAGGAGGCGGAGTGGCTGGACCGGTGGTGGCCCCTGGCCCCGGAGGAGGGGCTGCGGGCCGAGATCGGGCTGCCCCGGGACCGGGCGTGGGCCGCCGCCGTGGCGTGCGTCGAGCGGGGGCTCGCCGTCGCCGTCGACTACGCGCACCTCGCCGGCGCCCGGCCGCCCTTCGGGACGCTCACGGGGTTCCGGCAGGGGCGGGAGACCGCGCCCGTCCCGGACGGGTCCTGCGACATCACCGCGCATGTGGCGCTGGACGCGTGCGCGCCGCCGGGGTCCCGGCTGCTCACCCAGCGAGAGGCCCTGCGCGCCCTGGGAGTCACCGGCGGCCGCCCGCCGCTGTCCCTGGCGACCACCGATCCGGCTGCGTACGTACGGGCCCTCGCGGGCGCGGGCGAGGCCGCCGAGCTGACCGCGCCCGGCGGACTGGGCGACTTCGGCTGGCTGCTGCGGCCGGTCGGAATTCCGGACCCGCTGGGCGGCTGACCCCGCCGGGTGGTCCTACTTGTCGATGTCCCCCACCACGAAGAACAGCGACCCCAGGATCGCCACCATGTCGGCCACCAGGGTCCCCGGCAGCAGTTCGGTGAGGGCCTGGATGTTGTTGTACGAGGCGGAGCGGAGCTTGAGGCGGTACGGGGTCTTCTCGCCCTTGCTGACGAGGTAGTAGCCGTTGATGCCGAGCGGGTTCTCGGTCCAGGCGTAGGTGTGGCCCTCGGGGGCCTTGAGGACCTTGGGGAGCCGCTGGTTGACCGGGCCGGGCGGGAGGTCGGCGAGACGGTCGAGGCAGGCGTCGGCGAGGGCGAGGGAGTTGTGGGTCTGCTCCAGGAGGCACTCGAAGCGGGCGAGGCAGTCGCCCTCCTCGCGCGTGACGACCTCGAGGACGTCCTGGAGTTCCCCGTACGCCAGGTACGGCTCGTCGCGCCGCAGGTCGAAGTCGACGCCGGAGGCGCGGGCGATCGGACCGCTGACCCCGTACGCGTGCACGGTCTCCGGGGAGAGGACGCCCACGTCGCGCGTACGGCCACGGAAGATCTCGTTGCCGAGGACGAGGTCGTCGAAGACGTCCATGCGGGAGCGGACGTCCGCGACGGCGGCACGCGCGCGTGCGGTCCAGCCGGCCGGAAGGTCCTCCTTCAGCCCCCCGACCCGGTTGAACATGTAGTGCATGCGCCCGCCGGAGATCTCCTCCATGACGTTCTGGAGCTCCTCGCGCTCCCGGAAGGCGTAGAAGACCGGGGTGATCCCGCCGAGTTCCAGGGGGTAGGAACCGAGGAACATCAGGTGGTTCAGGACCCGGTTCAGCTCGGCGAGGAGCGTGCGCATCCAGACCGCGCGTTCGGGGACCTCCATGCCGAGCATGCGTTCGACACCGAGGACGACGCCGAGTTCGTTGGAGAAGGCGGAGAGCCAGTCGTGGCGGTTGGCGAGCATGATGATCTGGCGGTAGTCGCGCGCCTCGAAGAGCTTCTCCGCGCCCCGGTGCATATAGCCGATGACCGGTTCGGCGTGCCTGATGCGCTCGCCGTCGAGGACGAGCCGCAGCCGCAGCACACCATGCGTGGACGGATGCTGCGGGCCGATGTTGAGCACCATGTCCGTGCTCTCGGCGGCACCGCCGATACCGACCGTCGTCTCTCGGGTCTCCGTCGGGGGAGTCATGAACACAGTCTGTCCTACGTACGCTGGCGGAATGGAGACGGGGACCTTGGAAGACGGCGCTGAACGCGCGGAGGGCGAGCCGGTCTGGACGGGACTGCCGCCCGGGCTGTTGCGGATGAGGCGGCTGTTGCTGGTGGTGTGGCTGGGGCCGATAGCCATCGGTACGGCGGTCCTGCTCGGCTGGCTGGCGGGTCCGCCCTGGGCGGCCTTCGCGCTGCTGCCGCTGGGCCTGCTGCTGTGGGGCTGGCCGATGCTGGGCCGCAACTGGCGGTCGTGGCGGTACGCCGAGCGGGCGGACGACCTGCTGATCAGCCGGGGTGTGCTGTGGCGGGAGGAGACCGTCGTGCCGTACGGGCGGATGCAGCTGGTCGAGGTGACGTCCGGGCCCGTCGAGCGCCACTTCGGCCTGGCGAGCGTGCAGCTGCACACGGCCGCTGCCGCCACCGACGCGTGCATCCCGGGCCTCGATCCCGCCGAGGCCGAACGCCTCCGCGACCGCCTGACCCAGCTGGGCGAGGCCCGATCGGCAGGGCTGTGACCGTGCCGACCCAGGACGCGGACGACGCGGTACGGGCGGAGAGGACGAACGCGGCGGCCGACGGTGACGGGCCGGCGCCCCAGGCGGCCGACGGTGACGGATCGGGGCCCCAGGCCAGCGAGGGCGGGGCGGCCGGGAAGCCGGTCGTGGAGGTCGTGGAGCATCGGCTGCATCCGGTGACGCCGTTGCGGCGGGCCTGGGCGCCCGTCGCGGTGCTGATCGGGTGGGCCGTGCACGATCCGGACGGGGCGCAGCGGCAGCTCATGCGGCTCGACACGACGACCCTGCTGATAGCGCTCGCGGTGTTCGTCCCGGCCGCCGCCCTGTACGGCCTTCTGACCTGGTGGTTCACCCACTTCGCGGTGACCGACAGCGAACTGCGCATCCGTACCGGCCTGTTGTTCCGCCGTACCGCCCACATCCGCCTCGAACGCATCCAGGCCGTCGACGTCAACCGGCCGCTGCTGGCCCGGATCGCGGGCGTCGCCAAACTCAAACTCGATGTCGTCGGAACGGACAAGAAGGACGAGCTGGCCTACCTCGGCGAGGCCCACGCCACCGCCCTGCGGGCCGAACTCCTCGCCCGCGCCGCCGGTTTCGCCCCCGAGACCGCGCACGAGGTCGGGGAGGCGCCCGTGCGGGAGCTGCTGAAGGTCCCGGCGGGCGTGCTCGCCGTGTCGCTGGTGCTCACGGGCGCCACGTGGGGGACGTTGGTGGCGGCGGTCGTGGTGCCGTCCGTGCTGTGGTTCGCCACGGAGAGCGTGTGGACCGTCCTCGCGACCGGGCTGCCGCTGCTCGGCGCGGCCGGGGCGAGCAGTGTGGGGCGGTTCGTCGCGGAGTACGACTGGACGGTCGGCGAGTCCCCCGACGGGCTCCGCATCGACCACGGGCTCCTCGACCGGGCGCACGAGACGGTGCCGCCCGGGCGCGTGCAGACCGTACGCGTCGTCGAACCGCTGCTGTGGCGGCGGCGCGGCTGGGTGCGGGTCGAGCTGGACGTGGCCGGGTCCTCGAACTCCGTCCTCATGCCGGTCGCGCCGCGCGAGGTGGCCGAGGCGGTGATCGCGCGCGTGCTGCCGGGGGTGGCCGTGCCCGGCGCGGCGGATCTCGTACGGCCGCCGGGGCGGGCGCGGTGGTGCGTGCCGTTGTGGTGGCGTGGGTTCGGACTCGCCGTCAGCGACACGGTGTTCGTCGCGCGGCACGGGCTGCTGCGGCGGCGGGTCGACCTCGTGCCGCACGCGAAGGTGCAGAGCGTACGGCTGTCGCAGGGGCCCTGGGCGCGGTACAAGGGGCTCGCCGACGTCCACGTCGACACCGGGGCCAACAAGACCGTGACCGCGCGGCTGCGTGACGCGGGCGAGGCGGCGGAGCTGCTGCGGGCACAGGCGGAGCGGTCGCGGACGGGGCGGCGGGAAGCGCGGCCGGATCGGTGGATGGCGTAGCGGGAGGGCTGCCCTGCGGTGGGGTCCGCGGGGGTGGCCGGCAGTGGGTCGGGGGCCCGGCGGCTTCGGCTGGGCGGGGGTGGCCGGCAGTGGGCGGGCCCGGCGGCTTCGGCTGGGCGGGGGTGGGTTCGCTCACCGGCGCCGGCCGGGCGCCGCTGCGCCCACCCGTGCCGCCCCAGCGGCACGACTGCCCGCAGCTGTGCGGGCCGGGAGCAGCGGCGTGAGGTGGTGATGGACGACTGCCCGTGGCCGGCGTGCGGCCACGGGCAGTTTCGGGGTTGGTCGGGGTGACGGCCCTCAGGCCCGGCGGTTACGACGCGGCCGTGCGCAGGCTCTGTACGTCGATCTGTTCCGTCTCGTCGTAGGCCGTGAGGTCGATGACCTGGCCGATCGCGCGGGACGTTTCGTCGGCGTGCTTGAACCGGGCCTCGGACTCGGCCTTGTGCAGCGCGAGGGCCTCCTGGCCGACCACGTCGGCGAGGTCCTCGTTCTGCACGGCCTCCAGCGCGTCCGCCCCCTTCTGCGTACCGAAGAAGTCGAACCCGCCCTCGACAGCCGTGCGCCGCTGCGGCGCGGCCGGTACGACGGCCACGGCGGTGGGCACCGTGAAGTGACCGGCGGGCGGCAGGGCCGGCAGCGCGGGCAACGCCGCCGCAGCGGCCTGCTCCGCCCGCTCCCCACGCTCTCCGCGCTCGACCCGCGCCGACGGCTCCACCCTCGTCAGCTCCTCCACCCGCGTCGGGTCCGCCGCCCGCCCCGACCGTGCCGGAGCGGAAGCCGCGCGTACGGGCTCGGCGGCCGCGCGCTCATGCGCGCCGACCGCCACGGACTTCCCCGTCGCGTCGTCCTCCTCGGCGGTGAGCACCGGAACCGGCTCCTCCGCCGCCTCGGCGGAACGTCCCTGCCGAGTACCACCATCGGTCGGCCCGTCCGGGTCACCCTTGGGGGAAGGGCCCCTGGGAGAACCGCCCTTCGCCGCCGCCCCTTCCTTGGCGGTCACAGCGGCGGAGTCGTCGGCGTGCTCGTCGGTGACCGCTTCTGCGGACTCGTCAGCGGCCGCACCGCTGGGCCCGTCCGCGGGGGCGTCGACGGAAGCGGGCCTCTCCGTGGACTCACCCTCGGCCTCGGCCTCGGAAGCGTCCGCCTCCTCGGTCACGGCGACTTCGGCCTCCCCGTCGACTGCGGCCTCCCCATCGACCTCGGCTTCTCCATCGACCTCGGCCTCGGCTTCCACGTCCGCCTTGGCTTCGGCCTCCGCGTCGCTGTCGACTTCGGCGTCGGCTTCCGTGTCGGCGTCGACCTCGCCCTCGACGTCGGCCTCAGCCTCAGCCTCAGCCTCGTCCGCAGCAGCCGCACCCTCACCCGGCCCCTCCACCGAGGAGTCTCGCTGGGTGATGATCCGGTCCAACGCCGAGTTCGCGCGCAGGAAGAGCGCGGAACCGGCCGGCGAGAACACCCCGGGGGCGGGCGTCTTCGCCTCGGCGTCCGCCTCCTCGCCCTCGACCTCGCCGTCGGCCTCCGCATCCACCCCGGCGCCGGCCGAGGCAGCCACAGCCCCGGACTTCGCCGCCTTGGACGCGACCTCCCACGAGGCCCAGGGCGACCCCGCGGCGGGAACCCCCTGCGGCGGCACCGGCGAAGCCTGACCCGCCGCACCGGCCTTGCCACCGTCACCCGCACCCGCACCCGCACCGGCGTCCGCGTCGGCCGCCGGCAGCGCCCGCGCCCCCTCGGGAGCGGTCGCCTCGATCTCCAGCAGGCGGCGGCCCTCCAGGGCGCTGGCCCGCTCGGTCTCGGCGGTGGCGTAGCGGCGGAGCAGCGCGGCGTGCTCGTTGCGGAGGTTCGCGAGTTCGGTGCGCTTGGCACGGAGCTTGTGCTCCAGCTTGGTGCGCAGCTCGCGGGACTCGTCGAGGTCGGTCTCCAGTTCGGCGACCTTCTCCTCGTGACGCCACTCGTCGCTCGCACGCGCGCGCGTGAGGTCGGCGACCCGTTTGCCCGCCTCGACGTCCCAGCGGCGCATGACCGCCGCACCCACGGCAGCGGTCGCCGCGGCGACGGCGGCGGTGACCCGGAGCACCGCCGGCTCGGAGAACATCCAGGGCCCGAGGGCGCAGACGAGCGAGACGCCTGCGATCGCCGTGGGGGGCAGCAGCCTGTGCAGAGGCGGTGAATGGCGGTGACGTCCACGTGGCATGGCCAGAAACTTACCGCGCGTAGGCGAATGATGGTGCCCCGGGCCGTAAAAACTCAGCCGCCCCTTAACCTCTCACAAGCCCTCACAAGCTCCCTCACCGCCGGCGCGCCAATGCGCCCACCGGCGACTCCTCTACTGGATCAACCCCGTTGAATCCAGATACGCCTTGGCCACATCTGCCTCTATCCCCCGCCGGGCAATTCGACGAATTGCCGAACCCGTGGCCGACTCGCCACCGACGCGTGACCTGCCGGCCCTTCACCGGTCGCTCAACCGCCCGCTGATCCACTGCAGCGTCGCCGGTATCTCCCGCCGCCATGTGTTGAAGTTGTGTCCGCCGCTGTCGAGGATGATCGACGAGATCCGTGTCGGCTGCTTCGCCTTCACCAACTCGATGAACTCCGTCGTGGCCTTGTAGTTGGTCTCCCCCTGTTTGCTGCTGGTGACCAGCAGAGAGGTGTCCGGCGCCGGTCGGTGCCTCAGATACCAGAACAGGTCGGCCTCGTTCCGGAGGGTCTTGTTCCCCTGGAAGAGATCGCCGGTCGTCGCGTCGATCGGTGCCTTGTAGTAGGGCGAGAGGCCCGCGCCGGCGGCGTACACCTTCGGGTGGTGGACGGCGAGTTTCAGCGCGCAGTAGCCGCCGGTGGAATCGCCGATGATGCCCCAACTCCCCGGCTTCTTACCGACCCTGTAGTGGTGGCCCACGGCGTCCGGCAGGTCCTTGGCGAAGAACGACTCGGTCTGCGGTCCACCGGGGATGTCCACGCACTCGGTGTCGCGCGGCGGAGCCACCGTCGGCCGCAGCATGACCAGGATCATCGGCTGCGCCTTGCCGTCCCGCGCCAACTTGTGGGCCGTCTGCGGGAAGTGGAGGCCCTTGATGAGCGCCTCGGCGGTGCCCGGGTAGCCGGTGAGGACGACGGCGGCGGGGAAGGTGCGGGTGCGGTACTGGGGCTGGAAGTACTCCGGTGGCAGGTACACGTACGCCGGGCTGGCGATCCGGCTCGTACGGCCGACGATCTCGACCTTCTGGATCTGGCCGCCGACCGTGGGGCGGGCCCCGCCGGCCACGTTCACCTGCTGGGTGTCGACGACCCGCAACGGCCCGCCGGTGTCGGCGCCGTCGTGGTCGACGACCACGCCCTGACCCGTCTCCTGGCCGAGGAGGTCGGCCCAGCTGGCGTAGAACCCGAAGGCCTGGTTCGCGCCGAGGCCGACCGACGCGAAGAGGGCGACCTGTGTGGCCAGCAGCACGCCGATCCGTCCGGCGACGGCCCGCCAGCCCCGGCGGGCCAGCCGGGGCCACAGCCACACCGTGCCGATGAACAGCAGCACGGCGGACAGGACCGCCAACGCCAGCACCTTGTTGCTCGTAAGACCCATCGGGTTGTCTCCCGCCGCCCTTTCTTTCCTTGTCTTTCCTTGCCTTTTGGTTCAGCTTTCCGCTGGAGAGTGAACCTCCGTCGGCAAGGCGTCGTCCTAGAGGGCGCAATGTCGCCGGATGCCGGAAAGGCACCGGATCCAAGCTCTCTCGCGGAACTACGGGATGCGATGTCTGTCAGGACAGATGGGGAAAAGTCGGGTGGGGTTCCGGTCCGGTCGGACCGGAACCCGCCGGACGCCGACCAGCGCGTGAACGGCGCGACGCGCGGCAAGACGAGTAACAGCACGACGACCAGCGGCACGACGACCAGCGGCACGACGCACAGTGCGACGCGCCGCACGAGGACCAGCGCCCTGCGCGGCGTGCTGCGCGGGCCGCGCCCCGAGGCCGTGCCCGCACTGGTGGCCAGGGCCTGCACGCTCGTCGGGCTCGTGGACATCGCCGCGGGTGTGTTCCCCCGGTTCCGGAACAGCCGTATGCACGCGCTGGCGGAGGTGCTGCCCGGCGCGCTCGGCCCGTTCGCGGCGGCCCTCTCCCTGAGCGCCGGCGTCCTGCTGCTCCTGCTCGCCCACGGTCTGCGCCGGCGCAAGCGGCGGGCCTGGCGCGCGGCCGTGATCCTGCTGCCGGCCGGGGCGATCGCCCAGTTCACCTACCGTCACTCACTCATCGGCGTCCTCGTCTCCCTCGCGCTGCTGATCCCGCTGCTGCGCCACCGCGACGAGTTCCGCGCCCTGCCCGACCCGACCAGCCGCTGGCGGGCGCTCGCCAACTTCATGCTGATGGGTGCCGGTTCGATCGTCCTCGGCCTGGTCGTCGTCAGCGCCCACCCCGGCCGTATGGTCGGCGACCCGAGCCTGGCGGCCCGCCTCGAACACGTCATCTACGGCCTGTTCGGCTTCGAGGGCCCGGTCGGCTACGCCGGCGACACGTCCTGGACGGTGGCCTTCTCCCTCGGCGCCCTCGGTCTGCTGACCGCCATCACCACCATCTACCTGGCCTTCCGCCCCGAGCACCCGGCCGCCCGCCTCACCGACGACGACGAGGTACGGCTGCGCGCCCTGCTGGAGAAGCACGGCGCCCGCGACTCCCTCGGCCACTTCGCGCTCCGCCGCGACAAGGCGGTCGTCTTCTCGCCGAGCGGCAAGGCGGCGGTGACGTACCGCGTCGTCTCCGGCGTGATGCTCGCCAGCGGCGACCCGATCGGCGACGTCGAGGCCTGGCCCGGCGCGATCGAGCGCTTCATGGACGAGGCGAAGGCCCACTCCTGGACCCCGGCCGTCATGGGCTGCTCGGAGACGGGCGCCGAGGTGTGGACCCGCGAGACCGGCCTCGACGCCCTCGAACTGGGCGACGAGGCGGTGGTGGACGTCGCGGATTTCTCCCTCACCGGACGCGCGATGCGCAACGTGCGTCAAATGGTGAAGCGCATCGAGCGGCTCGGTTACGAGACCCGGGTACGACGCGTCCGTGACCTCGGCGAGGCGGAGCTGGACCGGATCCGCCGCGCCGCCGAGGACTGGCGCGGCACCGACACCGAGCGCGGGTTCTCCATGGCGCTCGGCCGCGTCGGCGACCCCGCCGACGGGGACTGCCTGATAGCCACGGCCCACAAGGCGGACGAGGTCCCGGGCCCGTACGGCGACCTCAAGGCCGTACTGCACTTCGTGCCCTGGGGGCCGGACGGCGCCTCCCTGGACCTGATGCGCCGCGACCGCTCCGCCGACCCCGGCATGAACGAACTCCTCATCGTCGCGGCCCTCCAGGCGGCCCCCCGCCTGGGTGTCAAGCAGGTCTCCCTGAACTTCGCGATGTTCCGCTCGGCCCTGGCCCGGGGCGAGAAGATCGGCGCGGGCCCGGTGCTGCGTGCCTGGCGCGGGCTGCTGGTCTTCCTCTCCCGCTGGTTCCAGATCGAGTCGCTGTACAAGTTCAACGCCAAGTTCCGCCCCCGCTGGGAGCCCCGCTTCGTCGTCTACGCCGCCTCACGCGACCTGCCCCGCATAGGCCTCGCCGCCATGCAGGCCGAGGGCTTCGTCAACCTCGCCCTGCCCCGCCTGCTGCGCCGCCGCGCGAAGGCTCCGGCCCCCTGCGCCCATGCGGTGCGCTCCGCGGAACACTCGGCGCGCGGCGCCGCGTGAACGGTCCGGCCCGCCCACGGCGGGCCGGACGCCTCGCGCCCGGGGCTACGCCGCCCGCGCCGCCCCGCCGTTCGTGTCGTCGTCCTCCGGGAGTTTGCAGACGCGCTCCAGGAAGAAGGCGGCCACTATGACGGCGATGCCCGCGAGGACGGAGAAGCCGGCGTAGATGGCCTGGTCGCGGCGGGCGGGGATCTCCAGGGACTCCAGGAGGAAGGCGCCGACGCCGCCGTACATGCCGGAGACGAGGGCGGCGACGAGGGCACTGGCCTGGCCGAAGACGACCGCGCGGGCGGCCATCAGGGGGTCGACGCCCTTGGCGTCGGGCCGGCGCTCCCGCTGGGCCTTGAGCCGGCTGCGGATGGACAGCGCGGTGGCCGTCAGGACGGTGGCGATCAGGGCGAGCACGATGGGGGCGGCCAGCGGGACGCTCGGCAGCGTGCCCACCGAGTTCCACAGCCGGGCCCCGGCCCAGGACAGCACCCCCGCCACGACGAACACCGCGGCCAGCGTCCTGATGCGCAGCTCTTTCACGATGCCCCTTCGACGAGCCCGATGGTCCACGGACGCCGGGATCCGCGGGACCGGGTGGTCGGCCCGGCCGGGGGTCCCGACGGCGTCGGGTGATGATCCCGACCCGGTAGACCTTAACGACTACTCGGGCAGCTGGAGTTCCAGGTCGGCGCGGGGCGCCACGCCGTCGCGGGTGATGCCGTCGAGGAGCAGGGCGACCGGGCCTCGGCCGGCGAGCTGCGCCTCCGGCTCCACGTCGTGCCACGGGGCGAGGACGAACGCCCGCTCGTGCGCGCGCGGATGCGGCAGCGTCAGCGCCGGGTCGTCGGAGACCACGTCCGCGTACGCGACGATGTCGACGTCGAGCGTGCGCGGCCCCCAGCGCTCGTCCCGGACCCGGTGGAAGGCCTCCTCGACCGCCTGCGCCCGCTCCAGCAGCGAGGAGGGCGGCAGCGTCGTCTTCAGGACCACGACCGCGTTGAAGTACGACGGCTGGCTGCCCGGCGCCACACCCCACGGCTCGGTCTCGTACACCGGCGACACGGCCTTGATGCGGACGCCCGGGGTGTCCTCCAGCGCGTCGATGGCGCCCTGGAGGTTCTCCAGGCGGTTGCCCAGGTTCGAGCCGAGGGAGATCACCGCCCGGCGGGGGTTGTGCAGGGTCGTGTCGGCCTCGTCCACCTTCTGCACGACGGAGGCGGGCACCGGCTGTACGGTCGGGTCGCTCTGACCCTCGGTGAAGAACGCGGTCATACTCGGCTCCGGGTGATGGTGACGGTCACGTCGTCGAAGGGGACCGTGATCGGCGCGTTCGGCTTGTGGACGCTGACCTCGACCTCCTCGACCCCCTCGTGTTTCAGGCATGCCTGGGCGATGCGCTCGGCGAGCGTCTCGATGAGGTTCACCGGCTCGCCCTCGACGATGCCGACGACCTCCTCCGCCACGATCCCGTAGTGCACGGTCTTCGCCAGGTCGTCGTCGGCCGCGGCCGGCCGGGTGTCCAGACCCAGCGTGAGGTCCACCACGAAGGTCTGGCCCTCCTCGCGCTCATGCGGGAACACCCCGTGGTACCCACGGGCCCTGAGGCCGCGCAGCGCGACACGATCCACGCGAATCACTCCTGCAATCGTCGGTGACGACCCTGCGGTCGTCGGTGACGGCCGATGTCCTGCGGGTGCGGTCGGCACACCGGCCACACCCGAATCTACCTGCGGGCACCGACAGCGCTCCCCCACGGACGCTCGGGTCCCCCCTCGTACAGACAGGGTTCATCGAGCGTTTCCCCGAGGGAACACGACGGCTCACGGGTCGGAAGCCGCCCATACCCGCGGTCCCGTGTTCCCAATCACCTCCTGGCCCGTGAGGACCGCCTGCCCACTCAGGAAGGTGACTCCTCGCCTTCGTCGTCGTCGGATTCGGTCAGCACGGGAGAGCCGTGGTGCGACCAGAGCTTCCAGCCGTCGGATGTGCGACGGAACACATTCGTGGCGACCACCAGTTGGCCCACGAGCGGCCCCAGCTCGTCACTGCCGTCCGGTGCCGGACCGCCGCTGAGGATGTTCTCGGTGCAGGTGACGAGCGCGGTGTCCCCGGTGACCGACACATGCACGTCGGTGAGGAAGAACTGGATGTACTCCGTGTTCGCCATGATCAGCGCGTACGACCGCAGCACCTCGCCGCGCCCGGTGAGGACCGGCCAGCCGGGGTGCACGCAGGAGATCACGCCGGCCTCGGCGGGGTCGTGGTACTCCTCGTCCACGCCCACGTCGGCGGGGACCAGCCAGAGCGAGGAGAGCGTCTCGAAGTCGCCCTGTTCCATCGCCTCGTAGAAGGCGCGGTTGGCGAGTTCGACCTGTTCGACGTCGGTGTGGGGAGCGCTCACCGCTCCCGGGCCCCTTCGATGGCGCGGGTCACCCGGACCGCGTCGGCGGTGGCGCGGACCTCGTGCACCCGGACCGCCCAGGCGCCCTGCTGGGCGGCGAGGGCGGACACGGCGGCCGTCGCGGCGTCCCGTTCGCGGGCGGGCGGCGGGGAGCCCTCCGGGCCCGCCAGGACCCGGCCGAGGAACCTCTTGCGGGAGGCGGCGACCAGCAGGGGGTGACCGAGGCCGTGCAGTCGTTCGAGGTGGGCGAGGAGGACGAGGTCGTGCTCGGCGTCCTTGGAGAAGCCGAGGCCCGGGTCGACGATGACGCGGTCCGCCGCGACACCGCCCTCCACAACCGCCTCCACGCGCGCGCGCAGTTCGTCCAGGACCTCGGCGACGACGTCCTCGTAGACGCCCTTGACGTTGCCGCCCTGGAGGAAGCCGCGCCAGTGCATCACCACGAAGGGGGCGCCCGCGTCGGCGACGACCGGGACCATCGCGGGGTCGGCGAGGCCGCCGCTGACGTCGTTGACGAGGGCGGCACCGGCAGCGAGGGCCCGCTCGGCGACGGAGGCGCGCACGGTGTCCACGGAGACGGTGACGCCCTCGGAGGCCAGTCCCCGCACGACCGGGACGACCCGGCGCAGTTCCTCCGCCTCGTCGACGCGGACGGCACCGGGACGGGTCGACTCACCGCCCACGTCCACCAGGTCCGCGCCCTCCCCCACCATGTCCAGTCCGTGCTTCACGGCCGCCGTGGTGTCGAACCAGCGGCCGCCGTCGGAGAACGAGTCCGGGGTGACATTGACGACACCCATCACCGCGCAACGGTCCCACTCGGGCATTCCGGCGACATGCCCACGCCGGTTCTGCTTGCTCATGCGTAAAGCCTAGGCCCCCGGCACCGGCCGTGTTCCGCCGCTCCCGGCACCGGGGAACGGTCAGTGGGCCATGATGAGGCTCATCGCCTCGTTGCGGGTGGCCGCGTCCCGGAGCTGGCCGCGCACCGCCGACGTTATGGTCTTCGCGCCGGGCTTGCGGATGCCCCGCATCGACATGCACATGTGCTCGCACTCCACGACCACGATCACGCCGCGCGGCTCCAGGATCTCCATCAGCGAGTCGGCGATCTGCGTCGTCATCCGCTCCTGCACCTGCGGGCGCCGGGCATAGACGTCCACGAGCCGCGCCAGCTTCGACAGGCCGGTGATCTTGCCGCTGGTGGACGGGATGTACCCGACATGGGCGACGCCCCTGAACGGCACCAGATGATGTTCACAGGTGCTGTACACCTCGATGTCCTTCACCAGCACCATCTCGTCGTGACCGAGGTCGAACGTCGTGGTCAGCACGTCCTCCGGCTGCTGCCACAGCCCCGCGAAGATCTCCCGGTACGCCCGCGCCACCCGCGCCGGCGTCTCCCTCAGCCCCTCCCGGTCCGGGTCCTCACCGACCGCGATCAGCAGCTCCCGTACGGCGTTCTCGGCGCGCTTCTCGTCGAACTCGCCGATGGTGCCCTCGCCGTCCAGCGTCACGGGGTCGGTCATGTCGTGCCTCGATCCTGAGCCTGCGACGCGTACGGGTTACGCGTCTCATCTTTCGGCCATACGAAAATGCCGCGCCCCCAGGCTAAATCCAGGGGGGCGCGGCATCCATTCCGGTCCTGATGAGGCGGCCGGGGCCGGGAGCCGGGGCTTCCGGTGGCCGGTTCTCACCGGGTGGGCGTCAGCTCTCCGGACTCTCCTCCGGCGTCACCTCGACCGGCGCCTTGGCGGTGATCGACGGCGTCGCGCCGTTGGCGCCGTTCGTCAGTGCGAGCTCCTTCGGGGAGAGCACCGGCGGACGGGTGGAGGGCGTGCGGCGGGAGGAGCCGGTCCAGGCGGGCCGGGGCGGACGCTTGACGATGGGGGCGAAGATCTCGGCGATCTCCTCCTTGCCCAGCGTCTCCTTCTCCAGCAGCTGAAGCACCAGGTTGTCGAGGACGTCGCGGTTCTCGACCAGGATCTCCCAGGCCTCGTTGTGCGCGTTCTCGATGAGCTTCTTGACTTCCTCGTCCACGAGCGCGGCGACCTCTTCCGAGTAGTCGCGCTGGTGAGCCATCTCACGTCCGAGGAACGGCTCGCTGTTGTCGCCGCCGAACTTGATGGCGCCGAGACGCTCGGTCATGCCGTACTGCGTGACCATCGCGCGGGCCAGGTTGGTGGCCTTCTCGATGTCGTTCGAGGCGCCCGTGGTCGGGTCGTGGAAGACCAGTTCCTCGGCGGCGCGGCCACCCATCATGTAGCCGAGCTGGTCGAGCATCTCGTTACGGGTGGTCGAGTACTTGTCCTCGTCCGGCAGGACCATCGTGTAGCCGAGGGCACGGCCTCTCGACAGGATCGTGATCTTGTGGACCGGGTCGGAGTTCGGCGAGGCCGCCGCGACCAGGGCGTGTCCGCCCTCGTGGTACGCGGTGATCTTCTTCTCCTTGTCCGACATGATCCGGGTCCGCTTCTGCGGGCCCGCGACCACACGGTCGATCGCCTCGTCCAACATGTGGTTGTCGATCAGCTTGCGGTCGCTGCGGGCCGTCAGGAGCGCGGCCTCGTTCAGGACGTTGGACAGATCGGCACCCGTCATGCCGGGGGTGCGGCGGGCGACGGCGGACAGGTCGACGTCGGGCGCGACCGGCTTGCCCTTCTGGTGGACCTTCAGGATCTCCAGACGGCCCTGCATGTCCGGGCGGTCGACGGCGATCTGGCGGTCGAAGCGGCCCGGACGCAGCAGCGCCGGGTCGAGGATGTCCGGGCGGTTCGTCGCGGCGATGAGGATCACACCGCCCTTGACGTCGAAGCCGTCCATCTCGACGAGCAGCTGGTTCAGCGTCTGCTCGCGCTCGTCGTGACCACCGCCGAGGCCGGCGCCGCGGTGGCGGCCGACCGCGTCGATCTCGTCGACGAAGACGATCGCCGGGGCGTTCGCCTTGGCCTGCTCGAAGAGGTCACGGACCCGGGAGGCACCGACACCGACGAACATCTCGACGAAGTCGGAACCGGAGATCGAGTAGAAGGGGACGCCCGCCTCGCCGGCGACGGCGCGCGCGAGCAGCGTCTTGCCCGTTCCGGGCGGGCCGTAGAGCAGCACACCCTTGGGGATCTTGGCGCCCACGGCCTGGAACTTGGCGGGCTCCTGCAGGAACTCCTTGATCTCGTGGAGCTCCTCGACGGCCTCGTCCGCGCCCGCGACGTCCGCGAACGTCGTCTTCGGGGTGTCCTTGGTGATGAGCTTGGCCTTGGACTTCCCGAAGTTCATGACCCGGGAGCCGCCGCCCTGCATCTGGTTCATCAGGAACAGGAAGACGACCACGATGAGGACGAAGGGGAGCAGAGACAGCAGGATGCCGACGAAAGCGTTCTGCTTGGTCGGGGAGACCGTGTAGCCGTCGGGGATCTGCTTGTTCTGGAACTTGTCCTGCAGGGTGTTGGCGAGGGTGACGCCCTGGTCGCCGATGTAGCTCGCCTGGATCTTCGAGCTGTCCTCGATCTTCTGGCCGTCCTTGAGCTGAACCTTGATGGTCGACTCTTCGCCGGTGGTCAGCTTGGCTTCTTTGACCTTGTTGTCATTGATCGCCTGGACGACCTGGCCGGTGTCCACCGTCTTGTAGCCGCCGGACGAGCCGACGACCTGCATCAACACGACCACGGCAAGGACGGCCAGCACGATCCACATGACTGGCCCACGGAAGTATCGCTTCACGTCCATCCATACGGAGCGGTGTCGCCCCGTCCCTCCTGCCATAGTGAGTTTGATAAAAGACTGTTCTTCGGACGGTACCCCAGCATTGGCACCCGAAGCCGCAGGGGACCGATGGCAATACCGTCCTCGCATGCTCCAACGGCGCGAAACCCGCTGGGGTTCCCGGGCGTCTTACACAGACTGGCCCGTCCTCGTGAGGACGGGGGCTCAGCCGCCGTAGACGTGGGGCGCGAGCGTACCGACGAACGGAAGGTTGCGGTACTTCTCGGCGTAGTCGAGGCCGTAGCCCACGACGAACTCGTTGGGAATGTCGAAGCCGACCCACTCCACGTCGATGGCGACCTTGGCGGCGTCGGGCTTGCGCAGCAGTGTGCAGATCTTCAGCGACTCGGGCTCGCGGGAGCCCAGGTTGGAGATCAGCCAGGACAGGGTCAGGCCCGAGTCGATGATGTCCTCGACGATCAGGACGTGCTTGCCCTTGATGTCGGTGTCGAGGTCCTTGAGGATCCGCACCACACCGGAGGACTGGGTGCCCGCGCCGTAGGAGGACACGGCCATCCAGTCCATGGTGACCGGGGTGGACAGCGCCCGGGCGAGGTCCGCCATGACCATCACCGCGCCCTTGAGGACTCCGACGATGAGCAGGTCCTTGCCCGCGTACTCCGTGTCGATCTTCGCGGCCAGCTCCGCCAGCTTCGCGTCGATCTCTTCCTTTGTGATGAGTACCTCTTTGAGGTCGGCACCCATGTCTTTCGCGTCCACCCGCATCACTTTCGGTCGGTCGTCCCAGGGCCGCTCCCGGACGCCCGTCCCGTTCGAGGGGGCCGGGGCCCGTGTGAGGGGCCCCGTCGGCGTCCGGTTTCAGCCTTGCCGAATCACCAGTCTGCCACCCTGCCGCTGGGCGACGACCCGGCCGGGGAGATTGATGGCCCCCTGACCGCGCCAGCCGGTGATGAGACGGTCGACCTCCTCGATGTGCCGGGCGAAGAGGGAACCCGCCGGGGCACCGGCCTCGATGGCGGCGCGGCGCAGGATGCGGCGGCGTACGGCGGGCGGCAGGGCATAGAGCTTGGCGCACTCCAGCAGGCCCGCGGCGTCGCGGACGGACGCCTCGGCCTGGCGGGCCCAGGTGTCGAGGGCGTCGGCGTCGTCACGGGAGAGCTGGGCCGTACGGGCCAGGGCCTCGACGACGCCCTTGCCGAGCGCCTTCTCCAGGGCGGGCAGGCCCTCGTGCCGGAGCCGGGAGCGGGTGTAGGCCGGGTCGGCGTTGTGGGGGTCGTCCCAGACGGGCAGCGACTGGGCCATGCAGGCCTTGCGGGCGGTCTGCCGGTCGAGCTGGAGGAAGGGGCGGCGGTAGCGGCCGTCGGCCCCCGAGACCGCGGCCATGCCGGACAGGGAGCGGATGCCGGAGCCGCGGGCGAGGCCGAGCAGGACGGTTTCGGCCTGGTCGTCGCGGGTGTGGCCGAGGAGGACGGCGATGGCTCCGTGGCGTTCCAGGGCGGCGTCCAGGGCGGTGTAGCGGGCGTCACGGGCGGCTGCCTCGGGGCCGCCCTCGCGGCCGACGGTCACGGCGACGGACTCGACCGGGTCGAGGCCGAGTTCCCTCAGGCGCAGTGCGACTTCCTCGGCGCGCAGATCGGAGCCGGGCTGCAGTCCGTGGTCGACGGTGATGCCACCGGCGCGGACGCCGAGCTTGGGCGCCTCGAAGGCGAGGGCGGAGGCGAGCGCCATGGAGTCGGCGCCGCCGGAGCACGCCACGAGCACGAGCGGCTGCCCCTCGGCGGCGGTCTCCGCGCGCGCGGAGACGCTGAGCGTGGTTCTGGGGGGCGCGGCCGCCGAGGGCACGGCCGCGGGGGGTACGGCCGTGGGGGGCGCGGGCACCGGTTGTGCGCTCGTGAGCGAGGGCGCGCCGGGGGTCGCGTGGGCGGGCGCGTCCAGGGTGGTGTTCGTGTGGTGTTCGGTGAGGAGGTCGTGGAGTACGCGGCGGACCGCCAGGCGTATCGCCGCGACCGCGGGGTGGGGACCCATGTCCGGTTCCCTTCATGAAATTGTCGGGAGGTGAGCCCGAGCTCGGTCACTCAGAGTGTGTAGATGGTGACAGAACCGGGCCGTTCCCCGAGCATTGCACGCCTACCCATGGCTCACGGTCCCTCGGACGGGTGATTGGTGGGGCGTTCGCCTGCCGTCGGCCGGATTCGTTCACCCCGCTCGCGCGCGGCTCACGACTCCGCCTTGCGATGCACCCGCGCGACCCAGTCCGCCGGTTTGGCGATCTCCGCCTTGGTGGGCAGGGTGTTCGGGGAGGTCCACACACGGTTGAAACCGTCCATGCCGACCTGTTCGACGACCGCCCGTACGAACCGCTCGCCGTCCCGGTACTGCCTGAGTTTGGCATCCAGACCCAGCAGCTTGCGCAGGGCCTGGTCCAGACGCGAGGCCCCCTTGGCGCGCCGCTGCTGGAACTTCTCGCGGATCTCGGCGACCGACGGCACGACCGCCGGACCGACGCCGTCCATCACGAAGTCGGCGTGGCCCTCCAGGAGGGACATGACGGCGGTCAGCCGGCCGAGGATCTCGCGCTGGGCGGGGGTCTGCACCAACTCCACGATCGAGTGACCGTCGTCGCCGACCTCTCCCTCGGGCCGGCCACCCGCGAGTGACTGGGCCGCCTCCCTGATGCGCTCCAGGAAGGTCGTGGGGTCGACCTCGGTCTCCCCCAGGAACGACTGGATTTCACCCTCCAGGTGGTCCCGCAGCCAGGGGACCGCCGTGAACTGCGTCCGGTGCGTCTCCTCGTGCAGACACACCCAGAGGCGGAAGTCGTGGGGCTGTACGTCGAGTTCGCGCTCCACGTGCACGATGTTCGGCGCGACGAGGAGCAGTCGGCCGCCGCCGTTCTCGCCCGCCGGCAGCTCACGCGTCGCCGGGGCGAACGTCTCGTACTGGCCGAGGACGCGGGAGGCCAGGAACGACAGGAGCATGCCCAGCTCCACGCCGGTGACCTTGCCGCCGACCGCGCCCAGGACGGCCCCGCCCGGGGTGTTGCCGCGACGTTCCTGCATCTTGTCGAGGAGTGGCTTCAGCAGCTCACGGAAGCCGGCGACGTTGGCCCGGACCCAGCCGGGGCGGTCCACCACGAGGACGGGGGTGTCGTCGCCCGTGTCGGGGAGCATTTGTGTGAACGCGCGGACGTGCCCCTCCGACGCCTTCGCGTGCCGGCGGAGCTCGGCGACGATGGCCCTGGCCTCGTCGCGGCTCACCTCGGGGCCCGGCCGTACGAGCCGGGTCGCGGTCGCCACCGCGAGATTCCAGTCGACCATCTCGGCACCACCGATACGAGTCATGTTGTCAACCGTACGTGAGCGCTGCCGCTGGGGGCAGGCCGTGAGGCGGGGCGTGGTCGCGCTTGTGACTCGGGTGCGGGTGGGTTGTGGTTGCTCGCGCAGTTCCCCGCGCCCCTTTCATGGCCTCCGGCCGATTCAGGAGCGCACCTCAACGGCAGTCGCATGTCGCCAGGGTCGAGGCTGCTCCGTCCAGGGCCTGCTGTGCCGGTCTCGTGTTCATCAGGTCCGTCTCCGTTGCCAGGAAGGCGAAGGAGAGGAGGCGGCCGTCCGCGTCGACGACAGTCCCGGCGAGGGTGTTCACGCCGCTCAGGGTGCCCGTCTTGGCGCGTACCACGCCGGTGCCGGCGGCATCGGCGGTGTAGCGGGAGCTGAGGGTGCCGGTGAAGCCGGCCACCGGGAGGCCGGTGAGGACGGGGCGGAGTTCGGGGTGGGAGGGGGACGCGGACTTGGCGAGGAGGGCGGTGAGGAGGGCGGGGGTGAGTTCGTTGCCTCGGCTGAGGCCACTGCCGTCCGCGAACTCGACGCCGTCCAGGGGCACTTCGAGTTTCTTGAGTTCCTTCTTGATCGCCGCCGCGCCGCCTTCGAAGCTCGGCTGCTCGCCCGTCGCGAGGGCGACCTGGCGGGCCAGGGCCTCGGCGATGTCGTTGTCGCTGTTGGTGAGCATGCGCTCGACGAGCGTGGAGAGGGGCGCGGAGGGGACGGCCGCGAGCTCCTCGGCGTTCTTTGCCGCCTCGGCAGGGCCGTCGGTCGTCGTCTTGATGCCCCGTTCCTCCAGGAGGTCCGCGAACTTCGCGGTCGCGTCCGCCGCCGGGTCCTGGCCGCGTTTCGCCGTGCCGCTGGACGAGCCGTCGAGGCGGGCCTCGTCGACCATGAGGGCGGTGACGGGGGCGAGGTTGTCGTTCTCGCCGATGGAGTGCCTGACGGGCCCCTCGTAGAGGGAGGCGTCGTAGGTGAGGGTGATCTCGTTCAGGTGACGCTTGCCGAGGGCGGCGGCCGTCTCGTCGGCCAGGGCGCGCAGGCTCGCGTAACCGTCCGTGTCCTCGTGGGCGCTGATGGTCGGGTCGCCGCCGCCGACGAGGACGACCTCGGTGGAGTCGGGCTCCAGGACCGTACGGGTCTCGATGCGGTGGTCGGGGCCGGTCGCCGAGAGGGCCGCGGCGGCCGTGGCGATCTTGGTGGTGGAGGCGGGGGTCACCGCGTCGTCCGCGTTCTGGGCGTACAGCTGCTCGCCGGTCTCGACGTCGACGACGGCGGCCGCTCGGCGGGGGCCCAGGACGGAGGAGTTCAGGAAGGGGTCGAGGGCGGCGGCCAGGGCGGCCGATCGGGGGGCCGAGCCCGCGCCGGAGTCACCGCCCAGGCCGGCCAGCACGGAGGCAGCGCTCGGCGCGGGCTTGGGCGCCCCCGCCGACGTACCGGAGGACGTACCGGAACTACGTCCGTGATCTGTGCCACCCTCGCCACCCCGCGATGCCGCCCAGTCACGCTCGGCCGTACGCTGACCGGAGGAGTCCCAGGGTCCGGCGGCGGCCACCGCCCCGGCCGAGAGCACCAGCCCCAAGGTGGCCGCACCGGCGGTGAACTGGAGGGTCGTGAGCTTCTTCGTGTTCCCCGCGAGCCGCGAAGAGTGTGCCGTGACGGCGCTCGCGACGCGTACGACACCGGGTTTCACCACCTGTGCGACGCGCGCGGCACCGGGTTTCACGGCGTGCGTCACGCGCACGATCCCCGGTTTCACGCCCCGCACCACCCGCACCACATGCGGTCTCGCGGCCCGCCAGACCTTCGGCTCAGGCACGACCACCAGCCCCTTTCGCGATCACACACCTGCGTGAGGGACACTTAACCACCAGAACTATGTGTTGATCATGGAGGAGCCACCGGTGGAGTTCGACGTCACGATCGAGATTCCGAAGGGTTCGCGGAACAAGTACGAGGTGGACCACGAGACCGGTCGGATCCGCCTGGACCGTCGACTCTTCACCTCGACCGCCTACCCGACCGACTACGGCTTCGTCGAGAACACCCTCGGCGAGGACGGCGACCCGCTGGACGCGCTGGTCATCCTGGACGAGCCGACCTTCCCGGGCTGCCTCATCAAGTGCCGTGCGATCGGCATGTTCCGGATGACGGACGAGGCCGGCGGCGACGACAAGCTGCTGTGCGTCCCGGCAACCGACCCGCGTGTGGAGCACCTGCGTGACATCCACCACGTCTCGGAGTTCGACCGCCTGGAGATCCAGCACTTCTTCGAGGTCTACAAGGACCTGGAGCCCGGCAAGTCCGTCGAGGGCGCCGACTGGGTCGGCCGCGCCGAGGCGGAGGCCGAGGTCGAGAAGTCGTACAAGCGCTTCAAGGAGCAGGGCGGCCACTGAGCTTCCGGGCCGACTTGCCGACTGTTGTCACGGACGGGCCGCGTGCTCCCTTGTGGGGCGCGCGGCCCGTTCGCGTATCAGTGCCTGTCGGTGCGCATACTGAGGCGTACCGGAGGTGTCGTACAGGGAGCGCGGCGGAGTGGGAGTGACGGAACCCGAGGACCGTGGTCCGAAGGAGGACCGCAAGCCCGTGTCGGACGAGGCGAGCAGCGCCTTCGTGCAGGTGGGGATCGCCCCGGGGATCGACGGCGATGGGTCGGTGACCTCGGAGTTCGCGATCCCGGCCGGGCTGGACGTACAGGCCGCCGGGGCGGATTCCGAGGCGCAGACGACCTCCGAGTTCGCCCTGCCGAAGGGGCTGGCGCCGCCCGAGCCGGTCGCCGTCGACCAGGAGGGGTCCGCGTTCAGCGTGCCCCGGACCTACAGCGCGCGGCACGCGCCGGTCGCGTTCACGCCGCCCAGCGGGATTCCGGCCGTCAGCCTGACCAAGGACGTGCCCTGGCAGGACCGGATGCGCACGATGCTGCGGATGCCGGTGGCGGAACGGCCGGCGCCGGAGTGGGCGGCGGCGCGCGTCGAGGGCGAGTCGGGGCCGGCCGTGCCGCGCGTGCTCGACCTCACCCTGCGGATCGGCGAGCTGCTGCTCGCGGGCGGTGAGGGCGCGGAGGACGTGGAGGCGGCGATGTTCGCCGTCTGCCGGTCCTACGGCCTCGACCGCTGCGAGCCGACCGTGACCTTCACCCAGTTGTCGGTCACCTACCAGCCGTCGCTCGTGGACGACCCGGTCACGGCGTCGAGGATCGTCCGGCGCCGGGCCACCGACTACAACCGGCTGGCGGCCGTCTTCCGGCTGGTGGACGACCTCAGCGACCCGGAGACCGCGATCTCGCTGGAGGAGGCGTACCGGCGGCTCGCGGAGATACGGCGTAACCGGCACCCGTATCCCGGCTGGGCGCTGACCGCGGCGAGCGGACTGCTCGCGGGCGCCGCGTCCGCGCTGGTCGGCGGTGGGGTCGTCGTCTTCGTCGCCGCGGCGGTGGGCGCGATGCTGGGCGACCGGCTGGCGTGGCTGTGCTCGGGGCGGGGGCTGCCGGAGTTCTACCAGTTCCTGGTGGCGGCGATGCCTCCGGCCGCGATCGGGGTGGCGCTGACCGTGGCCCATGTGGACGTGGAGGCGTCCGCCGTCGTCACCGGTGGGCTCTTCGCGCTGCTGCCGGGGCGGGCGTTGGTGGCGGGGGTGCAGGACGGGCTGACCGGCTTCTACATCACCGCGTCGGCCCGGCTCCTGGAGGTCATGTACCTCTTCGTGGGCATCGTGGTGGGGGTGCTGCTCGTCCTGTACTTCGGTGTGAAGCTGGGCGCGGAGCTGAACCCCGACGCGGCGCTGGGCAGCGCCGACCGGCCGCTGTGGCAGCTCGGGGCGTCGATGCTGTTGTCGCTGACCTTCGCGATCCTGCTTCAGCAGGAACGATCCACCGTGTTGGCGGTGACCCTCAACGGGGGCGTCGCCTGGGCCGTGTACGGGGCCATGCACGAGGCGGGCGGGATCTCGCCGGTGGCGTCCACGGCGGTGGCCGCGGGGGTGGTGGGGCTGTTCGGGCAGTTGCTGTCGCGGTACCGCTTCGCCTCCGCGCTGCCCTACACGACCGCGGCGATCGGGCCCCTGCTGCCGGGATCGGCCACGTACTTCGGGTTGTTGGCCTTCGCGCAGAACGATGTGGACGCGGGGTTGGTTTCGCTCACCAAGGCCGCGGCGTTGGCCATGGCCATTGCCATCGGGGTGAACCTGGGGTCCGAGACGTTCCGGCTGTTCCTGCCGGGGGCTGCGCGGGCCGGCCGGAAGGCGGCGAAGAGGACGCGGGGGTTCTGAGCGCCCGACAGCTCGGGGGTGCGGGGGTGTTGGCGGCCGCGGGTTCGTGGGGCTTCTCGCGCCCACGCGGCGGAGCCGCACATAGACACAGCCCCGCGCCCCTGAAAAGCGGGGCGCGGGACCTTGGTTGTCAGTAGCGCGGGTAGTCCTGGTCCTGGTAGCCCTGCTGGTTCTGGTTCTGGGGGTGTTGGCCGCCCTGGGGGTACTGGCCTCCCTGCGGGTACTGCTGGGCGTAGGGCTGCTGCGGGGGCTGCTGGTAGCCGTAGTTCTCCTGGTAGCCCTGCTGCTGGTAGCCCTGGTTGTCGTAACCCTGGTTGCCGTAGCCCTGGTTCTGGTCGTAGGGCTGCTGCTGGGGCTGGTCGGTCGAGGGGATGCGGCGGAGCTGGGTCGTCGCGTCGTCCAGGACCGGGGCGGCGGGGGGCTGCTGTGACTGCTGGGGCTGGTTCTTCTTCGCCTTCCTCGCCTTGAGGAGCTCGAAGATGATCGGAAGGACCGAGATGAAGACGATGAGGATCAGCATCGCCTCGATGTTCTTGTGGACGAACTCGATCTGACCGAGCCACGATCCGAGGAGGGTGACACCCGCACCCCAGAGGATGGCGCCGACGACGTTGAAGACGAGGAACGTGCGGTACCGCATGCCGCTGACGCCCGCGATGATCGGCGTGAACGTCCGCACGATGGGCACGAAGCGGGCCAGGATCAGGGACTTCGGGCCGTGCTTCTCGAAGAACTCGTGGGCCTTGGTGACGTTCTCCTGCTTGAAGAAGCGGGAGTCGGGACGGCTGAAGAGCGAGGGGCCGACCTTCTTGCCGAACATGTACCCCACCTGGTCGCCCAGGATCGCCGAGACGCAGATCAGCACGATCGCCAGCCACAGCGGGAAGTCCAGCGTGTCGGACGTGATGAGCATGCCGGCCGTGAACAGCAGCGAGTCACCGGGCAGGAAGAACCCGAAGAACAGGCCGGACTCGGCGAACACGATCAGGAGCAGGCCCCAGATGCCGAAAGAGTTGAGCAGGTAGTCCGGATCCAGCCAGCTCGGTCCGAGGGCGATCGTCTGCACGGTTCCGGACTCCTGGGGGTGAGAGAAAGTGAAGGCCTGTGGGTGAGGACCCAAAGGCGGGTCGCACAGGGGGCGGGACCCATAGGGGTGACCAAAGCTATCAACGCACGGTCACGCCCATAGGTTCCACCGGTTCCTCCAGAGTGCCCTGTGGGCGCACCGAGACCAAGCTGTGTGGTCAGCGGTGCGGTCAGGGGCGCCGCCGGGCCGCGTTCGCGTTGATCGCGTCCCGCAGATGCTCGGCGAGCCCGGGGCGCATGGAGTCGTAGAAGGCCTTGAAGCGCTCGTCGGCGACGTACATCTCGCCGAGGCCCTGGTGCATCTCGTACGGGCAGTCGTAGAACCATCCGCAGATGTGCTGCCGGTGTTCCTCGGCCATGGTCATGGCCGCCTCGCCGGTCGGCTCCTCGCCGGCGGTCATCAGGGCGTCGTACCGCGCGCCCCAGTCGGCCACCTCGTCCTGCATGCGCTTCCAGTCCTCCTTGGTGTACGTGGCGGCGCGGCGCTGTGACTCGGCGTACGCCTCCGTGCCGCCCCAGCGCTGTTCGGCCTCCTCGGCGTACTGCTCGGGGTCCTTGTCGCCGAAGACCTCGAACCGCTCCTCGGGGGTGAGGTTGATGCCCATCCTGCGTGCCTCCATGGCGTGCTCCACGGCCGCGGCCATCTGCTGCAGCTTCTCGATCCGGGCGGTCAGCAGCTCGTGCTGGCGGCGCAGATGCGCACGCGGGTCCGCGTCCGGGTCGTCGAGCAGGGTCGCGACCTCGTCGAGGGGAAAGCCGAGCTCCCGGTAGAACAGGATCTGCTGGAGCCGGTCGAGGTCGCCGTCTCCGTAGCGGCGGTGACCCGCGTGGGTGCGCTCGCTCGCTACGAGCAGACCGATCTCTTCGTAGTGGTGCAGCGTGCGCACCGTGATCCCGGCGAAGCCCGCGACCTGCCCCACGGTGTAGCTCATGCTTCCGCTCCCTTTCTCGGTACGCGTTCCAGGCTGGGTCCTCACGTCACGTGAGGTGCAAGTCCTTTGGCCCGCCCCGTACGCCGGGATCCGTCGGCGGGCGCGGGAGCGTAGCGGACTGTGCACTTCCGCAAGGCGGGACCTTCGCGAAACGCACTGCTCATCTGTCACAGGCGTCTCACTGTGCACAACGCAAAGGCCCGGCGCGCAGACCGTGCACATGTGCAATGGTCCGCTCCCCCGGGGTCTTCCTACGCTGGGCGCACTTCGTCCGGAGCCGTCCCGTGGGGCGGTCCGGACGAGTCGGCCACTGCTCGGTCCGGTGTGTCCGTGGACGAAACGCGTGGCCCGTCACGGGGGTGCGGGCCAGGCGTTCGGCCAGGTGGGCGGACAGGGTCGCCTCCCGGTGTGAACCGGCAGGGTCAGCGGCGGGCCGGCTGGGTCAGTGCCGGACGGCCCAGCAGGACGTGCAGGGCGAGGGCGATGTCCGCGACGGTGACCACGTCGGTGTCGGTGATGCCGACCATCTTCGTGGAGAAGTCCATGCCGAGGAGCGTGGCCGCGTCCCGGGTGTGGTTGCGGACGGTGGCCTCGGACAGCCCGAGCGCGCGGGCCGTCTCCTTGGTGCTGAGGTTGTTCTCCAGCCAGGCGCAGAGGGTCCCGACGAGATCCCGCTGATCGGCCCGTACGGCTCCGAGCCGTTCCTCCGCCCAGGCCCGGGGCCCGCCGTCCGCCGCGCCGGCCGCCATCAGCGCGGCGAAGTCGGGTGCCTCCTCGGCGGGGGCGGGCATCCCGGCGGGGCCGGGCGGGTGCGGCAGGGCGAGGATGTCGAGGGCCAGGAGGACGAGGATGCGGTCGTTGGCCGAGCCTCGGAGGTCGAGGGAGAGGATCTTCCCCGCCCTGTTGAGGCGCTGGGTGACGGTGTTCCGGTGGACGCCGAGGCCGCCGGCGGCCTCGGTGTGCTTGAAGCTGAGGGCGGTCGGGAGGGTTTCGAGCAGCAGCTTCCGCTCGTCGCCCCGGCCCGGGAAGGCGTCGAGCAGCGGGGACATGAGGGCGGCGGCCCAGGCCCTGGCCTCCCGCCTGGGCAGCAGTGGGGCGAACTTGGCCTTGGAGCCGCCGAGCCCGATGCGGTGCGGGGTCCCGGCCGCGTCGCCCACCGCCGTCAGCGCCTCCAGATAGCCGACCGCGGTCTCGGCGAGCGGGTGCGGCCGGCTCTGGCCCAGCAGATGGCCCTGGCGGGCGGCGATCATGTCCTTGAGGACCGTCTCGACCCGGTCGCTGTCGCGGACGGGGTCGAGGATGAGGATGTGTTTCGGCTTGCCCGGGCAGGCCGACACGATGGCCTGTTCCGCCAGGGCCCGCTCGCACCAGCTCAGGGTCTCCTCGCGCTCCTGCGGTCCCGTGTCGACGACGAAGACCCGGGCGGTGTCGGTGTCCAGCAGGGCCTGTGCGGCGCCCGTGTAGACGACCTGCGCCAGAACCGTTTCGCCGCGCATGAGCAGCTGGAACGCGGCGTGCCGTACGGCTCGCGGGGTCTCCACCCTGGTCTGGTGCTCCCGGCGGGCCTGGTCGCACAGTCCCAGGAGCTTGGCCGCGTGCTGGACGAGGGTGGTGCCCGCGCTGTCGAAGGGGGTGTGGGAGGCGATGGCCAGGCGGGCCTCGTCGTCGCCGCCCGGGGATATGGACACGATCCTGGTGTGCATGGCGCCGCCGGGGGCGCCCGGCGTGGTCCCCGGGGCGCCCGGCGTGGCCTCGTGGGCGCCGGTGATGACGGCGTGGGCCAGACCGGCGGGCGCGCTGTCGGGCGCGGCCGCGAGGACGCCGCGCCGGACCGAGGAGACGAGGACCTCGGCGTCCAGGGCGACGGAGAGCCAGTCGACGATGCGCCGTACGGCGGTGGGGTCGGCCAGCCGGGCCGGCAGCCGGTTCAGGAGACCGTCTAGGTGGGCGACCTGCCGCTCCGCGAACTGGGCGCGCCGCAGCCGCAGATCCTCGTTGACGTGGTCCCACGCGGTGGTCTCGGCGGAGGTCGCCAGCAGGGGCAGTTGGAGGCGGTTCGCGGCGGCGAGGGTGGCCTCGGGGAGGGTCCGGAGGTCGTGGCCGGGGGTGTTGAGCACCAGCCCGGCCGCCTTGTCACGGGCCAGGAGGCGGATGAGGTGGTCGAGGGTCTGGACGCCGGTTCGTGACAGCTGGGGTGTGTCCAGGGTGACCAGGAACAGCGTCCCGTTCTCGAACGAGGAGTCGCCGAGCGGGTGGGGCGGCTCGGTCACCGGCCGGGCCACGACATCGGTGACCCTGGTCGCGCCGTAGCGGGACGCGTGGCCGGGCTGCAGGAAGCGCAGCCGCAGCGCGGGCCGCTCATTGATCAAGTACTCAAGGGTGGGCAACTCGCCGTCCCTCCCCGGTCAACGCGTGTGGATCCACAGGGCGCTCAACTCCGCCTGCCGTGTCTGTTCTTGTCCCCCGTGGTGTGCCTCGGCAGCGTAATGGACGCGGGCGACGAACCACACATCATGCCCACAGGCCACTCGCACCCCTTACACGCTGCGGTGACGTGCGCGGGCTCCCCGCCGGACCTACCGTCGAAGGCATGCCACTGCACCGATGGGACAGCGCCGCCCCGCAGGACGGACACGACCGCGACGAGCGACACCGGCTCCCCGTGAACCCCTTCTACGGCCAGGCCAACCCGGTCGGCGGGATGGCCGAGGCCCCGCCCCGACACCGGCTGCCGGATGCCCCGCTGGCCCCTTCGACGGCGTATCAGCTCGTCCACGACGAACTGATGCTGGACGGCAACGCGCGGCTGAACCTCGCCACCTTCGTCACCACCTGGATGGAGCCGGAGGCCGGTGTCCTGATGGGTGAGTGCCGGGACAAGAACATGATCGACAAGGACGAGTACCCGCGTACGGCCGAGCTGGAGCGGCGGTGCGTGTCGATGCTCGCGGATCTGTGGAACGCGCCGGACCCGGCCGCCGCCGTCGGCTGTTCGACCACCGGGTCCAGTGAGGCGTGCATGCTCGCCGGGATGGCCCTCAAGCGGCGGTGGGCCAAGCGGAACGCCGACCGGTATCCCTCGCCGGAGGCCCGGCCCAATCTCGTCATGGGGGTCAACGTCCAGGTCTGCTGGGACAAGTTCTGCAACTTCTGGGAGGTGGAGGCCCGGCAGGTGCCCATGGAGGGCGACCGGTTCCATCTCGATCCGGCGGCCGCGGCCGCGCTGTGCGACGAGAACACCATCGGGGTCGTGGGCGTCCTCGGCTCCACCTTCGACGGGTCGTACGAGCCGATCGCCGAGTTGTGCGCGGTCCTCGACGACCTTCAGGAACGTACGGGTCTGGATGTGCCCGTGCACGTCGACGGCGCGTCCGGGGCGATGGTCGCGCCCTTTCTCGACGAGGAGCTGGTGTGGGACTTCCGGCTGCCCCGGGTGGCGTCGATCAACACCTCGGGGCACAAGTACGGGCTGGTGTATCCGGGGGTCGGCTGGGCGTTGTGGCGGTCCGCCGCGGAGTTGCCGGAGGAGCTGGTGTTCCGGGTCAACTACCTGGGCGGGGACATGCCGACGTTCGCGCTGAACTTCTCCCGGCCCGGGGCGCAGGTCGTCGCGCAGTACTACACGTTTCTGCGGCTCGGGCGGGAGGGGTACCGGGCCGTGCAGCAGTCCACGCGGGATGTCGCGCGGGGGCTCGCGGAGGAGATCGGGGGGTTCGGTGACTTCCGGCTGCTCACTCGGGGGGACGAGTTGCCGGTGTTCGCCTTCACGACGGCGGAGGGGGTGAGCGCGTTCGACGTCTTCGACGTGGCCCGGCGGATGCGGGAGAGGGGGTGGCTGGTGCCGGCGTACACCTTTCCGGAGAACCGGGAGGATCTGTCCGTGCTGCGGGTGGTGTGCCGGAACGGGTTCACCTCCGATCTGGCGGGGTTGTTCCTGGAGGATCTGGGGCGGTTGCTGCCCGAGCTTCGGCGGCAGTCGGGGCCGACGGTGCGGGACAGGGGAGCGGCGACGGGGTTTCACCACTAGGGGGTGGGCGGTTCGGGGTGGGTGCGTGCGGGTTCGGTGGGGGTTCTCGCGCAGTTCCCGGCGCCCCTGCAGAAAAGCCGGGGCTGCGCCCCGTGCTTTTCTGCCCGGGGCCCTACTTGCTCAGGCGGGCGAACCTACGGACCGCCAACGGGAAGAACACCGCCAGCAAGGCCAGGGGCCAGGCGATCGCTGTCCAGAGGTGGGGGGCTTCGACGCCCGGCGTGCCGAACAGGTGGCGTACGGCCGTCGCCGTGTGGGACATCGGGTTCCAGTCGACGACCGTGCCGAGCCAGCCGGGCATGGAGGCGGGGGTGGCGAGGGCGTTGGAGAGGAAGCCGATCGGCCAGACGAGGATCTGTACGGCGGTGAGGAGTTCGGGTCGGCCAGCCAGCATCGCGAGGTGGATGCCGATCCACAGCATGGCGAAGCGAAAGAGCAGGAGGAGTCCGACCGCGCCGAGAAAGGCCGCGGGCCCGCCGTGCGCGCGCCAGCCGAGCGCGAAGGCGACCGCCATGAGAACGGCCAGGCCCACCGCCGACTGGAGCATGTCCGCGACCGAACGGCCCACCAGGACCGCCCCGTTGGCCATCGGCATCGAACGGAAGCGGTCGATCACCCCCTTGTTGAGGTCCTGGGTGACGGCGAGCATCGTGCCCTCCAGACCGAAGGCCATGGTGAGCGCGAGCATGCCGGGGACCAGGTAGTCGAGGTAGTCGCCGGTCACCCCGCGGCCGCCGCCGATCAGATAGCCGAACATCAGCAGCAGCATCACGGGGAAGACCAGCCCGACCAGCAGCTGCACCGGTTGCCGCGCCCAGTGGGCGAGTTCACGGCGGGTCATGGTCCAGGAGTCGATCAACGCGTGCACGCCCACGCCCGTGTGGGTGGTCGTCGGTGTCGTCGTGGTCATGCGCGTACGGCCTCCTTCGTACGGTCGTCCCCGGTGAGGTGCAGGAACACCTCGTCCAGGGTCGGGCGGCGCAGGGCGATGTCCTCGGCCTCGATGCGGGCGTCCGCGAGGGCCAGTACGACCGTGGTGAGGGCCGTCATGCGGTCGGTGACCGGGGCGCTGAGCCGGCGGCGGTCGGTGTCGACCGAGACGTCGTCCTCGGGGACGGGCAACAGGGCGACGGCTGCGCCCAGTTGCCTGGCGTCGCGCAGGACGATGTCGATGCGGTCGCCGCCGGTCAGGCGCTTGAGCTCGTCCGCCGTGCCGTCGGCGACGACCCGGCCGCCGTCGACCACGGAGATCCGGTCGGCGAGCTGGTCGGCCTCCTCCAGGTACTGGGTGGTGAGGAGGACCGTCGTACCGCCGCCGACCAGGGAGCGGACGGAGTCCCAGACCTCGGTGCGGCCGCGCGGGTCGAGGCCGGTCGTCGGTTCGTCCAGGAAGAGCACCTCCGGTTCGGTAATGAGGGACGCGGCGAGGTCGAGGCGGCGCCGCATCCCGCCGCTGTACAGCTTGACGGCCTTGCGGCCGGTGTCGCCGAGGCCGAACCGCTCCAGGAGTTCGTCGGCCCGCACGCGCGCGTGGCGGGCGCCCAGGTGGTACAGGCGGCCGAACATCTCCAGGTTCTGCCGGCCGCCGAGCTCCTCGTCGAGCGCGGCGTGCTGGCCGAGCAGGCCGATGCGGAAGCGCACGTCTCGTGCCTGCGCCACCACATCGTGCCCCGCGACCTCGACCCGGCCCGCGTCGGGCCGCAGCAGGGTCGCCAGGATCCTGACCAGGGTCGTCTTACCCGCGCCGTTGGGCCCGAGCACCCCGTGCACGGTGCCACGCGCCACCTGTAGGTCGAGTCCGTCGAGGGCGACCTTGCCCCCTTGGTCGCCCTTGCCGCTCTTTCCGCCGCCGTAGGTCTTGCGCACCCCTTCAACAGTGATCGCCGCGTCCGCCATCGGGACCTTCCCCTCGATCGCTTTTCGCTTCACCGCTCACCTTCGCCCATGGCAGTCAAACTTGACTACACAGATGAAGATAACGCCTCGAAGGCTGGTGGTCAAACTTGATTAGTGGTCGTCCCCCGGGTGCCGTTCCCCCGTCGCGTACGGGTTGTCCTGGCCCTCCGCGAGGACACCGACGAACGGCTCGCCCTCCCCCGCGAAGGTGTAGGCGCCGCCGCGGATGCGTTCGATGAGGCTGCGGGTCCACGCGGCGCCGCTGTCGGAGGTGTCGAGCCAGAAGTTCATGATCTCGCCGATGTGCCCGAACTGGGCCGGGCCCTCCTCGGGCGCATAGTAGTCGGTGATGCCCTCGCGCCAGGCGCCGATGGCCTTCACCCGCTCCTCCAGGAGGCCGAGCACCTCCGCCCGGCCGAGGTCGACCATGAAGCCGAGCCCGGCCGAGAGGACGTCCGGTTTCTGGTGGTATGTGGCGAGGGACTCCCGCAGCAGCGCGAAGAACTCCTCGGTGCCGGCGTCGGTGATCGTGTACTCCGTGCGGGGCGGCCCGCCGACCGTGGAGGGGGCGATCTCGTGCGCGACCAGCAGTCCCTGTTTCGCCATCTGCTTCAGGGCGTGGTAGATCGAACCGGGCTTGGCGTTGGACCACTCGTGCGCGCCCCAGTACTCCAGGTCGTTGCGTACCTGGTAGCCGTGGGCCCGCCCGTGCTGGCGCACGGCGCCGAGCACGAGAAGACGGATCGCTGACATGGGCCCAGCGTAGGGCCGCCAGGTCAGCGGCGGGACACGCCCCGCTCCCCGACGGGCGGCCTCGAAAGCCGCCGACTATCGCCCCGGGCCCCGGTCCCCGGGGCGCCTTTCGCGCCGGTGCGGCCGAGGTGCTCGCTGTGGTGGGGTGTGCGTGCCTCCGAGTCGACGCGGGACAGGACGCGCCGAGGGCCGTGGTGCAGGCGGCGGCGGTGGTGGTCCGTACCCCAGGCACGCGAGCCCACGGCCGCTCGTTCGCGGCGAGTGGGTCGGTGGCCCGCAGTAGCGCGTCGGACTGCCCGGGTCGTCCTTGAGATACCCGGCAGCCGTATTGAGCGCCGCCGGTTCCCACAGCACCTGTCAGTGCAGTTCCTCGAGCTCCGTGGGGGAGATGAGGACGGCGGCCGGAACGCCGCGGTCGGTCAGGGTGATGTGCTCGTGCTGGGCGGCTCGGCGGGCGAGTTCCCCGAGTCTTCCCCGCGCTTCCGCGATCGGATACGTGGCAGACATGCACCTAGTGTCCGGCTAGATGCATGTCTCTTACGTGCGGTCCCGGGCGTCCGGAAGGTGCGAACCTCAGAACGGGAAGAAGCTCCGCTTGTGCTGGACCGAGATCCACTTCTGGGTGGTGAAGGCGTCCACCGTGGTCTCGCCGTTGAGGCGGCCGATGCCGGAGTGCTTCTCGCCGCCGAAGGGGACGAGGGGCTCGTCGTGGACGGTGCCGTCGTTGACGTGGAACATGCCGGTGTCGATCTGCTTGGCGAAGTGCACGCCCCGCTCGATGTCACCGGTGTGGACGGCGCCGCTGAGGCCGTACGGGGTGTCGTTGACGATGCGGACGGCCTCCTCCTCGCCGTCGAAGGGGATGAGGAAGACGACGGGGCCGAAGACCTCCTGCCGGAGGAGGGCGGAGTCGGCGGGCACGTCGGTGAGGACGGACGGCTCGACCAGGTTGTCGGTCGTGGTGCCTCGGAGGAGCGCCGTGGCGCCCTCGGCGAGGGCCTGCTCGACGACGGACGAGAGGGCGTCCGCCTGGGAGGAGTTGATGACCGGGCCGATGACCGTCTGCGGGTCGCTCGGGTCGCCGACCTTCAGGGACTTCACCTTGGTCACGAACTTCTCGGTGAACTCGGCCTGGATCGAGCGGTCGACGAGGACGCGGTTGGCGGCCATGCAGACCTGGCCCTGGTGGACGTAGCGCGAGAAGACGGCCGCGTCGACGGCGTAGTCGATGTCCGCGTCGTCCAGGACCACCAGCGCGCTGTTGCCGCCCAGTTCGAGGATCGAGCGCTTGAAGTGCGAGGCGGCGACCGTGGCGACATGGCGGCCGACCTTGTCGGAGCCGGTGAAGGAGATGAGCTTGGGGATCGGGTGCTCGATGAAGGCGTCGCCGATCTCGGCGATGTCGGTGACGACGACGTTGAGCAGACCGCCCGGCAGGCCGGCCTCCTCGAAGATCTTCGCGACCAGGGTGCCGCCGGTGATCGGGGTGTTCTGGTGCGGCTTCAGCACCACGCCGTTGCCGAGCGCGAGGGCCGGGGCGACCGACTTGATGGAGAGCAGGAACGGGAAGTTGAAGGGGCTGATGACGCCCACCACACCGACCGGCACCCGGTAGAGGCGGTTCTCCTTGCCGTCGATCGGCGACGGGATGATCCGGCCCTCGGGGCGCAGCGCCAGCTGGACGGACTCGCGCAGGAACTCCTTGGCGAGGTGCAGCTCGAACCCGGCCTTCAGACGCGTACCGCCGAGCTCGGCGATGATCACCTCGGTGATCTCCTGCTCGCGCTCCTCGATGACCTTCAGGGCCTTCTCGAAGACCGCACGACGCGCATAGGCGTTGACCTCGGCCCATTCCTTCTGAGCGGCCTGGGCGGCCCGATAGGCCTCGTCCACCTCGTCGACCGTGGCGATCGTGATCGAGGCGAGCTTCGCGTCGTCGTACGGGTTGAAGTCGATGATGTCCCAGGAGCCTGAGCCCGGGCGCCACTCGCCACCGATGTACTGCTGGGCCAGGTCGGTGAAGTAGGACGACATGTGATCCTCAATCAGTCGGCATCGATCAAGATTGATCACACGTCATCGTACTTGTGAGTAAGGGGAGTTGGAGAGTTACTCGGGAGACTCCGTGAAGACTCTCAGGGGAGCCGGCGGGCCTCAGGACGTGCCTCAGGAGAGCTGGAGCAGTCCCCGCAGCAGGTCCCGACTCTCGGCCGGGGACGGGCTGTCGTCCTGGAGCTGCTTGATCGCCCGCTCGTACTGGGCGATGTCCTCGCGCTTGTCCAGGTAGAGCGCGCTGGTGAGCTGTTCGAGGTAGACGACGTCGGTGAGGTCGGACTCGGGGAAGCTCAGCACCGTGAAGGCGCCGCTCTCGCCGGAGTGGCCGCCGAAGCTGAACGGCATGACCTGCAGCCGTACGTTCGGGCGCTCCGAGATCTCGATCAGATGCTGGAGCTGACCCCGCATCACTTCCCGGTCGCCGTACGGCCGGCGCAGCGCGGCCTCGTCGAGGACGCAGTGGAACTCGGGGGCACTCTCGGACACCAGGTACTTCTGGCGCTCCATGCGCAGGGCCACCCGCTTGTCGATCTCGGCCTCGCTCGCGCCTTTCATGCCCCGGGCGACGACGGCGTGGGCGTACGCCTCGGTCTGCAACAGGCCGTGCACGAACTGGACTTCGTAGCTGCGGATGAGGTGGGCCGCGGCTTCCAGGCCGACGTAGGTGGGGAACCAGCTGGGCAGGACGTCCGAGTAGCTGTGCCACCAGCCGGCGACATTGGCTTCCTTCGCCAGGGAGAGCAGTGAGGTGCGCTCGGTCTCGTCTGTGACGCCGTAGAGGGTCAACAGGTCCTCCACGTCACGGGTCTTGAAGCTGACCCGGCCGAGTTCCATCCGACTGATCTTCGACTCGGAGGAGCGGATCGAGTACCCGGCCTTCTCCCGGGTGATCCCCTGCGACTCGCGCAGCCGCCTGAGATGCGAGCCCAGCAGCATCCGCCTCACCACCGACCCGCTCGATTCACCGGCGCCCACGTTCGTCCAGCCTCCCCAACTTCTTCAAGGGCCGCAGTCTGCCACTAAACCACTCCGATCCGCACTCGCGCGGTTACAGAAAGGGAAAGTCTTCAACAGCTGAGACGGATGGGACGAGGGAGCACCCGGGGCAGGCCGCAGAAGAAATGTTGAACAAGCGGTATGGGAAGGTCCATTTCGGGCGCGTGCACGTGCATCTGCCCTTGCATCTGCAGGGCGCATCAGAAACCATGGTCTCGCGCCACCGCTGCATCGCAACGACCGCGAACACCCGGGAGTGCCTCGCATGGGGACGAATGGATCGACCATGCTCGAACCCTTACGGCAGGGACTCCCGCCACTTGATCCCGCGACCGTGTCCAACGCCGCGTCCTGCGCGCTGCCGACCCGCTACGAAGCGGTGCGCGAGGCACGGCAGTTCACCCGGGGCACGCTCGACCAGTGGCGGCTGGACGACCACTTCGACGACGTCTGCCTCGTGGTCTCGGAACTCGTCACCAACGCCCTGCGGCACGGCCTGCCCACCGGCAACGGACCGTGTCCGGCCCAGGACCCGCCCGTACGGCTGCACTTGATGCGCTGGACCGAGCGGCTGGTCTGCGCGGTGCGCGACCCCAGCCACGACAGTCCGGTCGCCGGCGACTCGGAGGACTTCTCGGCGGAGTCGGGGCGCGGACTGTTCCTGGTCGACTCGTTCGCGGACAGCTGGGGCTGGCACCCACTCGGCGGCGCGCTCAGCGGCAAGGTGGTGTGGGCGCTGTTCCAGGTGCCGTCGGCACCGGTCCGCCCGTCCGCCCATTGAGGAACCGCGGCACTTTTCCGTGCCGCGGTTCTACGCGTGTCACACGGGTCGGGCCCGTCGGCTCCCCCGTCACCGAGCGCGGTTATCCCACCAGGTGGTCGAACTCGCCGTCCTTGACTCCCAGGAGCATCGCCTCGATCTCGGCGCGCGTGTAGACGAGCGCCGGACCGTCGGGGAAGCGGGAGTTGCGCACCGCCACCTCACCGCCGGGCAGCCGGGCGAACTCCACGCAGTTGCCCTGCGAGTTGCTGTGCCGGCTCTTCTGCCAGGCCACCGCGTGGAGCTCGGTGAGCTCCCTCGCGGCCATGCCGTTGTACACGTCATCCACGCCGTACACGTCGTGGTCCACAGGTCGCTCCCCGGGGTGGTGCAGTGGTGCGCTTGATGCGCATCGGCACTGGTGTGGCCAGTGATGCCATTGATGCCAGTGATGCGGTGGTCAACTGCCCCGGATCATAGCTTTGTTCATGTGCTAATGCAGGAGCGTATGCATCTGCGTATGCACGAGCAGATGCACGTGCACGAGGCGTGTTCCTGCGGTTACCGCACTGGAGAGACGTACGCCGGGGCGTTCCTGTTCCATCCGGGGCTCATGTCGTCCTGGTTCGTGTCCCCATGTCCCCCTGTCCCTCCCTACGGGGTGCGGGCCCGTGCGGTTCAGGCGGCGGGACGGCCATGCGCAGGTTGGCGGGAAACGAGCGGCCCCGGGGAGGTGGGTGGACCTCTCCGGGGCTGGGTGGGGGGCGGTGGTTCGGCGGGTGCGGGGGGTTCGGTGGGCGGCGGTGGTTCGGTGGGTGGCGTCAGCGCGAGGAGTACGGCAGGAGCGCCATCTCGCGGGCGTTCTTGATGGCGCGGGCGAGCTGTCGTTGCTGCTGGGCGGTGACGCGGGTGACCCGGCGGCTGCGGATCTTGCCGCGGTCGGAGATGAACCGCCGCAGCAGGTCGGTGTCCTTGTAGTCGATGTACGTGATCTTGGCCTGGTCCAGCGGATTGGGGCGGGACTTGGCGGGCTTGCGCTCCGGCTTGCGGGGCATGACGGTTCAGACCTCCAGGAAGGTGTCGAAGGGGCGTGGCAGCCGCTCCCAGGCGGCGCGCCCGGCGGCGTACTCGGCGTCGGTGAGCAGACAGGACTCCAGGAGCCGTTCGAGTCCGTCGCGATCCAGGCCCGGGGAGGTGAAGACCAGGTGCTGGCAGCGGTCGCCGTGTTCCGGGTGCCAGTCGAGGGCGGCGGCGGCCCGGCGGACCGGGGGGACCATGTCCCAGGCGGCGTCCGGGAGCGAGGCGAGCCAGGGGCCGACCGACTCCACGCAGAGGGCGCCGCCGGCCGCGTCCCAGTGCAGCAGGGTGTCGGGGCGCTCGGCGAGCCAGAACCGGCCGCGGCTGCGGGCGGCCGCGCAGCAGAGGTCTTCCAGCGCCGCGTACAGCCGCTCCGGGTGGAAGGGGCGGTGGCGGTGCCAGACGAGGGTGGTGACGCCGTGCTCGTCGGCGTCGGTGGGGAGGAGGGCGCACGCCGGGTGTTGGGCTGCGGCGGCGGCCTCAACGTCGAAGCCTCCGGCAAGCGCGGCTTCGACCAGGCGCCGTCGGGGGTGGGGCACGTTGTCGGGCGCAAGTGCTTCGTGGCTGGTCGCGCAGTTCCCCGCGCCCCTTTTCGGACCTGCGGCCCGTTCCTGCGCTCCGACCCCGCTGTGAATGGGCACCCGTTGCGCCGTCGGGTGCAGTTGGGCCAGGAGGGCCCTGTCCTCGTCGTCCGCTTCCTCCGAGTCGAGTACGGCCAGGATCGGGGCGTATTCGAGTTGGCGGGCGAAGGTGTCCGCGACGGTGCGTTGGTCGGTGGTGGCGGCGGCGAGGCCTCGGTCGGCGAGGTCGTCGCCGTTGCCGAGGTAGGGGAGGAGGAGGGCGGGGTCGACGGCCGTGATGACCGAGGTGAGGCGCAGGCCGCCGGCGGCGATCACCTCGGCCATGGCCTTCGGCTCGACCGAGTCCCAGAGTTCGACCACGGCCAGCCGGGTCAGGCCCGCGTCGGCCAGGCGCTCCAGTTCGGGGACGAGGTCCTCGCGCAGGGCGCAGCACGCGCAGTCGTTGACGAGCGGGGTCTCACCAGTGGAGATGAGGCCCGCCGCGTCACGGACGGTCCGGACGACCTTGGCTTCGGGGCCCTCGGTGGCGTCGGAGAGGTCGTGGTGCAGCGCGACGCTGCCCGGGACCCCGGCGAGCAGCGCCTCGACGGCGGCCCGCCGGGCGTCGGCGTGCAGCCCGCCGACGATCGCGACAGACAGCTGGGTCACGTCGGTCAGCCCCGCTTCTTCCCGGCGCCGTACCGCTTCTCGAACTTCTCCACGCGGCCGGCCGTGTCCAGCACGCGCGCGGTGCCCGTGTAGAAGGGGTGGCTGACGTTGGAGATCTCGACGTCGACCACGGGGTAGGTGTTGCCGTCCTCCCACTCGATCGTCTTCTCGCTCGTCATCGTCGAGCGGGTGAGGAAGGTGTGGTTCGCGGCGCGGTCCCGGAAGACGACGGGCCCGTACGACGGGTGGATGTCCTTCTTCATCGCGGTCAGCGCTCCTCTCGGAAGTCGACGTGGCGGCCGACCATCGGGTCGAACTTGCGCAGCGTCAGCCGGTCGGGGTCGTTCCGGCGGTTCTTGCGGGTGACGTAGGTGTAGCCGGTGCCGGCCGTGGACCGGAGTTTGATGACCGGTCGGAGTTCGTTGCGTGCCATGCTGATATCTTACTGAAAATGAATTCCATTTACACCACTGGATCGAGAGAGGTGCATCACCCTTGTCCGCCCACTGCATGCTGACCGGCGCCCAGCCCGGCTTCGGCAACCGCATCTCGCACTCCCACCGGCGCACGTCACGCCGTTTCGACCCGAACATCCAGTCCAAGCGCTACTGGCTGCCCAGCGAGAACCGCCATGTGCGGCTCCGGCTGAGCGCCAAGGGGATCAAGACCGTGGACGTCATCGGCGTGGAGGCCGCGGTCGCGCGGATCCGTGCGCGCGGCGTGAAGATCTGACGGGAGTGGGTGTCTGATGGCGAAGAAGAGCAAGATCGCGAAGAACGAGAAGCGGCAGGAGATCGTCGCGCGGTACGCCGAGCGGCGGGCCGAGCTGAAGGAGATCATCCGGCGGCCCTCCTCCACCGAGGCCGAACGCGACGCCGCCCAACAGGAGTTGCGCCGGCAGCCGCGTGACGCCAGCGCCACCCGCGTACGCAACCGGGACCAAGTGGACGGGCGGCCGCGCGGCTACTTCCGGACGTTCGGGCTGTCGCGGGTGAGCCTGCGGGAGCAGGCGCACGCCGGGTTCCTGCCGGGGGTGCGCAAGTCGTCGTGGTAGGGGCTGGTTCGTTCCGGTAGAGGCAGGTCATCCTGGTGGAGGCGGGTTCGTTCCGTCGAGGGCCGGGCGCCGGAGTGTCCCCGTCGTCCTCGGAGTCCTCACAGTTCCCGGCCATCTGTCGCAGAGCTGCTCCTGGTAGCTTGCCGCTGTCGCCGCGGCGCCCGGCCCGGCGCGGCGACAGGATCCGGCCACACCCTTGGGGAGACCTCCAGTGACTACGGCGATGACGGCAAGGCCCGCGACCAGAGCGACCTCCGCGCGCCGGCGCGTGCGCGTCGCGGCCGCGGCGGCCGGTCTCGCGGCCGCGCTCGTACTGACCGGGTGCAGCAGCGACGACGGCGGCTCCGAGGCCACGGAGTCGTCCGCCGCCCCGAAGGCGACGGAGAGCTCGGACGGCGGCGGCTCCGACTCCGGCGGATCCTCCGGCGCCCAGACCGAGATGCAGGGCAACTGGCTGGCCACGACCGGGGGCAAGCCGGTCGCCCTGTTCGTCAACGGCGAGGAGGTCGCGGTCTTCGTGGGCACCTCGGTGTGCGGCGGCAAGGTCTCCGACGAGGCGAACATGCGGATGATCAGCCTCAAGTGCCAGGACGGCAGCGACGACCGCACCGAGGGCATGGTGGACGAGGTCACCGCCAAGTCCCTCACGATCACGTGGGAGGGCGGCGTCGGCGAGGAGACGTTCCAGAAGGCCGAGGGGACGATGCCGTCCGGGCTGCCGACGGATCTGCCCACGGCCAGTGCCGGATCGTAGATCATGGGTGGGGCGGGCCTCGGAACCTCCGGGTTTCGTGGCCCGTCCCATCCGTGCACACCATCACCAGCTCTGACAGCCACCACGGCCATGACAGCCACCGCTGCTATGACAGCCGGCGTCGGCTGTGACAGCCACGAACTCCCCGGGAATCGCATGCGCACCGCTCCGACCGCCATCGCCGCCGCCCTCCTCGCGGCTCTCACGTTGACCGCCTGCAGCAGTGACGGCGGGGACGGCGGGGGTGGCGACAGCACGACGGGCGCGGCCACGCCCGAGGCCGCCAAGGGGGCCGCCTGCACGGCCGCGCAGGCCGACTTCGAGGTCGGGCCGAGCAGCGCCGCCCCGGCCGCCGGCGACGAGGGTGCCGTACCGGTCACCGTCACCAACAAGAGCGGCGCCGCCTGCACGCTGAAGGGCAACGCCCACGTCGAACTGCGCTTCGGTGAGAAGTCCATGCCGATCGTGGCGCAGGAGGGGACGTCCGAGGACACCGAGGTGACGCTGGGGGACGGGCAGTCGGTGAGTTTCACCATCGCCTACGTGCGCGGGCCGGCCGGTGACCCGGAGAAGGGCGCCGACGTGGACAAGCTGAGCTTCGGCCTGCCCGGCGAGACCAAGGCCAACAGCTACGACTGGCCGGACGCGGAGGTCGCGTTCACGTCGGGGGGCACGCTGGACGCGCACGTGGGGCCGTTCCTGCCGGTGGGCGACTGAGTCACAGCGGCGGCCGAGTCGCCGCAGCGGCCGAGTCACACCGGCAGCCGAGTCACGACGGCGGCCGAGTCACGACGGCAGCCGGGGTCGTGCCCGGACCTGGGCGCGGTCCGCCGCCTCCGCGCCCTGCTGCCAGCCCGCCGCGTCGCTGACGCCTCGGACGCGGGTGGTCACCGTCTCCGGGAACATGCGGGTGAACTGGTCACGGACCGCGACGTCACGTGCGGCCAGGACGGGCAGGAGGTCCTGCTCCGGGGCGCCCGCCCCTCCCCCACCCGCTCGCTCCGCCTCCGCCTCCGCGATCTGGGCCTCGGCCACCGCTGCCAGACGGTCGCCGATGCGGTGGGCGTAGGCGGCCAGGAACGACTGCCGGAAGGTCTTCGTCCGCTTGCGGCCGCCCTTGCGCTGGGCGGCCTCCGCCTTGGTCATCGCGGTGGTGGCCTGGACGAGGAGCGAGGTGTGGAGCAGCTCGACCGCCTCCAGGTCGGCCTCGAAACCGACGACCGTGGAGAAGCCGAGGGCCTCGTTCCAGACGGCCTCGCAGCGGTTGGCGCGGGCCACGGCGTCCAGGAGCACCGCCTTCGCCGTCTCGTACGGCGGGTCGACGCCGATCCGGCAGGCGCCGGGCACGTCCTTGCTGTGTGCCCGCGCCGCCAGCAGCGCCTCGTCGATGCTGTGCCGCGCCATCAGCTCCTGCGCCTTGGCGCTGAGCGCCTCCGCCTCCTCCGGGAAACCGGTCGCCTCCGCCTTGGCGAGGAGGGCGCGGATGCGGGCGAGCATGCGGGATTCCGGGTGGGGCGAGTTCTTCGCGCCGCTGGCCGCCTGGGGGCGCTCCAGGGGTTCGAGGGTGGGCAGGCGCAGCAGGAGGCGGTACAGCTCCAGGGACACGGTGGCGTGCGAGAAACGGTCCGTGCGGGTGGGGTGTGCCGCGAGTTCCCCGACCTCGTCGAGCTGGGCGGCCCAGCGGGGGCCGGGTGCCTGTGGAGAGGCGCCCGCCTGCTCATGCTCGTGCTCCTCGACGACGAGCCGCGCGAGGAGTCGTACGTGCTCGTCCTCCAGCTCGCGCCGCGCGAACCGTACGACGTCGGCGGGCTGCCACCCGCGCCGCCATGCGCCGGCGACGAACTCCCGTCCGCGCCGGGCGAGTTCCGCGTCGGCCGCCGGGTCGGCGGCGAGCAGGGAGGCGCCGGTGTCGAGGGCGGCGTCGGTGTCGGCGTAGAGGGCCGCCTCGAAGGCGCGGTCCACCGTGCTGGTCGTACTCACGTGTTCGATCGTGTCATGAGCCGGCCCGGGGCGACCGGGGGCGGTAGGTAGGGCTGGCCCTACCCCGAGGACGCCCTCCAGGGGTCGTGTGCGGGCGGGGCGCGGACGGTTCGCTTGGGGCATGACCACGACAGAGACAGACAGGGCCTCGGCGGAGGCGGGAGAGACCGGGTTCGCGGCCGTACGTGTACGGGGCCTGCGGCGGTCGTACGGGGAGGTCGTCGCCCTCGACGGGGTGGACCTGGACTTCGGGGCCGGGACCTTCACGGCGGTGATGGGGCCGTCGGGGTCGGGGAAGTCGACGCTGTTGCAGTGTGCGGCGGGGCTGGACCGGCCGTCGGGCGGGACGGTGAGCGTCGACGGGGTGGAGCTGGCCGGGATGAGCGAGCGGCGTCTGACGCTGCTGCGCCGGGAGCGGATCGGTTTCGTGTTCCAGGCCTTCAACCTCCTCCCCTCCCTGACCGCCGCGCAGAACGTCGCCCTCCCCCTGCGGCTCGCCGGACGGCGCCCCTCGCGCGGGGCGGTGCGCGAGGCACTGGCCCGCGTGGGGCTGGCCGAGCGGGCCGGGCATCGGCCGGGCCAGTTGTCCGGCGGGCAGCAGCAGCGGGTCGCGCTGGCCCGGGCGTTGATCACCCGCCCGGCGGTGCTGTTCGGCGACGAGCCGACGGGGGCCTTGGACACCACGACCAGTCGCGAAGTGCTGTGCCTGTTACGGGAGTTGGTGGACCGGGAGGGGCAGACGACGGTCATGGTCACGCATGATCCGGTGGCCGCGTCGTACGCGGACCGGGTGGTGTTCCTCGTCGACGGGCGCGTGAGCGGGGAGCTGGTGCGGCCGTCGGCGGAGGCGGTGGCGGGTCGTATGGCGGGGCTGGAGCGTGTCGCCGGGGTGGCGGGCACGGCGGGTGTCGGGGGTGGTGTGACGTGCTGACCTTGTCGTCGTTGCGTACGCGGTGGGCCGCGTTGGTCGGGTCGTTCGTCGCCGTGGCGTTGGGGGTCGGGGTGATGGCGGCGATGGGGCTGGGGCTCGCAGCGACGCTGGATCCGCCCGCGCGTGCGCCGGAGCGTTTCGGCTCCTCCCCCGTCGTCGTGGCGGGTCTGGACCGGCTCACGGTGGAGGTGCGGCGGGGGCCGGGCACGGCCCGGGTGTCGCAGAGGCTGGCTCATCCACACCCTGTGGACGACCAACTGCTGGCCGAACTCCGGAAGCTGGGGCCGGTGACGACGGACGGGGCGGACGGAGCGGCGGCCGGGGACGCTCCAGGGGTGGACGCGGTCGGGGTGGACGCGGTCGGGGTGGACGCGGTCGGGGTGGACGCGGCCGTCGCGGACGTACGGGCGGTGGTCGGGGACCGGGCGCGGGTGCTCACCGGTGACGCGCGGCGGCAGGTGGATCCGTCGTACGAGCGGGACGCGGAGGCGTTGGTCGCCGTGAACTCGCTGCTGGGGACGGCGGCCGGGGTCACCGTCTTCGTGTCGGTGTTCGTGACGGCGTCGACCTTCGCCTTCGTGGTGGCCTTGCGGAGGCGGGAGTTCGGGCTGCTGCGGATGGCGGGGGCGACGCCCGGTCAGGTACGGCGGCTGCTGCTCGGGGAGGCGGTCGCGGTCGGGGTCGTGGCGTCCGGTGCGGGGTGTGCGCTGGGGGCGTGGGGGGCGCCTTCGCTGGTACGGGTGTTGGTGGACGGCGGGGTGGCGCCGACGTGGTTCGCGGTGCCGGACGCGGTGGTGTGGCCGTACCACGTGGCCTTCTGGACAGGGGTGTCGGTGGCGCTCGCGGGGGCTTGGGTGGCGGCGCGGCGGGCGGGGCGTATCGGGCCCGTGGAGGCGTTGCGTGAGGCGTCCGTGGACACCGGGGTGCTGCCGCTGTCGCGCCGGGTGATCGGTTCCGTTCTGCTGGCGGGTGGACTGGGGCTCCTGGCCTGGAAGTTGGGGACGGATCCGGCGGAGCTGCTGAAGCGGAAGACGTACACGACCCAGCCGATGCTCCTGATCACGGCGGTGGCCGCGCTCGCGCCCCTGCTCGTGCGTCCGGTCGTACGGCTGGTGGGGGCGGTGTTGCCCGGGGCCGGCGGGCTGCTGATCCGCGAGAACGCCGCCACGTCGGTACGCCGGACCGCGGCCGTGGCCGCGCCGGTGCTGGTGACCGTCGCGCTGGCCGGGTCGCTGCTGGGGACGGCGGGGACGGTGGCGGAGGCGAAGGGGGCGGAGGCGGAGGCCCGGACTCGGGCGGACTTCGTCGTGACGGCTGGGTCGGAGCATCGGGCACGGGCCGGCGTACGAGCTGGGGCTGCCGATGGGGTGACCGTGGCTGGGTCGGCTTCGACCGCTGTGTATGCGGTGGAGGAGGGGAGCGCGCTCGTACGGTCCGACGCGCGGGCGGTGACGGATGTGGCGGCCTTCGCGTCGGTGTCGCGGTTGCCGGTGGTCGCCGGGGACGTACGCGATCTCGATGACCGGTCGATCGTCGTGAACGAGGAGTGGGAGCGGCACGAGGTCGGGCAGACCGTGCGGGTGTGGCTCGGGGACGGGCGTCCCGTACGGCTGAGGATCGTGGCCGTGCTCGCGCAGGGCACCGGGGACAACGGGGCGTACGTGACGGCCGCGAACGCGGGTGGGGCCGTGGTGGACCGGGTCGATGTGCGGGTCGGGCGCGGGGTCGATCGGGCGGTGGTCGCGGCGGACTTGGCCGGGGCCGGTGGGACGGTCCGGACGGCCGAGGAGTGGCTCGCGGCGAACCGTCCGGGGTCCAAGGCCCACACTCGCCTGGGGTTCTTCATGGTGCTGGGGATCGCCCTCGTGTACGCGGGGATCTCGCTGGCCGGGACGTTGCTGATGGCCACGTCGGCGCGGGGTGCGGAGCTGCGGTCACTGCGGCTGGCGGGGGCGACTCGGGGGCAGGTGCGGGTGGTCGTGGTGGGTGAGGCTCTGGTCGCTGTGGTGGTGGGGGTGGTGCTGGGGGTCGCCGTCACCGCGGTGAATCTGGCGGGGGTGACGGGGGCCTTGGGGGTCCTGGCGGCGCCGGTGGGGGTGGCGGTGCCCTGGGGTGTGGTCGGGGGATGTGTGGGGGTGTGCGGCGTGGTGGCTGCGGTTGCCGTTGTGGGGGCGGTGGGGCGGCGGTGAGCCGTCTGGGACGGGGTCACCGGCCGGACGCCCCGTCGCCTCCCCGGTGCGAACCCGTGGGACCGAGTGCGTCGCGCACGCGGTCGTAAAGACTCAGCGGCACGCCCAGCAGGGCGTTGCCTGGTGGGCGACGGGGGACGACCGGGTGGGGATGGGTGGGCGCGGTGCGGCGTACCGTCTCCCAGAGGGAGCCGAGGCGCCGTAGTCCGGCCGTGTCCAGCGCGTCCTGCAACCGCGGGAGGAGCAGGTCCTCCTCGTCCCTGATGTCCTGCCGGATCAGCGCGAACGCCCGCTCCACCTTGTCCTCGCGTTCCGGATCCCCGGGAGGCAGCCGTTCGATGTCGGCCACGAGATCGTTGATCTGCTGGTGTTCCTCCTCGACCCGGGCGGTCAGCTCCTCTCCGTCCGGGACCGAGCGCCGTACGGCGGGCCACAGCACGGTCTCCTCCGCGAAGGCGTGGCTGAAGACCAGCTGGACGACGTTCTTCAACGCCTGTTCCCGTTCCTGACCGGCACCGCGCCGGTACAGCTCCATGAGGCGGTCGATCTCCGCGTGATCACGGCGCTGTCGCACCAGCACACTGCTCCGACCGCCCAGTTCCTGCGGCGTCTGCTCCTTGAGGGACTTCGACATGACTCCTCCCGGACCGGCTGGATGACTTCGAGGACGTTCGCGGAGGCTGTGGGTGGTGGGGTCGCTCAAGTTAATCCGCCGGCGTTTGGCCCGCGCTCGTGCCCGGCACCACTCACCCGCTGAGCCTTCTGTCGGGCACTGTGCCGTTCCGAGCGCACAAGCAGCAGCGAGGACAGGCCCGCCAGCACCACCAGAACAATGCCTACGACGACGTCGATCACCTGGGTGCCGTCGAACACCACGGTGTTCTGCCGGCTGAGGGCCCAAGGCGAGGCCATCATCCAGGCACCCGCCGCCGGCACTGCCAGATCGGACCACTTGCCCGGGTACCAGACGAACCGGGCCATCGCGAGGAACAGGACGACCAGCCCGGCACCCAGCTCGTTTCGGTGCGCGTCCTTGGCCGTCTCGGGATAGCCCGCGATCCACGGAGCCACGAACAGCACAAACACGCTGATGATCAGCAGCAGCCCGATGATCTGTTGCCGCTGTCCCCGGATCAGGATCTGCTCGGGGTCCCGCTCGGACCGGACCTGGTCCGGATGGTGCGCCGTCGCCATGTCGACCACCTCCGCCTGGCGGGTGTGTCCACCGCCGGGTACCCGGATCGCGCCAGGCCACCTACCTCTCGCGTGGGCCGGCGCTCCTGCTCCTCGCATGCGGCTGGTTCCAGCGGCCGGCTCCATCGGAGCTCAACGCCACAGAACGTGAACGGCTGCACTGGCGCCCGCACAACCCGGCCAGGACGGCGCATAGGACGGCAGCGTGGCGTCTGAGCAGCTCACGCCGCAGTTCCCCGTAGCGGGTCTCGTACTCCTCGCGCAGACCGTCGACGTCGTGGAGCAGACCCTGCCGCGTGAGAGTGGCGCTGTACGACGTAGTGGCGCGTCACCTCGTCAGTGCCGCGCCGCAGCCGGCGGTGGCGCGGGCTGAACATCTTCACCGGGACGGTGTTCGCGCGGCTGACGGTGCGGTTGGCGGCGACCTCGCCGACGAAAGAAGCGCCTGGGTGTCAACTCTCGGTTGACACTCAACTGCTGTCAACCTAAGGTTGACACATGACGACCAATCCGCGAGTCACCGCTTCCATCCGTCTCGACGAACTCATCGAAGCCATCAAGAAGGTCCACCCCGAACCTCTCGACCAGCTCCAGGACGCGGTCATCGCCGCGGACCACCTCGGTGAAGTGGCCGACCACCTGATCGGCCACTTCGTGGACCAGGCCCGGCGGTCGGGCGCGTCCTGGACGGACATCGGCAAGAGCATGGGCGTGACCCGGCAGGCCGCGCAGAAGCGGTTCGTGCCCAAGGGCGAGGTGGACCTCGACCCCAGCCAGGGCTTCAGCCGCTTCACCCCGCGCGCCCGGAACGTGGTCACGGCCGCGCACGACGAGGGCAAGGCCGCCGGCGCGGTCGAAGGACTGCCCGCCCACCTCGTCCTCGGCCTCCTCGCCGAACCGGAGGGTCTCGCAGCCAAGGCGATCGTCGCGCAGGGCGTCTCCCCGGAAGCGGTACGAGAGGCGGCGACCGCCGTTCTGCCGCCGGCCTCCGCCGAGGTGCCCGAGCTCATCCCCTACGGCCCCGACGCCAAGAAGGTCCTTGAACTCACCTTCCGCGAAGCCCTCCGCCTCGGCCACAACTACATCGGCACGGAGCACATCCTGCTCGCACTGCTGGAGTTCGAGAACGGGGAGGGGGTGCTGAGCGGCCTTGGGGTGACCAAGGAGGCGACCGAGGCGAACGTGGCGGAGGCGCTGCGGGCCGTCGTGGAAGCGGAGAAGAAGAACCAGGCGTAGCGAGGCGTCCTGCAGTGCGTGGCCGGTCGGATGTGGATATCGCTCGACTGCTGGTGAACCGTTGGACGCGTCAGGATCGGACCCGTCGGTGCAGGCCGTCACGAGCTGGGAAATCGAACGCACTCCGGGAAGCCGCGTGCACCGCATCGGCGATGGCCGCGTGGCCGTCCCGCTACGGCTGTCCCTCGACGGGGAGTCTCCGACCGATGTCGAGCTGGCGCTCTCCCGCGTCGACGCCGAGCATCTGCACGCCGCCCTGTGCCGGGATCTCGACGGGCACCCGGCGCCCGCAGACGCACCGGACTGCCGTCAGCCCGTTCAGACCTCGCGCGGCAGCGCCCACATCGTGGGCCGCGCGTAGTCGTTCGGTCCCCCGTGCGGGGACTCGTAGCGCCCCCGGCAGACGTCTGCGCACGCGCTGCCGGGGCGCCCGATCACGTACGCGAGAACCTGCCCCCCGGCCTGCCGCCCCCGTGGCGGAGCCCCACTGTCAGACCCCCCTGCCACACTCGCACCCATGACCGACCGATGGGCGCTCGCATCGGCCGAGGATGGTGGTGTGGAGGTCGCCCCCCTCGGCCCGGACGGGCTGCCCGCGGGGGCCGTGACGTGGGAGGCCGACCTCGTGGAGGCCGTGCGGCGACGCGGGCCGGAGGTCGGGCGGTGGGTGTGGCGGGCCACCACCGAGGTCTACCCCCGGCTGCTCGCCGGGGGCATCCGCGTCGAGCGGTGTTATGACGTCGAGGATGCCGAGAGTCTGCTGCTCGGGCATGAGGGGCGGCTCGGGGAGCCCCGGTCCGCTGCCGCCGCACTTGCCCGGCTGCGCCACGCCCCCGTGCCGCCCGATCCGCCCCTCCGCTCCGCCGAGCCCGGCGCGCAGCCCTCTCTCTTCGAGCCCCGGCCCGTCCATGTGCCGCTTGCCGACCTCGTCGAGGTGTACGCGGACCAGCTGCGGCGGCATGACGCCACCGCCCACCCGGACCGGATGCGGCTGCTGACCGCCGCCGAGTCGGCCGGCATGCTCGTCGCCGCCGAGATGAACCGGGCGGGGCTGCCGTGGCGGGCCGATGTGCACCGGGAGGTGCTGCACGAGATGCTCGGGGAGCGGTACGCGGGTGGGGGTGAGCCCCGTCGGCTCGCCGAGCTCGCCGAGGAGGTGTCGAACGCCTTCGGGCGGCGGGTGCGCCCCGACCTGCCCGCCGATGTCGTCAAGGCCTTCGGCCAGGCGGGGGTCCGCATTCGGTCCACTCGGCGCTGGGAGATCGAGAGCGTCGACCATCCGGCCGTGAAGCCGCTCCTCGAGTACAAGCGGCTGTACCGGATCTGGGTCGCCCACGGCTGGTCCTGGCTGCAGGACTGGGTGCGGGACGGGCGGTTCCGGCCCGAGTTCCTCGCACACGGCACCGTCACCGGGCGGTGGGTCACCAACGGCGGGGGCGCGCTGCAGATCCCCAAGGTCATCCGACGGGCCTGCGTGGCCGACCCCAGCTGGCGGCTCGTCGTCGCCGACGCCGATCAGATGGAGCCGAGAGTGCTGGCCGCCATCTCCCGTGATCCGGGGCTCATGGAGGTCGCGGGCCGTCCCACCGACCTCTACCAGTCCGTCTCCGACCGCGCCTTCTCCGGGGACCGGGCGCAGGCCAAGCTCGCCGTGCTGGGTGCCGTGTACGGGCAGACCTCCGGGGACGGGCTGAAGAACCTCGCCGCGCTGCGCCGCCGGTTCCCCAGAGCCGTTCAGTACGTCGACGACGCGGCCCGAGCGGGTGAGGAGGGGCGGCTCGTACGGACCTGGCTCGGGCGTACGTGCCCACCGGCGGCCGGTGCCTCCGACGCGGCGGGCGAGGAGGCGGGGCTCCCCCAGGCCGACCCCGACCACGAGACCTCGGAGGGCCAGGGCAACGAGTGGGTGCCCGGGTACGCCTCCACCAATTCCCGCGCCCGGGGCCGCTTCGCCCGCAACTTCGTCGTCCAGGGCAGCGCCGCCGACTGGACCCTGCTCCTCCTCGCCGCCCTCCGCCGCTCCCTCGCCGACATGGCCGCCGAGCTGGTCTTCTTCCAGCACGACGAGGTGATCGTGCACTGCCCGGCCGAGGAGGCCGAGGCCGTCGTGGCGGCCATCCGGGAGGCGTCGGAGCTGTCGGGGCGGCTGACCTTCGGGGAGACGCCGGTGCGGTTCCCGTTCACCACGGCGGTGGTGGAGTGTTACGCCGACGCCAAGTGAGCGCGGGTAGGCCAAGTGATCACGGGTCGCCAAGTGCGCACGGGTGCACAAAGGGGGCTGCTGCCGCGGTCGGGCTCATTCCCGGGCCTTGAGCAGGTCCCGCAGTTCCACCGCCACCGTCGACTCCGTGCCGTCCAGGATCTCCTGGGCGCGCTCCCACTCGCGGAACGCCTCCTCCCTGCGGCCCCTCTCCCGCAGCAGCAGCCCCCGCTGGTGGCGGGCGAGGCCTACGGCGTACTCGTCGGCTCGGCGGTCGGCGAGGTCGAGGAGGACGGCGCACTCGTGGGCGGCGCGGTCGGGCTGGCCCAGCTCCCGCAGGGCCCGTACGAGGCCGAGCCGGGACTTGGACTCGCCCTGCCAGTCCTCGTCGTCGCCGAGGATCCGCAGGCTCTGCTCGAAGTGGCGTACGGCGGCGGCCGGTTCGCCGAGCCGCAGGTGGGCGTAGCCGATGTTGCAGTGCGCGGTGTGGCGTACGACGAGGCTGTCGGCGATCTCGCCGAGGGCGAGGCTCCGCTCGTGGTGGGCGATGGCGGCCCGCGCGTCGGTGTGCTTGTACAGGTTGCCGAGGTGGCTGAAGGTCACCGCCTCGCCGTACGGGTCGTCGAGCTGCCGGGACAGCTCCAGGCTCTGCCGCAGCGTCTCCTCGCTCTCCTCGTAGCGGCCGAGGCTCGCCAGTACGAGCCCCCGGTTGTTCAGGCACCGCCGTACGCAGGACACCACCCCGAGGCGCCGCCACAGCCTCAGGCCCTGGTCGTTGAGGGCGAGCGCGTCCGAGGCCCGGCCCGACATGAAGTGCAGCCCGGCCCGGTCCGTCAGCGCGAACGCCTCGGCCTCGTCGTCCCCGAGCGACCGGGCCACGTCCAGCGCCAGCCGCCCGAGCACGTCCAGCTCGGCGAGCCGGCCGCCTCGGTGCAGATACGGGAAGAGGTGGCGGACGAGGGCGGGGACCAGTGCCGCCGACGCCCCCCCGCGACCCGCGCCCGCCCCCGCCCCCACACCGGCGCCGGCACCGCCGCCCTCGGCGTGCTCGCGTTCCACCAGGGCGACGATGTTGGGGAGTTCGCGGTCGCCCCAGGCGAATGCCTCCTCGGCGGAGGCGAAGGCGAACGGCGGCTCCATGGGCGGCGGTTCGGCCGTGGTCGCCGTCGTGCGGAGGCGTTCGTCGCGCTCGTACCCCGGCGGGAGCATCACCAGCAGGCTCTGCCGGGCGCGTTCGGCATACCAGCGGAGGGCCTGTGCGACGGCCTCGGCCGTGTCGGCCTTGTCGGCGAGTTCGCGGGCGAAGTGGCGTACGAGATCGTGGGGGACGTACCGGCCGTACGTCGTCTCCTCCAGGAGGGCCACGTCGACGAGGCGGTCGAGGGCGGTCTCGGCGCGGAACTCGTCGGTGCCGGTGAGGCGGGCGAGGAGGGGCGCGCCGTACGCGGGCAGGTCGAGGGCGCCGATGCGGCGGAGGGCGTGGGCGGCGTCGCGGTCGGCCTCGCGGTCGGAGGCGCGCAGGGCCTCGTGGGCGACGGCGAGGGAACGGCGGACGCTCAGGTCGTCGTATTCGAGGTGGTGCAACCGGCCTTCCGTGGCGGCGAGTTGGCCGGCCAGGGCATCCGGGGTGAGGGCGCGGCGGGCGGCGAGGCGGGCCGCGACGACGCGGAGGGCGAGCGGGAGCCGGCCGGTGAGTTCGACGAGGGGATGCGTGGCGTCCAGGCCCGCCGCGCGGCCCGATGCCGCCCGCAGCAGGGCGGCGCTCTCGTCGTCCGAGAGCGGGGCGAGCGGGAAGCGGTGGGCGCCGTCCAGCGCGGTCAGCGGTGAACGGCTCGTCACGATGACCGCGCAGCCGGGGCCGGCGGGCAGCAGCGGGCGTACCTGGGCGGCGTGGGCGGCGTCATCCAGGACCATGAGGGTGCGGGTGGGGGCGAGCGTCGAGCGGAGCAACGCGGCGGCCGCGTCCGGGTGTTCGGGGATACGGCGCGGGGCCGTGCCGAGGTCCCGGAGGAGTGCGGCGAGGGCCTGGGCGGGGGTGAGGGGGGTCATGCCCGGGGTGGCGCCGTGGAGGTTGACGTACAGCTGGCCGTCGGGGAAGTGCTCGGAGAGTTCGTGGGCGAGGTGGAGGGCGAGGGCGCTCTTGCCCACGCCGGCCATGCCGTTGATGACCACCGTCGGTGAAGCGGGGCGCCTCTGAGCTCGGGGGGAGCTGTTGGTCGGCGGGTGCGGGTTCGTTGCGGCCGGTCGCGCGGTTCCCCGCGCCCCTGGCCGGGTCGGGGCGCGGGTCTCTTCGTCCGCACCCGTACCCAATGCCTGGCGCAGCTCCGCCAGTACCGCTTCCCTGCCCGTGAAATGGGCTGGCGGAGGCGGTAGTTGGGCCGGGCGCGGTGGGGGCTCGTCGACAGGGGGCCCGAGGGGCGCCGGCCGGGGCTCGGCGTCCTGTTCGCGCAGGATCTCCACGTGGGCGTCGCGTACGGCCGGACCCGGTTCCACGCCGAGTTCGTCGAGGAGGCGGGCGCGGAGGTCGCGGTGGACGGCGAGGGCCTCGGCCTGGCGGCCCGTGCGGTGGAGAACCAGCATGAGGAGCCGGTGGAAGGCCTCGCGGAGCGGGTGTTCGGCCACCAGGGCGGCGAGTTCGGGGGCGAGGGCGCCGAGCGCGTCCCCTCCCGTGTGCACCGCCGTGCCGTCCGGGGCCGCCGCGAGATGGAGTTCGGCGTCGTACCGTCGCTCCAGGAGCAACAGCCGGGCCTCCTCCAGCCGTTGGACGAACGCCTGGGCGCGGAACTCCTCCACCGGGAGTCCGCTGAGCGGCGTCCCCCGCCAGAGGGCGAGCGCGGCGGTGGACTCGCGCAGGGTGCGGCTCCAGTCGCGCGCGGCGTGGGCGGTGCGGGCGGCGCGGGCGCGGGTCTCGAAGACGCGGACGTCCAACTCGCCCTCGCCGACGCGGAGCAGATAGCCCGGCGGCACGGCGCGCAGGCGGTCGGGGTCGTCCAGCAGGCGGCGCAGCCGGGTCACATGGTTCTGCAGGGAGGCGTGTGCGGACGGCGGCGGTGAGCCGTCCCACAGCACGTCCTTCAGAGTGTCGACGGAGACGATCCGCCCGGGTTCGAGCAGCAGCGCGACGAACAGGGCACGCATCTTGCCGCTGCCGACGGGCCGTACGCCGTGACCGGGATCGCCATGCGAACGGCCGTCGCCCCCGGTCTCGTACAGAACCGGCGGACCCAGCAGTCCGAACCGCAGCTCGTCCCGCATAGAACCCGTCCGCTGCCTTCCCGCACCGTCGTTCCGGGCCCGCCCCGCGGCGACCCGCTCCGCCGCCTCCCGTACGGCTCCCCATGGAACCGTTGGGCTCATGTTAGCGATCCGTTGGCGGAACCTGATGTGATCACTTCATCGGATCCGGCGCCGACGGCGCACGCGTACTACGCGTAGCTCGGGGGAGTGCCGCCGCCGCCGCCGGATCCGGCAAACCGCACAACGCGCTGTGCCCCGGTCGGTGGAGGTGAACGACCGGGGCACTCGTGTCGTGGGACGGACGGCTCATGTCGCTGGCCGACCAGGCCCGTTGGGCTAGAGGATCGGCGGCCGTCCCAGTCGGGTCAGGCGCCAGACGGTCCGCCAGCTCATGGGCCGCCGTTCGCCGCCCGGCTCGCGCCAGCCCTCCACGAAGCCAGCGAACCACGCCTTCAGACCGCCCGCCGAACGCGTCCGCAGCAGGGTGATGAGGACCCAGACGCCCAGGTGGACGGGGATGAGCGGGAGCGGGAGACGGCGGCGGGCGAGCCAGACGCGGTTGCGGGCGTTGACGCGGTAGTAGATGGCGTGCCGGGCGGGTGAGGTCTTCGGGTGCTGGAGGAGCAGTTCGGGGGCGTAGAGCACGGTCCAGCCGGCGTCGACCGCCCGCCAGGCCAGGTCGGTCTCCTCGTGCGCGAAGAAGAACTCGGCGGCCCAGTCGCCCGTCTCGCCGAGCATGGCCATGGACAGGGCGTGTCCGCCGCCGAGGAAGCCGGTGACCGGCCCGCCGCGCATCGGGTCCTTGGCGCCGACCCTCGGCACATGCCGTCGCTGGGTCTCGCCCCGCTCGTCGGCGATGCGGAACCCGACGATGCCGAGGCGGGGGTCGGCGGCGTACAGGTCCCGTACGCGGCGCAGCACATCGGCGTCGACGAGCAGGCCGTCGTCGTCCAGCTCGACGACGACGTCCACGTCGCCGAACTCCCGCAGCCGTTCGAGGGCCACGTTGCGGCCGCCGGGGCAGCCGAGGTTCTCGTCGACCTCGATGAGCGTGACCTCGCCAGGCAGGCCGAGCCGTTCGGCGAAGTCGGGCAGCGGGCACCCGTTGCCCACGACGACGATCCGCTCGGGCGCGATGTCCTGCTTGGCCACGGAGGCGAGCAGCGCGTCCACCTCGGCGGGCCGATTGCCCATCGTCACCACGGCGACAGCGACCCGAGGCCCGGCCTCCACCACGACACCAACCCCATCCCGTCCACCGACCGCCGACGACACCAGCAGAGCCGACGGCCGCCGGCGAACATCCCGTTTTCCACCCACTGTTTACGGGCGGGATGCTAGCCGTTCACGTCCGAGGCGGCTCATCGACTCCTCGAGTACGCCGGTTCTCCTCCCTCTGTACGTAATCGAGGTAAGAGACCGAGGTGTGAATTCGAGCCCCGCTCGCGGGGCGGGTCCCGGCCCGCTCCGGGGGCGGTGAGCCGGGGGCCGTGGGCCGTGGGCCGGTGGATCTACGCTTCCGGCATGGCTGAGACGAGAGAACCGCGCGGAGGGAAGGTTCCGGGTTGGCCGGACATGACGCCCGAGGAGGTCGCTCGCCGTAACGCCGTCAGGCGGTACGTCACCCCGCGCGCCGACCGGCGGAGCATCGGCCGGTGCGGCGAGCTGATGAGCGGCCGGTTCCTGCGGTTCGAGGGGGCCACCCGCAGGCGGTTCCTCCACCCGCTCCTCGCCGACGCCGCGTCGATCACGGACGCCGACCTCGGCCTCCTCCTCACCGACGGCTGGCGGCCCCGCCTCACAGCGGCGTGGCTGATCGGCGTCTCCCGGCGGACCTCGTACCGGGCCCGCGTCGGTGAGCTGCTGCTGGCCAGCGAGATGTCGTACGCGGGAATGGGCTACTGCTTCGCCCTGGCCCGCCTCGGCGCCCACGAGGACGCCGAGATCCTGACCGCCTACCTGAACCGCTATCTGCCCCGCACCGACCTCCACTACGACCAGCCCATCGCCCTGGGTGCCCTCCTGCGCCTCGACAGCCGACTCGGTACGGCCCACGCGGCGCGCTTCACGGAGCCCGGCGGCCTCTTCGACCGCTGGGTGGACGGCGTCGCACGCCTGGGGTACCCCTCGTACTCACCGGCCCAGGAGCAGGCGTCCATGGACGATCTGTGCGACTTCGCCGACGGTTGGTCGGTGCCGGAGTGAGGCGCCGTCAGGCCCGCAGGGGGTTCGACCGTACCGCCGCCATCAGGTACCAGGCCGTCGCGCCCGTGTGCCGGTACGGGTAGTAGCCGAAGCCGAAACCCGTGTCGAGGGGGCTGCTGGCGGAGACGATGCCGGAGCGTTCGGGGAGGGAGCGGCCGCCGACCGTCTGGCCGCCACCGAGCAGGTCCTGGGCGCGTTCGAGGGAGTCGAGGAGGCGCCGGGCGCGCGTCTCGTCGCCGCGCGCTCCCCGGTCGCGCAGGGCGAGCGCGAGGTGGGCGGTGCCCTCGAACCAGACGCCCTCGCGGTTCGGCTTGGGCTGGAACTCGGCGATGGGCGCGTCCTCGTTCGCGAGGAGACTGGCGGAGCTGAAGGTGACGCCCTCGTACGACTGCCCGGCCGGGACCGTGCTGTTGCGGCGCTCGGCGTGGTCGAGGACGGCGAGTTCCCGGGCCGCCCAGTCGAGGGAGCGCGAGTACCGGCCGGAACCGAGCGCGAGGTGGGTCCAGGTCTGGGTGTCCTCGGGGATCGGCGACTTGTTGACGGTCACCCCGTCGTTGGTGCCGGTGTAGAAGAAGCCGCCGGACGAACCCCGGGACGGCTCCCACATGCCCTTCACGAAGGCCTCGGCACGCGCGCGCCGCTGCCACCACACCCGGTCGCCGGTGAGCCGGGCGAGCCTGCCGAACAGGCAGACCAAGTCGGTGTTGTGCTCGGTCGAGGTGAACGGCAGCTTCTCGTTCGCCCCGTTCACACCGAACTTGTAGCCGCCGAGGGGCTCGTCGGTGCGGCCGGTCCGCTCGATCCACTCCCCGATGCGCACCGCGGCGGCGAGGAAGCGCCGGGCCCCGGTCCGCCGGGCCAGCGCGCTCAGCGCGATCCCCGCCCAGGCCATGTCCCCCACGGCCGTCCCCGTGAAGCCGAACTGGGTGCCGACGTTGGCCGTCCCGTCCGCCCGGACGAACCCGTCCGGCTGCGGTACGCCGTCGTAGTAGACGTACGGCCCGACGTTGTACGCCTGGCGCAGCCGGCCGTCGTCGTACGCCGGGTCGTGCTCCTGGGCGTAGATCAGCGCGTCCCCGAGAGCCACCGCCCGGGCCCGCCCGTCGTCCGTGCGCACGGCCAGGTGGGCGAGGATCGCGAGCGCGTTGTCGTAGGTGAACGCCGTGCTGAACAGGCCCGCCTGGTCGGTGTAGCTCTGGGTCAGCCGGATGGAGCCGTGGTCGGGGTAGGCGTCCATGGCGGCGGCGAGGAAGGCCTGTCCGCGCCGCCGGGACGAGGGCTCGGCCGTCCGGGCCGCCGCGTGGGCCGGGCCGGAGCCGACGGCGGTGAGCGCCGCCGCGGCCCCGAGGCCGGTGCCGAGGAGCCTGCGGCGGCTGAACGCCGGGCCGGCCTGTCTGCCGGTCGTGCCACTGCTGCCGGTGCTACCGGTGCTGCCGGTCATGGGTCTCCCTTGGAGGTGCGGGGCCGGAGGGCACGCCCGGAGCCGCTCTGAGAGCGCTCTCAAGCACGTGCGCGCTCATTCTGCTGGTGCTTCTGGGGCAGGTCAACGCCCTTGCGACCCAAGGCGTTTGCCGTATGGGTGCCGGAATGCGGCGTCCCGCGCACCCTAGTCGTGCGCGGGACGCCTTCCGGAACCCGGGGCCCCGGTACGCGGACTCCGCCACGCGGACCCCCACCCCGGATCCCGGTACCGCGAGGCCAGTCCTCCACGACACGGACTTCGCGGTCGACACCACTGTTCGACCTGGCCGAACAGCGCGCGGACAGGCGAGGGACAAGGGAGAGCCAGCCAGGGTTAGAGCTCGTACAACATTCTGCCCGGACCCACCAGCACTCCTGAGATAGGTCCGACTTGTCCGTTTTTGGCGCAGCGCGCAGGCTGAGGACTATGAGTGACACGTCCGGCGCGAATTGAGCAGGGATGGACACAGCAAGGCCGGTTTCCGAACACCCGTCCGGTCACTACGCGTACACGGCCGAACCCGCCACGGCCACCATCAGTCCCGAGGGCCTCGTCACCGGCTGGAGCGAGGGGGCCCGACGACTGCTGGGCCACCGCGCCGGGGACGTGGTGGGGCGGGCGGTGGGCGAGCTGCTCGACGCGTACGACGGACCGGACCTCCGCGCGGGGTGGGGCGGCAGCGGTACGGCCGTGCTGCGCCATCGGGACGGTCACCTCGTCCAGCTGACGTTGCACTGCTCGCCCTCACTGGGCGCCGACGGTGAGGCGCGGGCCTTCGTGGTCACGGCCACGGCGCCCGCCGGGGCCATCGGCCTGTCCGCCGGTTCCTCCGGGCCCACCGGCATGTCCGGCTCCCCCGGCTCCCCCGAGGCGCGTCGGGACCGGCGGACCGTCGAGTGGTCGCACACGCAGTCGCCGCTGGGCATGTCGACGTTCACCCGGGGGCCGGAGGGGTGGCGGCTGGACGCGGAGCTGTCGGGAGATCCCCCCGGGGAGGCGGCCGAGGCGGGGTTTCTGCGGCTCGTCCAGCAGGTGGCGGACGAGGGGAGGCCCATGCGCTACGAGCACACCGCGCAGGGCCCGTTCACCTCCCGTCAGCAGGCCTGGATCACCGAGATGTGGCCGGTGCGGGACCCCGGCAGCGGCGAGGTGTGCGCCGTCGGCACGGCCACGTTCGACAGCAGCGAGGAGCACTGGGCCCGGCAGCGGCTTGCGCTGCTGAACGAGGCCGGCAGCCGTATCGGCAGCACCCTGAACGTGACCCGTACGGCCCAGGAGCTGGCGGATCTGGCCGTCCCCCGGCTCGCCGACTTCGTCAGCGTGGACCTCCTCGACTCCGTGCTGCGCGGGCAGGAACCGGCCCCGGGGCCGGTCGACACCGCGGTCGCGCTGCGCCGGGCGGCACACCAGTCCACGTACGAGGGCGTACCGGAGGCCGCGGTGCCGCTCGGCGGGCTCGACGCCTATCCCCCGTTCTCCCCGCCCGCCCGCGCGCTGGCCGGTGGGAAACCGCTGCTCAGCGGGGTCGACGACCCCGACTATCTGCGCTGGGTGGGACAGGACGAGAGGCGGAAGGACCGCGTCCGGCGCTTCGGGTTCCACTCGGTGATGGCCACGCCCCTGCGGGCCCGGGGAATCACGCTCGGGGTGGCGTTCTTCGCCCGCCGCAACGGCTCGAAACCCTTCGAGCAGGACGATCTGGTCCTCGCCGAGGAACTCGCGGGCCGGGCGGCCGTGGGCGTGGACAACGCGCGCCGCTACACGCTCGAACGCACCAACGCGCTCACCCTCCAGCGCAGTCTGCTCCCCCGTGACCTGCCCCGACAGGCGGCGGTCGAGGTGGCGTACCGCTATCTGCCGGCCGGTTCGGGGGCCGGCGTCGGCGGCGACTGGTTCGACGTGGTCCCGCTCTCCGGCACCCGGGTCGCCCTGGTCGTCGGCGACGTCGTCGGGCACGGGCTGCACGCCTCCGCGACCATGGGCCGGCTGCGCACGGCGGTCCGCACCCTCGCCGATGTCGACCTCCCGCCGGACGAACTCCTCACCCATCTCGACGACCTGGTCACCCATCTCACCTACGACGACGGGACCATCCCCGAGGACCTGGAGATGCCTTCCGCCGCCGAGATCGGCGCGACCTGCCTGTACGCCGTGTACGACCCGGTCTCGCGGATCTGCACGCTCGCCAGCGCCGGCCATCCGCCGCCGGCCGTGCTCTACCCCGACGGCCGGGTCGACGTCGTCAAGCTCTCACCGGGCCCGCTGCTGGGCGTCGGCGGTCTGCCGTTCGAGGCGACCGAGGTGGAACTGCCCGAGGGGAGCCTGCTCGCGTTCTACACCGACGGTCTGGTCGAGGCCCGCGACCATGACATCGGGGCGGGCCAGGACCGGCTCTGCGAGGTCCTCGCCTCCCCCGTGTCCTCGCTGGACGCCGCCTGCGACGCCGTGCTGAGGGCGCTGCTGCCCTCGGCCCCGGCCGACGACGTCGCCCTGCTCCTCGCTCGTACCCGCGCCCTGCACACCGACCAGGTCGCCGCCTGGTCCCTGCCGTCCGACCCCTCGATCGTCGCGGACGCCCGCGCGCAGGCCTCCCGGCAGCTGGCGCTGTGGGGCCTGGAGGAGGCGGCGTTCATCACGGAGCTGGTGGTGAGCGAGCTGGTCACCAACGCCATCCGGTACGGCGCCGTCCCCATCGGCCTCCGCCTCATCCGTGACCGCACCCTGATCTGCGAGGTCTCCGACGCCAGCAGTACCGCGCCCCACCTCCGCCGCGCCCGCGCCTACGACGAGGGCGGCCGGGGTCTGCACATGGTCGCCCAGCTCACCCAGGGCTGGGGCACCCGCCAGACCTCCACGGGCAAGACCATCTGGGCCGAACAACCCCTCCCGGCCACCTGACGATGACACCCCGACCCGCTCCCACCGGCACCCACGCGCTCGGTCTCGTGTATCCGCCCGCGGGGCGGAACCGCGACTACACCGGTATGCAGCTGGCGTTCATCGGCGGGGTGGCCGAGGCGGCGACGACGTACGACTACGACGTGTTCCTGTCGCCCGCGAACCGCGCGGCCGACTCGTCGTTCCGGCGGATGGTGGACGGGGGCCGGGTGGACGGCGTGATCGTGATGGAGATCAAGCTGGAGGACGACCGGGTGGAGCACCTGGCGAGGACCGGCTTCCCGTTCGTGACGATCGGCCGGAACAGCAGGGCCGAGGAGACGGGCTGGGTCGATCTGGACTTCGCCGGTCTGGCCCGTGGCTGCGTGTACCACCTGGCCGACCTCGGCCACCGCCGGATCGCCTTCGTCAACAGGTCCGAACAGCTCTTCCAGAGCGGCTACGGCTTCGCCCACCTCGGCCTGGAGGGCTACACCAAGGCCATGGCCGAGCAGGTCCTCACCCCGCACGCGTACCTCTGCGACGACGAGGTCACCGCCGGTGAGGCCGTCCTGGAGCGGATCCTGACGGACGACCCGGCGACCACCTCCCTGGTCACCATGAACGAGGCGGCGCTGGAGGGCCTCTACCGCGGCCTCATCCGGCACGGCCGCAACGTCCCCCGCGACTTCTCGATCGTCGGCGTCGCCGCCGGCCACTGGGCGGAACAGGTGAACCCGCAGCTCACCGCCGCCGAGATCCCCGCCAAGGAGATGAGCCGGGTCGCCGTCGAGCTGATCGTGCGCCGCCTCACCGCCCCCGAGTCACCGCCCCGGCACGTCCTCCTCAAGCCCCTGATCTCACTCCGGGCCAGCACCGGCCCCTGCCGCCCGGTCCCCGGCTCGGAGCCCGAACAGGAGTTCCCGGACCTCGACCACTTCCCGGACCTCCCGGATCTGCCGGACCTACCGGGTTCCGACTTCTGAGCCCCGCACCTCCTCCACGCCCCCGCCGTCCCCGACACCCCCAGGAGCAGAGCATGTCCCACCCCGTCGACCGCCGCGGTTTCCTGCGCGCCGCCGGCGCGGGCGCGGCCGGCCTCGGCCTCGGTTCCGCGCTGGCCGCCTGCGGCTCGGACAAGCAGAGCGGCACGGTCACCCTCACCTGGTGGGACTACTTCACCCTGGACAACTTCCAGCCCGCCTTCGCCCGGCTGATCAAGGACATCGAGGCCGAGGTCCCCGGCGTACGCATCGAACGCCGTACCTTCCCCTTCGCCGACCTCGAACGGCAGATCACCCTGGGCGCGGTCTCCGGGGACCTCCCGGACATCGCGATCGTCGACAACGTCTCCATGAACTCGCTCGCCGGCAGCGGCCTGCTGGCCGACCTCACCGAGCGGGTCGAGGAGTGGGGCCAGGCGGACCAGTACTACAAGGGCCCCTGGGACGGCTGTCAGGTCGACGGCAAGAGCCTCGGCATCCCCAACAACAGCAACTGCCTCGCCCTCTACTACAACACCCGCGTCCTCGACTCCGCCGGAGTGGCACCCCCGACCACCTGGGACCAGCTCGCCGACACGGCCCAGCGGCTGACGGCCGGGGACCGGTTCGGGCTGGCGATGAGCGCGATCAGGACGGAGGAGGGGGTGTTCCAGTTCCTGCCGTTCCTCTGGCAGGCCGGGGGTGACCTGGACACCTTCGCGACGTACGGCGCGACCGCGCTCGCCTTCCTCGACGATCTCGTCGCCAAGGGCTCGCTGTCCGAGCAGTGCGTGGGCTGGACGCAGCAGGACGTCAACACCCGGTTCGTCAACGGGCGGGCCGCGATGCAGATCAACGGACCGTGGCAGCTGCCGACCATCAAGCAGACGGACGTGGAGTACGGCGTCGTCGCGCTGCCTCGCGACCAGGAGGCGGCGACCTGTCTGGGCGGGGAGAACTGGGTGGTGATGGCGAGCAGCGACCACCAGGACAAGGCCTGGCAGGTCCTGGAGTACACCCAGCGGCCCTCGGTCCTGGTCCCGTATCTGGTGGCGCTCGGCAACCTCCCCGCCCGCGAGGACCTCGCGGACACCGGCACCTGGGCCTCCGATCCGGCCCTGCGGCTCTTCCTCAGCCAGCTGCCCCTGGCCCGGCCCCGCCAGTACGGGCCGGGCTACGCCGACGCCTCCCAGGCCGTCGCCGAGGCCGAACAGTCCGTACTCACCGGCACGGCCTCCCCCTCCGCCGTGGCGAGGACCACCGCGACCAAGCTCGACCGGGCGCTGGAGGAGCGGTGAGGGAAGGGCGGCCCGGCCCTCGTCGCCGTACCGCCACCGCTTCCCTCGCCACCCGCCGCCGACGGGCCGGTTACCTCTTCTCCCTGCCCGGTCTGGTCTTCGTGGCCCTCGTGCTGGCGTACCCGCTGCTCTACAACGTGTGGACGTCCGTCCACGCCGTACACCTGTCCGAACTCCTCGGGGGTTCCTCGCCGTTCGTGGGCCTCGACAACTACGGGACCACCGTCGCCGACCCGGACTTCTGGCACGCCGTACGTCTCTCGCTGGTCTTCACGGCGGGCTCGCTGCTGCTGCAGTTCACGATCGGCTTCGCCCTGGCCCTGCTCTTCGCCCGGCCGTTCCCCTTCAACGGTCTGCTCCGCTCCCTCCTGCTGGTGGCCTGGCTGCTGCCCCCGGTGGTCAGCGGCACCCTCTTCCGCTGGATGCTCGACCAGGACGCCGGCGCCTACAACGCGCTGCTGCGCGCGGTCGGCCTCGACGCCCTCGCCCACGACTGGCTCATCGACCCCGGCACCGCGCTGGCCGGCGTGATCTTCGCCAACGTCTGGGTCGGCGTGCCCTTCAACATGCTGCTGCTCCTGGTGGGCCTGCACACCATCGACCCGGAACTCCACGAGGCCGCCGCCCTCGACGGCGCGAACGCGTGGCAGCGGTTCCGCTGGATCACCGTCCCGCTGATGCGGCCCGTCTCGGTGACCGTCCTCCTCCTCGGCCTCGTCTACACGTTCAAGGTCTTCGACATCGTCTTCGTGATGACGGGCGGCGGCCCGGTCGACGCCACCCGTGTCCTGTCCGTCTATGTCTACGAGGTCTTCTTCAAGTTCTTCCGCTTCGGCGAGGGCGCGGCGGCGGGACTCCTGCTGCTCCTCGTCCCCCTGCTGGCGGGTGTGGTGTACGTACGCCGGCTGCGGGAGGAGGGGGAGGCGTCGTGAGGCGTACGGCGGGCCGGGGGCGGGGTGGACCGTGGCTGCTCACCGCCGTCGCCGCGCTGATCACCGCCGCCTTTCTGCTGCCGGTGTACTGGATGGTCGACACCAGCCTCACCAGGCCGGACCGCATCCTCGCCGAGACCCCGAACTGGTTCCCCGCCCCCGCCACCACGCAGAACTACTCGACCGCCCTCTCCGACGACGCCCTTCCCCGCGCCCTGCTCAACAGCGTCGTCATCTCCTGCGGCGTGGTCGCCCTGACCCTCCTCCTGGGCGTCCCCCTCGCCTACGCCCTCGCCCGGATCCCCATGCGCGGCTCGGGCACCATGGTGCTCGCGCTGCTCATCGCCCAGCTCCCGCCCAGCATCGTGCTGGCGGCCCCGCTGTTCATCCTCGAACGCCGGGCCGGACTCGACGACACGTACGCCGGTCTGATCGCCGCCGACACCACGCTCACGCTGCCCTTCGCGGTGATCGTGCTGCGGCCCGTACTGCGGGGTGTGCCGAGGGAGTTGGAGGAGGCGGCCCTCGTCGACGGGTGCGGGCCGGCGGGCGTACTGCTGCGGGTGGTCCTGCCGATCATGGCCCCCGGTCTGGTCGCGGTCTCCGCCCTCTCCTTCCTCATCGCGTGGGGGGAGTTCGTCTTCGGTCTGACCCTCGCCGCCGAACCCGACGTCCAGCCCGTCACCGTCCTCCTCAACGCCTTCGTCGGCGCCCACGGCACCGCCTGGGGCGCCCTCATGGCCACCGCCACCCTCATCAGCGTCCCGGTGGTCTGCGTCTTCGCCGCCCTGCAGCGGTTCATTGTGGGAGGGCTGACGGCGGGGACGACGAAGGGGTGACGATGAAGGGGGTGAGGGCCGACGTCGGCGTTCTCTCACTCCGTGCGCAGGGCCGTGGCCGTGCCCGTGCGGGCCGCCCATCCCGCCGGCGCCAGCGCGCCCGCCACCGCGATGACCAGTCCGCCGAGCGCGAGCGCCACGAGCACGGGTGCGTCGTACACGGCGAGGACCGTGGCCGGGAGGGTCATGCCGATGGCGTCGCCCATGAGCGGGGTGACGGCGCGGTGCAGCGCGATCCCCGCCGGTACGGCGACCAGCCCCGCGAGCAGGCCGACCCCGGCGACCGAGGTGACGACCATGGCGACCGTCTGGCGGGGTGTCATCCCGAGGGCCTTGAAGACGCCCAGGTCACGGACGCGGTCGCGGGTGTCCAGGACGACCGTGTTGAGGACGCCGAGCCCCGCGACCACGACGAGCATCAGCGTGAGCATCCCGATCAGCGCGTCCATGGCCACGATCACACTGGAGGAGTTGGCGCTGCCGGCCTGGGCGAAGGCGCCGGCCCCGGCCTCGTCGAGGGCACGGTTCAGGGAGTCCAGATAACGCGCCGGATCGGTGCCGGACGCCGTCTGTACGTGGTACCGGCCGGGCAAGGCGTCCGCGCCGAGCCCGAGTTCGGTGAGGGTGGCGGTCGAGGTGAGGAGCGCCATGCCCCCGCCCTCGGTGAAGAAGGCCTCGCCCACGATCCGTACGGTCGCCCGCCGCCCCTTCTCGGTGAGGGTCACCGTGTCCCCGACACCGATTCCGGCGGCCTTCAGGAACCGCGCGGTGACCACCGCCTGTCCCGGACCGTCGAGCCACTTCCCCGAGACCATCTTGGGCGCGCCCCACGCCGAGTCGCCCTCGTACGCCACCACGGTCGTCGCCCCGGTGATGCCGGAGGCGGCGACCTGCGCCTGCGCGGTGCCGTAGAAGCGCCCGGTCCCCTCCTGCGACCGCAGCACACGGGCCACGGCCACGGGGTCGGCCCGCACCCCGTCCCCCGCGCCGCCCTCGCCGCCCGGCCCCGCAGGCACCACCTCCGCGCCGGGCGGTCCCTGGCCGCCGCCCGCCTCCACCACGACCGAGCCGGCCGAGTCGAGCATGCGGCTCTCCTGTACGGCGCCCAGCGTCAGCGCCAGGCCGACCGCGAAGGTGACGGACACGGCGCCGAAGGCGACCGCCGCGGCCACCGTCGCCGAACGGGCCGGCCGGGCGAAGGGGTGCGCGAGGCCGAGCCCGACCGCCCACGGCAACGGCAGCCTCGCCGCGACCCTCCGCACCAGCCGCCCACGTCCCGGGCCGCCACGGCGGGTCGCCCCGGCCGCGCCCCCGACCGTGAGCGCGTCCACCGTCCGCAGCCGTCCGGCGCGCAGCGCGGGCACGACGGCCGCACCGGCGACCAGCACGAGCGCGGCGCCGGGCACCACGACGTCCACCCACACCGGGATCCCCCCGGCCGCCGCGCCGAACGCCTCCCCGGCCTCCTCCAGCACCGGCACGGCCAGCGCGTTGCCGAGCAGCACACCCAGCGCACAGCCCACCGCCGCGGGCACCAACGCCTGCGCCACATACGCCCGGACGACCTGCGCGGGCGTGAACCCGAGCGACTTGAGAACGCCGATCCGCCGGGTGGCGGCCCCCACCGACCCACCGACCACGATCCCGATCACCAGCACCGACAGGCACAGCCCGAGCACCCCGAAGGCCGCGAGAAACGGTACGAAGGCCATCGCGTTCGCCGTCTCGTCCTCTTTCACGGTCAGGTACGACCGCGCCCCGGTCGACGCCCCCTCCGGCACCGCCGCCGCGACCGCGGCACGCCCGGCGGCCACGTCGGCGTCGGTGGCGGCCTGACGGAAGCGGTAGAGCATTTCGTACGAGATCGAACCGCCTGTGTCGTCAACGCCGTTGCCGCTCTCCACGCCGTTCCCGACACCGCTCTCCACGCCGTTCCCGACACCGCTCTCGACGCCGTTCCCCACACGGTTCCGCACGCCGTTCCCCACCAGCGCCTCCGCCTGGGCCGGAGTCACCCAGGCGTCCGCCGTGCCGGTCACCGAGCGGGCGATGCCGGTCACGGTCAGGGTGGGGCTGCCCGGTGTGCCGGGGAGGGCGATGCGGGCGCCCGGCCCTACGGGCATACCGCCGGCCGCCAGCACGATCTGCCCCGGGCGCGTGGCCCAGGCGCCCTCGACCAGGTCGATCTGGTCAACCGGTCCGCCGGCGTCCTCCCGGCCGACGACGGTCAGCGGCGGCAGGTCCACCCCGGCCGGCAGGAAGTCCGACCGTGTGACGGTGCGAGGCCGTACCGAGAGGGTCAGGAAGGGACCGGCCGCGGCGGTCACACCGGGCGCGTCGGCGGTCGCCGCGAGCTGCGCGGCCGTCACCTTCGTCCCGTCGAACTGCCCGGTCAGATGCGCACCGCGCTGCTCCGCGAACGCACGGTCGAAGGGTTCCCGCGCGGAGACGAGCAGCCCGGCCGCGAGCACCGAGGCGGTGACCGCCATGAGCGTGGTCAGCACCATCACCAACGTCCGCACGCGCCGCCGCCCCACACCGGCGCGCACCACCCGCCCCAGCGCACTCATCGCTCCACCGCCGTCGCGCCCGCGCCGCGCGCGACGCCGTCCCCCGCGCCGCCCGGAACCCCGTTCCCCGGGCCGCCTCTCCTGCCGTCCCGTTCGGCACCCCGCGTGACGTCCCGCACCACGCGGCCGTCCACCAGTTCCACCGTCCGTCGCGCGCAGGCCTCCGCGAGCCGTAGGTCGTGCGTGACCAGGACGATCGTCTGGCCGTCCGCGTTGAGTTCGGTGAGGAGGGCCCGGACGTCCTCGCCGGCGGCGGTGTCGAGCGCGCCGGTGGGCTCGTCGGCCAGCAGGAGGGCGGGGCGGTTCATCAACGCGCGGGCGACGGCGACCCGTTGCCGTTCGCCGCCGGACAGCCGCCCGGGATACGCGTCGGCGTGCCGGTCGATGCGGAGGTACTCCAGCAGGCCCGCGGCGCGCCGACGGGCCTCGGCCCTGGCCAGCCCCGCCAGCCGGGCGGGCAGCAGCACGTTCTCGGCGACGGTCAGGTCGTCCAGCAGATGGAAGAACTGGAAGACCATGCCGACCTTCGCCCTCCGGTAGCGCGCCGAACCGGTCTCGTTCAGCGCGTCCACCCGGACCCCGTCGACCGTGACGCTGCCCGAGCTCGGCCGATCCAGCCCCGCGATCAGATGGAGCAACGTCGACTTGCCGCTCCCCGACGGCCCGATGACGCTCACCGCCTCCCCGGCCCGCACGCACAGCGAGACCCCGTCGAGCGCCGGTGGCCCTTCACCGCCGTACGCCCTGCTCACCTCATGGATGTCGATGACGGGTGCGGCGGCGGTGAACGGCGTGCCGGTGGTCGTGGTCGTGGCCACGAGGCCTCCCCAGGAAGGTGGTGGGCGGTTGTCGTGTGGCCATGACGCTAGGGACGGTCCCGCGCTCCGGTCGTCGCCCTCGAAGGCGAACCCGTCTGCCGTGTCGGGCGGACCCGGCGCGCACGTCATCCCTGAGATGTACGCGGATGGTGCAGTGCCTGCGGCGCCCGTCCCCAACGGGGCGGATGTGGCAGGCGCCGTGCGCTTGCCACACTGGGCCCATGGGCGGCGGGGAGACGGGGACGAGGACTGCTGGGGCGTGGGCGTGGGCGGAGTTCGTGCGGCGCCGGTGGGGCGGGGTGTCGCGGCTCCTCCACGCCACGGGCCCGCTGCCGCGCCCGTCCCGCTGGATGTGGACGGCCGACGTGTGCCTCGCCCTCCTCCTGTCCGCCTGCACGCTGGGCGCCGCGCTGACGCGGGACGGGCGCGCGGTCGTCCCGCGGCTCCCGGTCCAGGGGTGGACGCCGGTCCCCGGGGGCGAGCCGGTGGTGCCGGACCCCCCGCCTCCTCCTCTGCCGACACCTCCCTACCTGGGCCAGGACCTCGGCGGCGTGCACCCCGGGCAGCTGCTCCTGGCCGCCCTGACCGCGCTGCCGCTGCTGGTCCGCCGGCGCTGGCCGCTGACCGCGTTCTGGGCGGTGATCGTCACGACGATGCTGTTCAACCAGGGTGGTGACGCGGGCGACACGACCGTGTACACGTTCCTGGCGTGCCTGGTCGCCGCCTACAGTGCCGCCGTCCACAGCCCGTACCGGCTGGGCGCGCTCGGCAGCCTGGTGGCGGGTGCCGCCCTGATCGCGGCGTTCCCCGAGGAGAACTTCCCGTACGCCACCCCGGGCGTGATCCCGTTCCTGGTCCTGCTCGGCGTGGGGCTCGGCGCCCACGCCATCCACACCTGGAAGCAGCGCGCGCACGCCCTCGAAGAGCGGCAGGAAGCGGCGACGCGTCTGGCGGTCGACCACGAACGTGCCCGTATCGCACGGGAGTTGCACGATGTCGTCACCCACAATGTGAGCGTGATGGTGATCCAGGCGGGCGCGGCCCGCAAGGTGATGGACATCGCCCCCGACCGGGCCCGCGAGGCCCTACTCGCCGTCGAGGCGGGCGGCCGCACGGCGATGACGGAACTACGCCATGTGATGGGCCTGTTGACGATGGGGGACGAGGACCTTGGAGGGATCACCGGGTCCGCCGGGGCCACCGGGGCCGGGGCCGGGCCAGCCGGGGCCGCCGGATCCGCCGGGGCGGGGTCGGCCGGGTCCGCCGGGGCGGCCGGGGCGGGGTCGGTCGGTGGGGCGACTCCGGCTGGTGGGGTGGGCGCGATCCGTTGGATGGGCGCGATCCGTTGGATGGGCGCAGCCCGTCGGATGGGCGCGACCCGTTGGAGAGGCGCAGCCCGTTGGGCAGGCGCAACCGGTTCAGCGAGGACGGCCGATGGGGCGCGGGTGGCCGGTTCGGCGGGCGCAGCCCATTGGGCGAACCCGGCCGGTTCGGCGGACCCGGCCGGTTCGGCGGGCGCAGCCGGTTCAGCAGGCGCAGCCCATTGGGCGGACCCGGCCGGTTCGGCAGGCGCAGCCGGTACGGCAGGCGCAGCCGGTTCGGCAGGCGCAGCCGGTTCAGCAGGCGCAGCCCATTGGGCGGACCCGGCCGGTTCGGCAGGCGCAGCCGGTTCAGCAGGCGCAGCCCATTGGGCGGACCCGGCCGGTTCGGCAGGCGCAGCCGGTACGGCAGGCGCAGCCGGTACGGCAGGCGCAGCCGGTACGGCAGGCGCAGCCGGTTCGGCGGGACCGGCCGGTGACGCGGAGCTCGAACCGCAACCGGGGCTGGGCCGGCTTCCGGCCCTCACCTCCCGGGTTCGCGCCTCCGGCGTCCCCGTCGAGCTGACCGTCACCGGCACCCCGTCACCGCTGCCCCCGGGCGCCGATCTGGCCGCGTACCGCGTCGTCCAGGAGGCCCTGACGAACACCGTCAAGCACGCCGCGGGCGCCCGGGTACGGGTCACCGTCGACCACACCCCCACCGCGGTCCGCCTGGAGGTCACGGACACCGGCGGCACCCCCACCCCCGCGGCCGCCTCCGGCTCCGGCCGCGGTCTGCTGGGCCTGCGCGAACGTCTCGCCCTCCACGGCGGCACCCTCCGGACAGGCCCGCGCCCGACCGGCGGCTACCGCGTCCAGGCGGTCATCCCACTCGACGACCACCCCATGGAGGACCACCCATGGGATGACCAGCCCACCGGGAACCAGCCCATCAGGAACCAGCTCTCCGAGAACCAGCCCACCGGGACCCACCCGCCCATCGCTCCCGGCCCCACCGGCACCCCACCCCCCACGGACCCCTCATGACGGCCGGTCACCCCCGTGACGCGAACTCCTCCGAGGTCGCTCGCCCCCGTGTCGTGATCGCCGACGACCAGGCCCTGGTGCGTACCGGCTTCAGCATGATCCTCTCCGCCGACGGGATCGACGTGGTCGCCGAGGCGGCCGACGGCGACCAGGCCCTGGAAGCGGTCCAGCGCACCCGCCCCGACCTCGTCCTGATGGACATCCGCATGCCCGGCACGGACGGTCTGGAGGCCACCCGCCGCATCCTCTCCGGCGCGGTCCCCGACCCGCCCCGCGTCATCATGCTGACCACCTTCGACCTGGACCGTTACGTCTACGCCGCCCTCACCGCCGGCGCCAGCGGCTTCCTCCTCAAGGACGTCACCCCCGAGCACCTGGTGGCCGCCGTCCATCTGGCCCGCACCGGCGACGCCCTCCTCGCCCCCGCCATCACCCGCCGCCTGATCGAACGCTTCGTCTCGCCCACCCCCGAGACCCCCGCCCTCCACCGCGACCTGGCCCCCCTCACGCCCCGCGAACTGCAGGTCCTCCAGTCACTCGCCACCGGCCTCAGCAACAGCGAACTGGCCGCCCACTTCCGCCTCAGCGAGGCCACCGTCAAGACCCATGTCGCCCGCATCCTCGCCAAACTCCGCCTCCGCGACCGCGCCCAGGCCGTGGTGGTGGCGTACGAGACGGGCCTGATCGTCCCGGGAGCGGGCACCGGCACCCCCTCACCACCCCGAACCCCCTGATCGCCCCCGACCTCCTGATCGCCCCGCGCCCCTCACCCCTCGCTGCACACCGTCTGGGGTGCCGTGCGGCGGGGCGGCTGGGCGTCCTGGACCTTCTGTACGTCGGTGAGGAGACCCGAGAGGTCGAGGTCCTCCCCGGCGGCGGCCCTGGCGATGGTCAGGAGGACGGCCTCGTAGAAGGCGTCGCGCACGGCGGGGGCCATGACGTCGGAGGCGTCGAGGCAGCGGGGGCCCATGCCGGTGAGCCGTTTGGCGATCTCCTGTGCGACCGGGCGGTCCTCCGGCCGCACCCGGCGGTTCGCCGAGAAGACGTCCGCGGAGTCGGCCCACTTCTGCTGGCCCTCCCGGGAGGCGAGCCGTTGGATCAGGTCACGGGCCCGCGGACGGTCGCTGAACAGCGCGGCGAAGTCGCCGGTCACCTCATGGGCCCGGACCTGGTAGGGGCCGCCCGGCAGCAGGGCGGCAGAGTCCATCAGGCCCGCCCGCTCCCGCTTGTCCCGGTAGAAGGAGCGGGCAAAGGACCCCTGGTGCTCCAGGCCGCACCCCTGCGGGCCGTCGAACAGCAGCCCGTACTCGTCGGGGTCACCGCGGTGGTCCGTGAGCAGGGCGCTCCTGGCCGCCTCCTCGTCCTGCCGCAGCAGACCGGCCCACGCCTCCCAGGCGCTGCGCACCGGCGCCCCGGTCCACCACTTCACGCCGTCCGCGCCCAGCGCCCACTTCCCGTAGACCTCCGGGCCCTCCCGTTGCAGCACGAGGTCCTCGATCCAGTCGCTGCCGGGCCACCCGGAGGCACCGTCGTCTCCCATGCCGATGCACCAACTCGCCAGCGGAGCGGGCGCGTTGATGGGCTGGTTGCCCTCGCGGTACCAGACGATGCTCTTCAGGTCCGCCTTCACCGGCACCCAGTACGCCTCTCCCGGCGGCTCGCTCTCCGACTTCCAGGGGGAGCCGTACTCGTCCTCGGCGTAGAGGCCGTTCAGCGATTCGAGGCGCCGTTGGTCGGCGTACTCGGCGAGTTCGCCGACGCCCGGCATGATCGCGATGTCCGGGGGCTCACCCGACTGCACCTTGGACAGCAGCACCTCGCGCTGGGCGGCGGTGCCCTGGTACTCGAAGGGGATGCCGAAGCCCCGCAGCACCTTCTCGAACTGCTCCCCCTGGTCGTCGGTCCACGGCCCGAGGATGGTCACCGGCTCCTCGTCCCGCTGCGTCCAGACCGCCACCATGCTGCCCGCGGAGACCAGCAGCAGCACCACGAAGAGCACCAGCACCTTGAACCGGCGGGTCACCGTCGCCTCCCGTAGTCGCTGTCGAGCCGGAGACCGAGCCCCACGGCGGGCAGCACGGCGACCAGCAGGCCGCCGATGAGGGTGCCCTGGTACACCCGGTCGGTCCAGGTGTCGTCGGCGAGGACCCGCCGGACGTCCTCGGACGTCTCCGTGACGGTCTGCTGCGCGTCGGCCAGTTCCGGGCCGCGGTGGGGTTCCGCGGAGACCTCGGTGATCCGCCGCAGGTCCCCGATCACGCTGTCGAGGTCGTTCTGCGCGGACGCCATCGTCAGCAGCGGGACGACCGCGAGCAGCACGGTCAGGGCGAAGGCGGCGAGCAGGTAGGGGTTCCAGTCGCGGCCGCAGCGGTCGCGCAGCACGAACAGCGCGGAGAGCAGGGCCAGGGCCAGAGCCGCCAGGGCGAGTTCGGCGAGCCACCAGCCGCCGCGCTGCGCCCACCCCTCGGTGGCGGTGGCTTCGGCGTGCCGCAACTGGGCGGTCTGCATGTCGTTCAGGCGAGGGACCAGCCCCACGCCCGGGCGGACGAGCAGCGAGCGCGCCTCGGCGAGCTTCTGCTCCCGCATGAGCGGCTGGTCGCGGTAGGTCGTACCGACGGTGATCGAGGTGCTGTAGGTGGCGAGGAGACCGTTGACGGTGCCGAGGTCCTGGTCCGTGCGGTCCGCGATCCTGGTCAGTCCCTGGTCGGCGGCGGAGAGCTGGGCCCGGTAGGTCTCGCCGGAGCCCGCGACGTCGACGAGTTCCATCTTCCCCAGGGCTCGGGCCTCGTGGTCGGCGCGCAGCACCGCGAGCCGGGTGGCGGCGAGCCCCTGTACGGCCGGTGCCTCGTCGGCGGCGAGGGCGTCGGCGCCGCCCTGGATCTGGCGGCAGGAGAGAAACAGGGCGCCGGCCGCCACGAGCGCGCACAGCGTCAGGACCACCAGATGCGCCTCCAGCAGTCGGCGGGTCCGCCAGGGGCTCAGGCGCGTGCGCCAGAAGGCGGGGAGGGAGGGGCCGCGCAGGGAGGGCTCGCGCCGGGAGGAGTCTTGCCGGGAGCCCACGCGTCCGGCCGTCACAGCAGCTTCTCCCCGCAGGCGATGCAGTAACGGGCCTCGCTCCCGGCCGGGGTGGCGCAGTGGACGCAACACGGGCCGGACCGCGGACCGGCGCTGTCGGTCAGGGGCAGGGGGCGGGACCCGGCGCGCAGGATCATCGGGCCGAGCGTGCCGGCGTCGACGGCGGGGCGCAGCCGGATCCGTCCCGCGGGCGCGTCCTCGATGTCGGCGACCGCGCGGATCTCGTCCAGCACCCAGTCCGTGCCGAAGCGGGCCGCGAGGCGGGCGGCCCGCCCCAGGTGGCCCTCGGCGGCGTCCTGCCGCTCCTCCTGCAGCAGGACGAGCCCTCTTCTCAGGGCGTCGCGCATCACGGTGGTGGACTTCCAGTCGCGCACACTCCTGTCGCCCGCCGGAACATCGGGCGGCCGCTGCTCGGGGCGGTGCCAGCGTGCGGTGACGGACGCGTGGACATCGCCGATGGAGACCATGGCGAACTGCAGGTACGTGTCCAACGGGTCGGTGTCGGCGTCGGCGACGAGGGTGAGCAGGTAGTCACGGCTGCCCTGCTCCCACTGGTACGTCGGGAAACTCCAGCGGTGCGGCCGGCCGGGCTGGGGCAGTCCACCGAGGCGGTGCGGGCGGGGCGCCTTCTCGTTCAGCGCGACCTGACGCACCGAGGGCCGTACGGTCACCTCGATGGGCAGTTGGGGGGTGTGCACCCGGCGCAGCCGCCGGACGGCGGCGGTGATCGCCCGGCTGAGGCCGTCGTCCACGAACTCGGCGGTGCCGTGCAGGCGTTCCGCGAGCGTCAGCAGCGGCTCGGGGGTCCAGTCCGCGCCCACGGCGAGCACGTCGCAGGTGAAGTGCCCGGCGCAGGCGTCGAGTTCCTCCTCCAGACGGGTCTCGCCGGGGGCGCTGCTGCCGTCGGTGATCAGCAGCAGATGGCGTACGGACAGGGGCCGGGCGGCGAGCAGGGCACGTGACCTGGCCGCCCAGACGGCGTACCCGGCGGGGCGCGGACCGTCCCGGTGCAGCGGGACCGCTCCCGCGGCGAAGGCGGCCCGCCGCTTCTCGCGCTCGTCGGCGACGGCCCACTCGGTGTCACCTCCCGGATGACACCGGACGGGCTCGGGGCCTCCGCCCAGCACGGTGAAGGAGATGCCGTCGGGCAGGGCCCGCAGGGCGGCCGGCAGAGCGCGCCGGACCGCCGCCCGGCGCTCCTCGGCGACGTCCACCGCGATGATCACGGCGAGTTCGATCGCGGGCAGCTCGGTGGGGGCGCCTCCGGCGCCGACGTCGACCCGCAGATGTGCCTCGATCTTCGCGCTACGGTGCGGCCGCAGATCACCGCCGAGCTCGACGCCCAGCCGAATGTCCGGCCGAATGTCCGGCCGCACCGGCCGAGTATGGCTGCTCATGTCGTACGTCACCGTTCCTTCCCCGTCACCACCGCACGGACGACACGAACGCCCCCCGCCGGACCACCACCACACGGACGACGCGTGCGCCACCCGCCGGACCACCGCCGTGCCACCCACAAACGCCGCTCACCGGATCACGCCGTGCCGACCCCAAACGCCGCTTTCCGCTTGCCGTTTTCCACGTGCCGCCTGCCGCCTGCCGCACCGACTACGCATGCGCCGCCCGCCGGACCACCGCCACACGGACCGCGCATACGCCACCCGCCAGACCATCGCCGTACGGACCGTGTTCGGTCCGTACGCCGGGTCGTCGCCGTGCGGTCGGGTCACGGTGTGCGTCCGCGCCGAACACCCCGCTCATCGCATCCCCAGCCGCTCCTTCCTTTCGTTGTCGTCAGATCACCGTTCGCGGTCGTACCGCGTGGGACAGGTCCACGAGGTGTTCGTGGGCGGCGGCCGATCCGCCGTGCCGGGCGGCCAGTTGGCGGTAGTGCGCCTCGATCCGTTCGCGCAGCTCCCGCTCCTGCCCGCTCAGGCGTCGCAGAGCGCGGGCGTCGAGCCGGCCGCCGTGCCGTCCCCGAGGTCCGGGCCGGTCCCCCCGGCTGTACAGCGCGTCCAGCTTCCACTCGTACAGTTCGGTGCTCAGCCGCAGCGCCTCGTCCTCGGACAGACTCGGCCCGCCGGCGCCCGGCTCCTGACGTACGAGGCCGCCCAGTTCGGCGAGTGCCGCGTCGACCTCGGCGGGCGCGGGCAGCGGATCGGCGCGCCGGGGCAGCCGGGCCGCGCGGATGCGCAGGGAGGCGATACGGGCGACGGTGTGGTCCAGGGTGCCGGGGCGTACCCGGTCGAGCACGTCGAGGGCGGCCCGGCGGTCACCCGCACGGAGCGCGAGCCGGGCGAGGCCCAGAGCGGCGCCGCCGTGCGCGGGGTTACGGGCGAACACGGCCTCGTACAGCTCCTTGGCGGTGGGCCCGGCCGTGTCGTCGCCGAGACGTTCCCCGCAGTAGGCGAGGGCCAGTTTGGGCGCGTACTCGCCGGGGAGTTCGAGGCGGACCTTGGTGAAGTGGCTCTTGGCCTCGGCGACCTGGCGGGGGTCGTCGTCGAGGCCGGCGCGGCGCAGCGCGACCAGCGCGCGGTGCCACTCCAGCCGCCACCGGCGCACGGCGGACGGCCCGGGGATGGAGTCGGCGGTGTCGAGTTCGTCCTGGGCCCGCTCCAGGTCGTCCCGTGTGTTGCGGCCCAGCAGGACGCGCACGTTGTGCAGGCGGATCTCCACCGAGGGCGGCTTGCCGTCCTCCTGGTCGAGGAGCCGTCCCGGGTCGTAGCCGCTGCTCACCTCGAACCGCGCGGTCTGCGGGTCGCCCGGGTAACGCCTCGGCACCGGCAGACAGCGCGCGATCTCGGTCGGTGTGGGCGTACCGAGGTCGAGGGCGGGGGCGGTGGGCGGCTCGTACCGGTCGCGACGCGGGCGTTCCAGCCAGTGCTCGATGCCCGGCACCGTGCCGAGCCGGGCGCCGAGCAGTTGCGGGGACGGCCAGAAGTAGTCGGAGGGCTCCGGCGGGTCGCTCTTGCCGCGCAGGGCGCGGATCTCCCGCAGGGCGCCCCGCAGTTGGCCCGCCATCTCCCGCGCGTCGGCGAAGCGCAGGCCGGGGTCGCCCCGGGTGGCGCGCTCGACGACCCCCCAGAAGGAGGCGGTGCCGAGGCCGGGCACCCCGTCGACGGCCCAGCCTGCGAGTTCCCGCAGGGTGACGCCGACCGTGTGCAGGTCGTGGGCGACGGTGGGCACGGGCGAGGACCCCGTCTCGGGCGCCATGTAGTCGGGCGTGACATGGGCGGGCGGCTGGCTCTGCCCCTGCTCGCGCATGCCGCCGAGGTCGATGACCTTGACGCCGTCCCCGTGGTGCACGACGTTCGAGGGCTTCATGTCCCCGTACACGAAGACCCGTTCACCGCCGGCGTGCAGATGGACGAAGGCTTCGAGGATCTGGCACCCGTACGCGGCGACGTGCTCGATGTCGAGGACGGACTCCCCGCGCCGGGTCTCCTTGACGACCTTCTCGAGGGTGCCGTCGCCGACGTCGTCCATGACGATGTAGCCGCCGGTGACCTGACCGCCGCCGTCGCGCCGGGCGACGAAGTCGCGGATCTGGACGATGCGGGGGTGGCGGATGGCGACGAGGTTGCGGCGTTCGAGGTCGGCGAGCCGGGCCCCGTCCTGCTCGTAGCGGTTGAGCAGCCCCTTGACGGCGACCACGTCACCGAGGTGCGTGTCCTCGGCGAGATAGACCCAGCCCTGGCCGCCGTGCGCGATGGGCCCCATGATGCGGTACTGGTCGCGCAGCACATCGCCCTCGGCCAGTTCCGGCCGGTACGAGTACGGCTCGCCGCAGGCCGGACAGTGCCCCTCGACCGGCACCGGGCCGACGGTGTAGGGCGGTGCGAAGGTGATGCCGCACTCGGCGGAGGAGCAGCCCATACGGATGCGCAGCGGCGCCTCGGGGTGGATGAGGCGTTCCTGCGCGGGGCGCGGCGCGCGTTCGGGGAGCGCGAGGAGCTCGGCGGGGCCGAGGTCGCGGGGGTCCTCGGGCAGCGCGGGCAGGGGGCGGTCGTTCTCCTCGCGGCCGCATTCGGCGCAGTAGCCGGTGGGGAGCACGGTGCCGCCGCAGGGGGCGCCGCTGAAGCGCCGGTGCGGGCAGACCGTCCGGCTCTCGTGGTCCGCCCCCTTGCCCGGCCTGGCGGGGGACGTCATAGCGGGCCTCCGAAGCGCCGCAGATCGGCGCGCAGGGTCCGGATCAGTACGCGCAGCCGGGCGAGCCGCTGTTGCGGATCGGCGGTCTCGTCGACCAGACGGCGCTCGCCCCGGCGCCGGTCGGCCGTCTCGGTCATCGAGCCGAGGGAGGCGCTGTCGACGACGCCGTAGCGGACCGCGCGGCTGAACTCCTCATGCTCCAGCCGGGCGAGCAGCGCGTCCGCGTGACCGAGGAGTCCAGGGCGCAGGAGTTCGTCGCGGGCCGCGTTCCAGCCGGTGCCGCCCTCGTGCCGGAAGACGATCAGCAGCCGGAAGCCGAGCGAGCGTAATCGGCCGAGGAGTTCGATCAACGGGCCCGGCTCGGGCTCCTCGTCGAGACCGTCGACGACGACCGTGACGGGACCGCCGGGCAGGAGGGAGGGCTCGAAAACGGGCGTGGGAGCGGGAGCGTGCGCGGGCGTGGGGGCAGGTGCGGGCGTGGGCGTGGGGGCGGGTGCGGGAGCGAAGGTGGGTGCTTGTGGGGACGTGGGCGGGGGCGCCTGCGGGGGCCGGGGCCTGGTGCCGAGCAGCCAGTCCCAGTAGGCCAGGTACTGACCGGGCGGGAAGGCTATGTGGCCGAGGGCGTGATCGGCGAGGTCCGGTCTGCTGGAGCCTCCCCCACTCTCGGCTCCGCTCGAGCGGGAAGTACCCCCTCGGCGGTAGACGAGATGGGCCCGGTGCAGCAGATGACGCAGGGAGCGGTCCTTGCCACTGCCCGGAGGCACCACGGTGATCTTCACCGGCTCCTCGTCGGGGTCCTCGAACCACCGGGTCAGCCGCTCCTCGAAGCCGTGGTCCCAGGCGTGGTCGCTGCTCAACTCCTTGATCAACGGCGAGAGTTCGGCTATGCGCCCGACGGGGATCAGATACGAGAAGGCGAGCCGGTTGTTCTCGGGCAGCACCGCGCGCATGTCGCCACGCCAGCTGACGACGAGGCCGACCACCCGCGCGGGACGCCCTTCGTCCGGCCGGGTGCACACGGCGGCACCGCTGAAGCCCTTGCGCACGACCTCGGCCTTGGTGACGGCGTCGAGCTGCACCAGCTCACCGCTGACCCCGCTGACGCGCCCCCACAGGGTCATGCCGTCGTCGAAACCCGCCGCGTACCCGGTCGCGTACACCTCCATGCCGCCCCACAGCCGGGGTTCCAGCCGCGCCGGCCGCGCCTGCGGCCGAGGACTGTCGAGCCGCAGTACGGCGATGTCCTCACCGCCCCGACGCCCCTCGCCGTCCCGGCCGCCGCCGCCCTCCTCACCCTCGCCGCTCCCGCGCAGCCAACCGCCGGGCGCGACGCGGGCGGACACCGGTTCGAGGTCGCCGTTCTCGGCGAACTCCAGCCACATCACGGCGTCCGGGTCGCGCACCACATGGGCGCACGTCAGCGCCGTGTACTGGTCGACGAGCACGCCGGCGCCACAGATGGGACCGTGCGCGCCCCCGCGCCGCAACCTGAGCCTCCAGTCCGCACGCAATTCCCCCATGCTGTCTCACACTACGCGCGGGCATCGTGCGCCCCTAGACTCGTGAACCAACTTGCGTGCGCCGATCATCGGGCTGGGGCCGGGCCACCAACGCGCCGGCTGTCACCGTAAGCGCCCACCCCGGCACATTCTGTGGCGCAGACCGTGGCCACGAACCCGGTCTCGCTCAATGGCCAGCAGAATGCACTGGACGGGAACTTCCGGGAAGTAGATGACCGGCGAGGCCCCATCCGCCACCACTGAAGCACTGCGAACGGGATGGAGGGTGGCCGCCCAGCCTCTTCTCGACTATTCGATCCGGGCACGTACGAGGGAGTGATGGCGACGTCGGCACCGCCGTGACCGTCGGGTTCAGCGGCAAGCCGTTCGAGGTCGTGCGCGCCCGTTGCGTGGCCCGTGCCCCCGACAAGGGCATCGACAAGGTGACCCCCGGTCGTCGAGCGGGCCATGGGGCCGTACGAGGGCCCGCGGAACCGGACGCGCCCGCCTACGCGCCGGTCGACCATCTCGCCGACATCCTGACCACCCTCGGCCACGAGCCGAAGCTGCGCACACAGGACGCCCTTCACCGCTCCGTGATCACAACCCGGGCGAGTACGACGGCTGGTCGCTCCCCGACCTGCGGCGCGTCCTCGACGACTGCGGGCACGGCGAGCACAAGACGACCTCGACGAGTAGGGAGGCGGCCGGATCTTGGAGGATCCTCCTTACCCGCCTCCCCGGCTCGCCTCCCCGTGCTGGCCTGCGGATACGCCTGTCAGGGAGGCGAGGGAGGCAGTTTGCGGGGCCCTTCAGGACCCCGCAAAACGGGGGGTCCAGGCTCCCTCGCCGAACCTCCCTCCCGGCGGATGTTCAGCCGGCCTTCTTCTGCTCTCGCAGTTCGTGGACGCTGGCCGTGAGGGTGCCTTCCTGCTGCTCGTAGTGGGAGAGGGCGAGGCCGAGGCCGAAGAAGGTGGGTGCCCATTCGCCGACGAAGATTCCCCATCGGTCTGCGCGGGCGAGGCCGCCGACGGGTTCGGCTTTGAGGCTGGTGACCCAGGTGGCGATGGAGAGACCGATGCTGCCGAGGGCGGCCATGTAGGCGTGTTCGCTGCGGATGCCCATGTCGTGCATCTTCTTGATAACCATGGCGGCTCCGTTCTGAGGTGGGTTCACCTGACGAAGTGCCCACGACCTGCACCACTATTCACCGCATATGAGATAAATGTCTGCCATGGGTCCATTCGTCACCAGGGGCGTGCGGTACGCGGATCTTCCGGCCGTCGAGGACGGCGAGTAGAGGCCGCTGGGCTGGTTTCGGGGAGAGGCTGTGGCTTCACCTTGATCCAGAGCCGGTTTCACCACGCATACCGAGCCCCCATCCGCCAAAGCTCGAGTTTCGGGACGCGAGCACTGCTAAGCGACCAGCGAGTTGTACAGCTCGGTCACCTTGGTCTCGAAAGGAGGCGCGCCCAACTCCTGGGCAGCAGGTACCACCCGCTCTCGAACAAAGCGATCATGATCTTCCGCGGACTCCCAGACATCGACAACCTGCCAGCCGCCTCCCTCCGCAGGCGCCGCATAGTGGGCGATCATCCCGCTCGGCAGGCTGTCGGGGTCGGGGATGGCCCGGTTGAGGGTCGCCTGATAGAGCTCCTGGCTCCAGTCAGGACCGTGGTGATACGCGAGGACGGGCATACGCCAGCCCTCCTTTCATGCTCGTCAGTCTGTGCCCACGACGCTAGGCACCGGGGCTAAGAGCCGCGACCGGTGATACTCCACCGGCGTGACAGCCGTCCTCGGGGGGCTTACCGCGTACCCGCCCACGGAGACGCGCCGGGCGTACGCGGCACGGGCGGACGCCCGGAGCCCGCTTCGTACGCGCCGGGCCCCGCCCGCCCCCAGGAACTCACGGGGTGCAGGAGCGGGCGGGAGTCGTTGGCTCAGGCGGTCTGGCGGCGCGCCATCCCCCAGGCGAGGTTAAGGCGCCGGGCGGCATCGCAGTCGCCGTTCGCGCGGCCGTCCTCGTCCAGGGCCCGACACGTGGGGCGGTTCATCCCGTGGTCCAGGATCCGCCGGTACGCAGTCTCGGGGTCCTCGACGCAGTCGCACACCTCCACCTGCACCGTGCGACCGGGGCCTGATCCGGTGTCGAGCCAGCGTTCCTCGATCTTGCTCCTGGCCTGGTTCCTGCCGGTGTCCTCGCGGCTGTCCTTGGTCATCGCCTCGCCTTCCAGCGTGCCGGGTGGTGGGCGCGCATGCGGGCGTTGCAGTCGGAGACCCGCGACAGGTCGCCGAGCGCGCGGGCCTCGGCACGCTGCCAGGTGAGCGCGGCGCATTCCTCTCAGCCCGGTACGGGCGCGGGCTCCTCAAGCAAGCCCGAGGAAGGGCGGCGGATCCATCGTGGTCTGTCCGCCCGAGCGGGGTAGTAGAAGTTGCCATGTCGGCACCCCTCAGCAGCGTTGGCCGCGCCCCGGGAGGTAGCTCCCCCGCCGGGTTTTGTCGTACCGGCCGACGCTATGAGCGTCGTGTGCGGCACAGCCAGGAATGTGCAGATCTGTCTACTCGACCACCCGACGCGGGCAGACGGGCGTCACGCCCTCTTGACCCGCCCCTCCCGTGGCCCGGCGGTGGTGGACTAACTGCACATCGATCAGGCGAAGGTGGCCACGTCGCCAAGGACAAGCAGGAACTCGTGCTCCGGGGCTGGAAGCCTGGCCCCGAACGCAAAGCGGAATGCGCCGCGTTCGAGGTGCCCGGCCAGGCCCAGGGCACCCCGGCCGGCAGTGGCCTGTGGAGACGTTCCACGTGTACGACGACAGCCTCATGTCGGTGGAGTCCCTCTCCGCCGAGGTCGACATCACCCAGCCGTCCGGGATCGCCATCTACCTGAAGGCGTTTCGAGCAGCTGCGCGGGATGGCCGTGTACGGGGCGGAAGAGCGGGCTCTGATCCTGAAGGCCATCGAGGCGCTGTGCTGAAGACCAGCTGCCGGGCCTCACACCCGAGGGTCACAGGACGGCCATACCGGCCTCGTACGCCCGACGTCGGCCTCATGATGCTCTCCACGCACTGCAACGCCCTTGGGGGGACCATGCGCCACACCACCGCTCTGCTTACCGCCTCCGTCCTGCTGCTCGCCGGGGGCGCGGTCGGCTGCTCGAAGTCGTACGACGAGATCGGCGAGGACTGCGTTGCTGCGCTGAAGGAACGCGCGGACGGCGACAAGGAGAAGCCGGAAGCCTGCGAGGGGCTGAAGGATGACGACTACCAGGCGCTGCTGATGTCGCAGACCATCGACGACCTCGGATGGACGGACGACGAGGGCAACTTCGACAAGAACAAGATGCTGGAGGACACCCTTGACGACGAGGACCAGTAGGGCGCACACGAAGGGCCCCACCAACTGGCGGGGCCCCAGCAGGTTCAGGGGCAGCTCTCCTCGAACTTGACCGCAGTCAGCTTCACCGGCTGCCCGTTCAGCACCGTGCCCTTCGCCGGGGACTGGGTGCACACCTTCCAGTTCGACTCGACGAGCACGAACCGATCGTCGCCAGACGCGTCCTCCACCGTGATCGAAGTGCTGTCGTCCAGCGCCGAACGGGCCGTGTTCACGGACTTGCCGACGAAGTCAGGCATCTTCCCGCCAGCGGCCGTGGGCTCGGACTGGTCCTCCCTCGGGCAGTCCTCCTCCAGCTTCACGGCACCGAAGTCCAGTTCGGTGTCCGTCGACGTACTGGTGCCAGCCTTGATGTTCTGGGAGCAGACCTGCCAGTTCCGGTCGAAGGCTTGCAGGCGCCCTCTGCCAAGGGAGTCGTGGGAGGCGAGGGTGTAGAACCCGGCTTCCTGGGCGGTGTCCTGGGCGGATTGGAGGCCCATGCCGACGAAGTTGGGGACGGTGGCCTTCTCCGCGGCCTTCTTCTCGTCGGCGGTTGCGCTCTGCTTGCTGTCGGCAGCCAGCGTCTCGGACTGGCTGCTCGCGGCCGTACTGGGCGTGCCGGTCGTGTCGTTGCCGTCAATGGCGTTGCCAATGGCGCCGAGGACGAGAACGCCCCCGATGATGCCGCCGATGACTTTCCAGTTCGCCATGCCGTGCCCCCTGTTGTGCGGGTTGTGGTGAGAGGGCAGCGTATGAGGGGTTGCAGAGGCATGTGGGGCATGTGACGGTTCCGTAACCGTAGCGAAGAGGGGAGAGCCTCAACTGAGCCCAGTCACCGTGGAGGCGATCGCTATGGCCAGTCGCATCATGGGCGGCGCCTATCCGCGAGCGCATCCGCCAGGCCCTCGACACCGCCGTCCAGCCGCTGACCACCCGCCGCCTGGCGAACTCGCCACCCACCGCAGGCCGCACGCGCACCACGGCGTCTCGAAGACGACGGTGCCGCCGTACGGCACCTCGCCGACGGCGGCGCCTGGTCGTGGACCGTCTCAGGAGCGGCCGCTACAGAGTCGCGGTCTACCCATCCGCGCGGCCTTCAGATAGGCCATGACCGCAAGATCAGACCGCGCGACCGAGGACAGTGCCATGGTCGTCGCGGAGGACGGGTTCGGCGGTACCCGAGTCGTCCACGCCGACCGCGATGAGGCCGGTGCCGTCTAGGCCGACCTCGCGCATGGCGAAGGTACCGTCCCAGCGGGTCATGTCCTCGCTGACGGTCGAGGAGGGCGTTGAGATCGTTCTCGTTGATGTCGCGGTCGTGGAGGCGTACGGTCACGCCCTTCTCGGCGGCCTCGCAGACCGCGGTGTCGAAGGGCTTGGAGGGGATGCGGTAGATGTCCACGGAGGCTTCGTCCTCGTCGAGGACCAGGCCGGTGTGGACGGCGGCGTAGCGGCCGGTGACCAGCTTGCCCACGTGACCCAGGGTTCGGTACATGGGGGTGTCGTCCTCCGGGCCGCCGTCGCCGGAGTCACCGGTGCCGCCGCCCTTCGGCTGGGTGCCGTGGCAGGTTGTCGAAGGGCTCGACACGGCTTCCACGGTCTGCGCGCCGGCCGTCGAGCCCTGGAGTCCGCCGAGAGCCAGGACTGCGACCGCCACGGCCGCGATCGCGCCGGGTCTGGCGGGTGTTCGCTTGGCCATGCGTCCCTGCGGTTCTTCGCCCCATGTGCGGTCGCCCGGGTGGGCGGGACCGCGATCGGTACTGAGACGCCGGAGAAGGGCACGGCGTTCGGCCCGTGGCCCGGAGATGTCACGCCCTCGCCGTTCTCACCTCTTCCGTCGCGTTCCCAGGGTCGTGCGGGGGTTGCGCCTCTTGAGCCTCGCCCGTCTCTGGGGGCCGCGGGCGGCCGGGGTCAGGCGCCAGTATCCGTACGGGTTGTGGAAGAAGTCGTCGTCCTCGAACCGTTCGCACTCCAGACGGTTCATGATCCAGCGCGGGGCGTCCTGGGCCATGCGGAAGCCCTCGCCGCTCTGGACGCCGTGCTCCGGCTGTTCCGTCAGCAGGTAGTACAACGCGATCTCCACGGTGGTGATCCAATCGAGCAGCAGCTCCGGCTCGGGCACCTCAATGGTTCCGGGGGCCAGCTCCACGTCGGCCTCGCCCAGGAGGTGCATGCCACAGCTGTAGTAGACCTCCCCGTCGTGGATCACCGGCACGACCCAGGCCTGCATGAGGGCGCCGACCAGGTCGTCCGTAGTCTCGGCGGCCGCCGCCTCGCTCGCCAGGGCCAGCCACCGCCCCCGCCCGCAGGCCACCCCGCTGGACTCGTTCTTCACCGCGGTGGCCCCGTTGGCCAGCAGGGCCGCGGTGACGGCCAGCGCCCGGCGGGACACGTCGAGGCCGGTGGCCTGGGAGATCGGCGGCGACAGGATGTAGGCGACCGAGTCGTGCGCGTCCACCGCGGCCCAGTCGTCGTCGCCGAACTCGTCGACGCCGGTGACCCGGCGGGAAGCCACCGCGACGTCGAACGCCTCACGCATCCGGGGGTCAGGCTCCCGCTGGAACTCGTCGAGCGTGAAGTCCCCCGCGCCCGCCTCCTCGACCACCCGGCTGATGACATCGGGATCCAGCCCCACGCCGACCGCGCACAGCACGTGCCTCGGCGTCACACCGGACGCCGGGACCACGAAGCGCGTGCCATCGATGACGTGTCCTTGCCACACCTTGCTCATCTGGCCAGCATCGCAGACGTGCGTACGACTTCAACGAGGCGGCCAGCCTGGCCCCCGGGCGTCCGGCCAGGAAGAGCGCGATGGAGGTGAGCGCATCGCGCAGCAGCGGAGTGTAGCGGGCGTGCGGGCTGGTCAGCCCCGGGATCTGCTCGGCGAACGTGACCGCCGGGCAAGCCGAGTTGAGGCACTTGAACCGGCGCACGGTCAGTTCGATCACGACGGCCGCGCCGCCGAGCGGCGCATCGGACAACCGGCGGACGTAGCGGCCGTGCACTCTCCACGACGGCATCCGGCACCCCGTAAATCTCGCTGGTAACGACGAGCAGGACGCACGTAACGTGACGTCCCCGCCGTACGCCCGGCCGACTCCACCACCACATCAGCTAAATGCGGCAGCAACCGCCCCAAACCCCCTGAACCGCACACTCGGTATATGCCCAGCTCAGCCGCGAGACATCACAAGATCACCGACAGAGCCGAAAAACTTGAACGTCGACACCGAGAGGACGGCTCTCTTCTCCACCCAGGCAAGATCTCCGATCTCTTCGAACGGCTCGCCGCCGAAGCCGGACTGCCACCCATCCGCCTGCACGACCTGCGTCACGGCGCCGCGACCCTCATGCTCGCCGCCGGTGTCGACATCAAGGTCGTTTCGGAGACGCTGGGTCACAGCGACAGCCGCATCACGCGAGACATCTACCAGTCCGTCCTTGACGACCTGGCGCGGGCGGCGGCGGAGACCGTCGTCAAGCTTGTGCCACGCGCGCCCCGAGCGATCCGTTCGGTGATCGAACGGCGTGCGGCCCGGCCCGCCCTCTTCTGTCATACCGTGTGCCTGGTTCCGGGTGGCGGGAAGAAGTGGCCACCACCAGCGGGCCACCACTTCCGTCAGATCATGGTCGATGTACGAGTTGAACTCGTCGAAACGGTCGGCCGGGATCCTCCATTCCGTGAGCCCCTTCGTCATGACACGGCCTGAGTTGGCGTACTCGAGGCTCGGGGTGTCCGAGGCCTTGACACAGCCCGGGAGCCAGACCTTCAACAGGCGGCCGAGGGCGTCGTACTCCAGATCGGTCGCTACTTGTTGGCGTCAACCGTGGCCGTCACCAGGCCCCAGCGACGGACCACCGTGGAGGGCGTGGAGTTGCCGAGCGGTCTTCAACCTTCATCCCGGTCACCGGACCACCAGTCGTCGGCGTGTACGTCGTCTTCGTCGCGTTGCCCGCCTGATCGGCGGATTTCGAGGGGTTGGCGGCCCGCCTGCGGCCCTGACGCGCTCGCTGGCAAACGTAAGAGCCCCGTCGGCAGGAGACCGACGGGGCTCTTGAGGGTTTTATCCGCGCTCGGCAGCCATCCCGGCCTGTGCCCAAAGGCGGAAAACCGTCACAGCTCGACTTCTACGCCACCGTCCGAAAAATCGAGGGACGCAGCATCGACCTCCTGGATTCGCGGCTCGGCTTCCCACAGCCGAACCCCAAGAAGGGGGCGCGGTGTTCCTCCACCCCATGATTCCCATGGATCGAGAAAGACTGGGGCCTTCATGGTTGGCCCGTAAGGACCGATCAAAACCGGTTCTCCGATCGACGCCCTGATGACTTCCAGCAGTTGGCGCACCTTGTCCGCGTCAGCCCCATCGGCGCAACTCCAACTACCGAGCCAGGAGACAGGCGGCAACGAATCAGCCGCCCTCAGGCAGACCCACGTCCGCACGGAAACCTCCGCGTCCCCACGCAGAACAAACGCTGTGAAGTGCGCAGGTGAGTCCAATCGAACGGCCCATGCCTCCACTAGCTTCCTCCGATCATGATCTCGATGAGCGTGTCCGGATCCATCCGCCCATCCAGAACGCGATTCCTTATCTCCTCGGTCCTGTTATTCCCGTCGACGATATTCAGTCGAGATCCGGGAAGATTAACATCGTCCCCCGGGGCGAAGTCCCGGTGCCCGGTAATAGGCTCACGCCCATTCGGCCCGCCGAAGCGGATCAGATCCTCGTTGGACAAGGATGTCACGCCGCCGTGCCCAGCGTCCGCACTGCCATACATTTGCTCGCGAGTTGCCGGGTTCCCAGGAATCCGATCCAACATTTCACTGGCTTTTGCGTAAAAGCGCGTCGGCTTCTCATGGATCGGCAGATCCGAAAGGGAGGAATTGCAGTTGTGTACCAGTACCGGCGTAGCCCCCGCCAGCGCATAGTACGTGTGGGCGTCACTGACAGTCAGGTTGTGGACTGTCGCAGCACGGCTCGTCCAGCGTTCCACAGCCGTGATCTGGACCAGGGTGCCCGCACTTGTACGCAGCCACTGCCCGCTCTTGAGGTCGGTGGCGTCGACCCACGCGTCGAGTTCGGGGACCCAGAAGGGATGCCCGTCGGTCGCGGTGATCGTGTTCGTCTGCGCGCCCTCGAAGCCGTCCGTGTCGACCGTGAGGTCGACCAGGTGCTTGAGGCCCTCGCCCTTGATCTCGGCGGTGACCGTCTCCGCGGTCGTCTCACCCGTCTCGGGGTCCGTGGCGAGGACCTTGTCACCGGTCTCGACGTCCTCGATCGGCTTGGTGGAACCGTCGGCCATCAGAACGAGCGTGCCGGGGACGAAGCTGTTTTTCGTCTTGCAGGTTCCGCCCGCAGCGGGCGCGTCGGCGTCCTTGCCGCCCCCTCCGGTCTCGGACTTCTTATCCGCTCCGTCGCCCTTCTTGCCGCCGGAGTCGCCCTTCTTCGCCTCGGGTGCCTCCTTGGCCTTGGCCGGAGGTGCCGGGGCCGGCTTCTCCTTCGGCTTCGGGGTCACCGGCGGGGTGACCTTGTCCGCAGCGTCAACCGCGTCCTCGGTCTTCTTGGTCGCCTTGGTGGCGTCCGACGCCGTGTCGACGGCGTCCACGGCCTTGTTGACGTACCGCGCGCCCTTCCCCGCCGTGGCCGCGTAGCCCGCGATGGGGATCGCCGAGGCGTAGGACAGGCCCGCGTCGATGTAGTTGCCCTCGGCTGTGTACCAGACGCCGTTGAGGAGGTCGGCGGGCTCGCCGAAGACCGGGACCAGGCCCAAGACATCGAGGGCACCGTGACCGATCGGGCTGATCCAGGACTCGCCCCAGTACAAGCCCGTCGGGTCCGGGAAGGCCAACGGGTTGTTGCGACCGTAGGCATACGCGTTGAGGTGTTGCGGATCCGCGACGTTCAGCACGGGGTCGACGGAGACGAACCGTCCCGTCGCCGGATCGTACGCACGGGCGCCGAGCTGGACCAGACCCGTCGTCGCGTCCGCCGTGCCGCCCACGAACGACTTGTCACCCGGCCACGCCCCCGCCGCCGGCTTCGCGCCACGCACCTCACCGAACGGCAACGTCCGACGCTGTGTGATCGCCGAGTCCACGGCCTTGATCGCGATCTCAGCCGTGCCGTTCTGGCCACCCACCAGCCAGGTCACCCCAGCCGACGTCCGCACCGCGATCTTCCGACCGCCGTGTGAGTAGTAACGCGTACCGGACAGGGAGTTCTTGGACGTATCGAGGCGGATCTCCTGGGCGCCCAGGTACAGCGTGACCGCGCCCTTCTCCTTGCGGAGCAGGCGGCCGCCCGAGGCGTCGTACACGTACGAGGTCTTGTTCGCCTCGTCCAGGTTGTCGCCGGACAGGTACGGGGTCACCGCGCTCAGGCGGCCCTGCTCGTCCCAGTCCAGCTTCTGGTCGACCGCTGGGGAGAGGTCCGTCGCCGCCTTGGTGCGGCGGATGGTGTTCCCCGTCTCGTCGTACTGGAAGCTCTGGGCCGCAGTCACTTCCTTGGCCGCCGTCGCGGTGCGCACCTCGGCCGACTTCAGGGCGTGCGCGTGCGTGCCGCCCTTGGTGTCCGTGGCCTTGGGCACATACGTCGTCGACTGAGTGACCGCCGCGTCCCCGGTCGTGCCGGTCGCGTGGCGGACCTCGCCGGTGCGGTTGCCCGCCGCGTCGTGGGTGTAGGAGTGCCGGTATGGTGCCGGGCCGCCGACGGTCGCCTCACCGGCGCTCGGTGCGCAGGCGGTGGCCGTCTGGGTCCACGCCTCGGTCAGACGGCGCAGGTAGTCGTACGTGAAGCACTGGACGTCCGCCGTCTTGCCCTCGGGCGTGTCCGCGATCTTCTGGATGTTGCCGGTGGCGTCGTAGCCGTACGTGATGTCGGAGTCGGGGGTCTTGACGATCTCCCGGTCGATGCGGGCGCGCTCCAGGCGTCGGGTGCCCTCCTCGTAGGTGTTGGTCAGCCAGGTGTACTTGTCCGCGCTGGCCGTGCCCAGCGTCAGCTGGAGCATCTCGCCGTAGTTGGAGTACCGGGTCTCGCGGGCGTAGTCCGTCGAGTCGCCCAGAGTGAAGGACGGCAGACCGGTCGCCGTGTAGCCCGTGGTGATCTTCTCTGCGGGGAGCCCGCCGACCGCCGGCAGGCTGATGTCGTCGACCGAGCCGTCCGGCTTGTACGACGCCGTCGAGGTGTACGTCCCGGCCAGCTTGCTCTCGGAGGCGGGGATCGTCACCGAGGTCTTCGTCGGGCGGCCCGCCACGTCGTACGCGTCGACCGACGAGATGTAGCCGTCGCCTCCCACCCACTTCGTGGCCGAGGTCAGCCGCCCCTTGCCGTTCGGCACGGTCGCGCTGTCGTACTCCCAGGTCGTCAGCTTCTTGTCGCCGTTGAAGAGCGAACGCTGACGGCCCAGCTTGTCGTAGGCGAAGGTGAGGGTGATCTCGCGCTGGTTGCGGACCGTCTTGACCTGGTCGAGGTCGTCGTACGTCATCCACGTCGTACCCGCGTCGGGGTCGACCGACTTGGTCTGCCGGCCGCGTACGTCGTACTCGGACGACCAGACGTTGCCCGACGTGTCCTTCACCTCGGTGAGCCGGCCCGCCGCGTCGTAGTCGTACGACGTCGTGTCCGCCGCGCCCGTGGGCGAGGATGCCTTGAACTCCAAGACCTTGGTCGTCTGCCCCTGCGCGTCGGTGTACGTCGCTGTGGGGGTGGCGCCCGTCGGCGGGTCGATCGTCGTGTGGTCGCCGTGGTACGCGGTCTTGGTGCGCCACTTCTCGGTGCCCGCGACGCGGAAGATCGAGTCGGTCGTCCGCCCGGCCGCGTCGTAGACCGTCTCCGTCTCGCGAGGGGTTCCCTCGGAGGCGTCGACGACGTTCACGAACGTCGTGCCGACGGTCGCCGTGTTGTAGAAGGGTCCGATCTCCTTCACGGCCAGGCCGCGGGTGTCGTACTCGGTGGTGGTGATGACCCGGCCCAAGTTCGCGGCCGGCGTCTGGGTCTGGCGGGGTCGCAGCAGGCCGTCGGAGAGCTGGTGGCTGGTGGCCACCGAGCCGTTCGGCAACAGCGACTTCGTCGTGGTGACGACGGGAGCGTTGTTGCGGATCAGGTAGGCGTATTCCAGGCTCGCGGTGTCCGTCGCCTTGGCGCGGCCGGGGAGCCAGACCTTCAGCAGGCGGCCGAGGGCGTCGTACTCCAGGTCGGTGCGCTGCTTGTTGGGGTCGACCGTGGCGGTGACCAGGCCCCAGCGGCGGTCGACGGTGGAGGTGGTGGTGTTGCCGAGCGGGTCCTCGACCTTCATGCCGGTGACCGGCCCGCCTGTGGCCGGGGTGTAGGTCGTCTTCGTCGCGTTGTTCGCCTGGTCGGCGGACTCCACGACACGGCCGTGCACGTCGTACCTGGCCGTCGACGTCGTCACGTACTGCGGGGTGCCGTCGGCCGTGTAGCCCTTGACCTTCTCGCTGCGCACCACGTCGCCCTTGGTGGGCGTGGTGCCGTAGGTGTCACGGTCGTCGTACCAGGTGCGGACGTCGGAGATCGCCTCGCCCTTGTACGAAGTCGGCGCTCCGTCATCGCAGTTGACCGGGACGACCGTGACCCGCTTCAGCAGCGTGAGCAGGTTCGCGTCCGTGTTGCGGTTGTACTCGTTCGTCGTGCAGGTGTCGTCATCCGTGACCGCCAGGTCGCCGGAGTCGGAGGAGCGGACCAGCATGCCGTACGAGTCGTAGAAGTGCTCGATGGCAGCGCGGCGGACCTTGCCGTCGTCCAACGCCGTACGTGTCTTCGTCGACTTGACGGCCGCGTAGGACGCCTCGTCCTTACCCTCCGTCGCCGTGGGCTCGGACTTCCAGGGCGTGCTGACCGAACCGGTCACCTCGGCGGCCCCGTTGAAGCTCCGCTGCTCCACGACGAAGCCCTGGTGGCGGGCATCGTCACGGATCTTCGTGCCGTCGGAGGCCGTGACCGTGACGGACTTGGTGCCGCCGGACTCCTTCTCCCGGTCGCCGTCCATGCCCTGGAGGTAGGTGGTCTCCGTGCGGAGCTGCTTGCTGCCCGCCTCACCGGTCTTCATGGTGACGGTGCGGTAGCCGCGCCACTGGTTCCAGGTCTTCTTCTTGGTCTTGACGAGTTCGCTGTCGTCGAAGGCCCAGGCGGCGCCCGCGTAGTCGTAGGAGGTGACCTTGTTCGGGCCGGTGACCGTGACCTCGTCCTCGATCACCGTGTCGACGACGAACTTGTGGAACCAGTCCTCCTTCTCCCCGACTGTCCCCTCCTTCGACCAGAAGGACGGCATGCAGCGCTTGGTGTTCGTCTCCGGGGTCGGCAGATTCGTCGGCGTGCACTCGGTCGGCTTGTAGTTGACCGAGATCGTGCCGCCCGTCTCCGACTGGATGGCCCGGATGCGCCACTTGTACATCGGCAGCCGGTCGTCGGAGCCGGTGTCGACCCGGTTGGCGTCCTGGCGCTCGTAGAAGGTGACCTTCGGGAGCTTGTTCGCGCCGTCCTTGCCGGAGTGGGTGACCGACTCCAGCCACATGGCCGGGGCGTGCGTGGTGTCGGCGCTCTGGTACTTGTGCGCCAGATCCCACTCGTCGACGTCCCCGTACGTCTTGCCGTCGGACCCGAGGACCTGTGTGGTGACCTTCGCGAGCCGCTTGCGGGAGAAGAAGGCCGGAGACCACTGGTCCTTGCACTCCGTGTCCGAGGTGCAGATCTGCTCGAACGGCACATCCGGCCAGCGCTTGGCGGTGGACTCCTTCAGATCACCCGGCTCACAGTCCGCGGCGGCACCCGTGCAGCGCTCGGCGACGTCGAAGACGACCTGCGAGGGCGCGGCGGTCGTGTTCTCCTTGCCCGCCTGCTCGCCGTACTCGATCCGCTTGAGGTAGCCGCCGCGGTCGTAGGAGACGACCTTGTCACCGCGCACGCTGTCGTACTTGTTGGTCTCGGTGCCGTAGTAGTACGTCATCGTGTTGCCGTGCACGTCGACGACGTAGTCCAGGTTCCAGCGCCACGACTGCTGGCAGCGGGACTCCTTGAAGGTGTCCGCGTGACAGGGCTCGTCCTTGTCGTCACCGAAGACCGGGACCTCCCAGGAGGAGCCGGTGAACTCGGTGTCGGCCGCCTCCCGCTTGCCCTTGCCGAAGTGGTAGCGGGTGCCGTCAGTGGTGGTGACGACCCAGTACTCGTCGTTGTTGTCGGAGTTGAAGCCGTCGTACCTACGCTCGATACGGGTGCCGTCGTCCTGCTTCAGACGCCACTCGTCCTTGCCCTTCTTGACCAGCTCACCGGCCCGGCCGCCGAAGTTCATGGTGGCGTTGTCGGAGTGCCAGCACAGGTCGTACTTCTGCGAGCCGGCCTCGTCGTGGCCGTCCTCCGTGCACGAGCGGTAGGAACGCTCGATGTAACCGGCGGAGAGATCGAAACCCTCACCGATCCAGGACGTCTGGTTGTTGCTGGAGGCGGTACGGCCGTCCGTGGAAGCGGAGTTGTAGCCGAGGCCGAGCTGCGGGGATGGGCCCGCGATCGCGGGCGGCACGCGCAGCGGGTACTGCCAGGTGAAGCCGCCGGTCTGGCCGGCGACCTGCCAGGAGGCGGAGGGGGCCAGCGAGGTCGCGGCGTACGAGCCGGAATCGCCCGCCGGGCCGGCGGCGACCGCCAGCAGCGGGGCCTTCGCGGAGGACAGCGCCGCCACATCGGCGGTCAGCCGCTGGCCGCGGACGTTGTTGTCGGTCTTCAACGGGGTGACGGTCTGGCACTTGGCCGCCTTGGGCGTGGTCAGCGCACAGGCGGGCAGCTCGACCAGACGCAGCCGCTGGGCCCAGTCGCCACCGTAGGCCTGCGCGAAGGCCGCGTAGTCGACCTCGACGGAGACCACGCCGTTCGCGGTGCGGCTGTCGGCCCGGGTCACCTTGAGGAGCAGGCCGTCGATGCCGGCCTTCTGCGCGGCGGCTTGACTGAGGACGTCCACCTTCGCCCGGGTGGGTGTGCCGGCCGCCATCGCGGACCGGGTCATGCCCTTGGCCGGGCCGACACGGACCGGGAACGAGCCCGCTTTGGCGGCGCTCGACAGCGCGCTCCGCTTCTTGGAGTTAGTCAGGTCGACGGTCGCGCTGCCCGCCTTCGGCCAGGTGGCCTTGAGGTTCAGCGGTTTGCCGTACCCCTTGGTGTGCTTGAGCGGGGTGACCTCGCCGTCCTGTTCGACGACCGGCGTGGAGGCGACGTCCTGGGTCTTCGGACGCCGCTTCTCCCTAGCCTCGTCCGGGTCGTCGCCCAGGGCCGGGGTGCCCTGGAGCAGGGTGACGGTCAGGGCTGAAGTGAGGGTGACACCGAGGGCTCTGGCCCAGGGATGTGTTCTGTGTCTGCGAGATGCGCGCACGCGCGCTCCCCCTCCCGTATGGGTGTGGAAAAGTGCCCCGGGGTGCCCGAAGAGTTCGGGCACCCGGGTGGACGGCTCTGGTCGGGAGTCGTCAGTGGTCGTCAGCGGTCATCAGTTGTTCGCGAGCCGGAAGATCTCCGTCCCCGACAGCAGGCCGGGGACCAGGCGCACGTCGTCGATGTCACCGGCGAAAGGGTCCGACCAGTCGGCGCCGTACTGGGCACGGCCGATGTTGAGGCCCTTCGTGGCGTTCCAGACGTCAGTGGCGGTGGCGCTGCCCTGCTCCTCGCCGTCGACGAACAGCGTGAACTTCCGGGCCACCGGGTCATAGGACCCGGCCAGGTGAACCCACTTGTTCACGGTCGCGGGGCGCTCGCTGGTGGCCATGGCGCGTACGAGGTCGGAGTCCGCCGTGTCGCTGATGTGCCGGCCGAAGATCCAGCGCTTGTAGGCGGTGGAGTAGTAGAGGTTGAATCCGTTGCCCTGGCTGCCCGCCTGGCTGATCACCGAGATGTTCTTGGCCAGTGACGTGGGCCGCACCCATGCCGAGACGGTGAACGCCTGGCCGGTGTGGACGGCGTAGACGGCGGTGGCGTGGTCGGTGGTGCCGTTGAAGCGCAGCGCCCTGTCAGTCGGGACGCTCGCGGCGTTGTGGCCGGCGACCCAGTCGGCGCCCTTCACCGTCAGTGTCCGGTTGTGGCCGGAGGTGTCGGGGGCCGTGGTGCCGGAGGTCTGGTCAAGGCCGTACACGGCGGCGGCGCAGGTCTCGGCGAGAGCGTCGGCGCAGGCGCGGTCGACGGTGAAGAAATACTTCTCCAGCGGGCCCCGGTTGCCGGCCCGGTCGACACTGCGGACGTAGAGCACGTTCGGTCCGAAGGTGCTCGGCGCGACCTCGATGGTCGCCTTGCCGCCGAGGGAAGCCGGGTCCGCCTTGCGGGTGGGGGTGTCGTTGCCGAGGTCCCACTCGTAGAACTCGACGTCGTTCTTGAAGACCGAGTCGGAGTTGCCGTTGGCGGAGAGGGTGAAGTGCCGCTTGGCGCCCGCCGGCAGGTCGGCCTCGCTCGCCACCGGTTCGACGCGCGGCTTGGTGTCGGGCCGCTCCACGTCCACCACGAACTCGCACCAGTCGGACCACTCGGAGTACCCGGAGTCCTTGAGCTTGCCGGTGGAACCGTCGTAGGTCTGGGCGTGCCACTTGTAGCCGTGGCCGTGCTTCAGCTCCCGGACCGGAATCCCCCGCTCGAACTTGCCCTCGTTCTGCGGTCCGTCCTTGCCCTCGTAGACCATGGGCCGGCCATCCATCTGGTCCCACACCCGGAAGGTGGCGGTGAGGTTCTGGCCAGTGCCATCGGTGTACGAGTCGGCGTCGGTGCCGGTGACGGACATGGTCGGGGTCGCGTCCCGGATCCAGGGGCGCTTGGTGTTGTCGGTGGTGCAGGTCTTCTCCTCCGGGTTGCTCAGCTTCTCCCCGGTGGGCTTGCTCGGACGGGTGTTGTACGTGACGACGAGCTTGGCGTTGTCACCCCGGAACCGCTTCCAGGAGTTCGGGTCGCCCTCGTCGGCAGCACGCAGAGAGAAGGCGATCGGATCCTCACCGGCAGCCTTCTTACGGACCGAGGAGGTGAGGTTCTCGTTGCTCTCGTCGGCGTTGTCCTGGAAGTCGACCCAGCTCGGCGGGGCGTCCGGACTGCAGCTGTCGCCCCGGCCGTTGGCGACGTTCTTGTCGACCAGCAGGTCGCCGTCCTTGGGCTTGTTGTTCCAGTTGGTCGCGGAGTCGACACCACCCTCGGCGACCATGTGCAGGTTGACGGTGCTCTTGGTGCAGGAGAAGGAGAAGGTCTCGTAGACCTCGAAGACCGCCTTGGAGATGGTGCGGTTCTTCCAGCCCTTGGTGGCGAACTGGAAGTACATCCGGTTCGTGTACGGCGAGTTGCTGCACACGTAGTAGATGCCACCGATGGTGTCGGCCGAGCAGCGGCCGACACCCTCGTCCTTCTTGAACTTGTGGAACTCCGTGCCCGGGTTGGCGCTGGACACATACAGCCACTCGCTCTTGGACATGCCGGCCTCGGGGTCGATGTAGACCGGGAAGTCGGTGTCGGCGGCAGTGAGCAGGGCCCGGTCGGGCTCGACCGTGACGGCGGACGCGGACACGTCGAGGGTCATGTCGGCGATCTTCGCGCCGGCGTCGGGCGCCGCCTGGGCGGGCGTGTCCGTGCCCGAGGCGGGAACGGCACCGGCGGGGACCCCGGTGGTGGAGGAGTCCCACATCTTGGGTGCCTGTCCGCCGAAGACGCGCTCCCCGGAGGCATCCACCGCCTGGAGGCCACCGGTCGGTCCGGTGCCGAGGGCGAGGCCCTCGGAGCGTACGGGCAGCCGCAGTTCGGCCAGCTCGGAGCTGTCGGCCGCCTCGGGGGTCTTCACCTCCAGGACGTACGAGTAGCCCGTTACCGAGGCGGTGGCCAGCAGGTCCACGCCGGGGAGCACCTCGCGGTACTCGGCGGTGTCCCCGTCCAGGACCGGCTCGGGCAGCGGTGTGGGCCAACTCAGCGTGAAGGACCTGCCCTCCTCGCCGAGCGTGACGAAGTCGGACGAGCCGGCCGCAGCGAAAGCCAGGTCAACGACGGCGGC
>NZ_JBSFVC010000027.1:0-154793 GCF_053592095.1 Streptomyces sp. NPDC002787 | reverse complement strand
TACCACCGCGACCCCGAGCCCCACCCCCGGGGACTTCCGGGGGCCCCCGCCGCACCCCGCCCCCCAAAGGGGCGCGGGAAACTGCGCGAGCAACCCCACGCGACCCGCACCGAACCAACCACCGCACACCCCGGTGCGGCCCCCATGGAATCCGCCGCGCACCCCTCGTGTTTCACGGGTAGACGGCCCTCACTGTGGCCTGAAGGCGATCCTGGGGCCCGGGATCGCTACCATGGGTGCTCCGGAGCCTGACCGGGGGACCCGGATCGCGCACGAGGAGCCCTCTTGCCAGACGAGGCCCAGCACCTGACCGCCGCCAAGCCCGAGTCCGCCTCGGGCCCCGCGGCCAAGCCCGCGCAGCACACGACGAAGGCGAACCCCGCGACGTCCGCGCAGGGCTCGGTCGAGCACGCCCAGTCCGCGCCCGCGGACAAGGCCGCCGGCCCGTCGCGCCCCAAGCCGGCCACACCCGAGAGGCCCGCGCCCGCGCCCACTCCGGCGCCCCCGGCCCGCCCCACGGCCACGGGCCAGCCCGCCCGCACCGGCTCCTCCAACCGCGTACGCGCCCGGCTCGCCCGCCTCGGTGTACAGCGCTCCAACCCGTACAACCCGGTCCTGGAGCCGCTGCTGCGGATCGTGCGCAGCAACGACCCGAAGATCGAGACATCGACGCTCCGCCAGATCGAGAAGGCCTACCAGGTCGCCGAGCGCTGGCACCGGGGCCAGAAGCGCAAGAGCGGCGACCCGTACATCACGCACCCCCTCGCGGTGACCACCATCCTCGCCGAGCTGGGCATGGATCCGGCCACCCTGATGGCGGGCCTGCTGCACGACACGGTCGAGGACACCGAGTACGGCCTCGACCAGCTCCGCCGCGACTTCGGCGACTCCGTCGCCCTCCTCGTCGACGGCGTCACCAAGCTCGACAAGGTCAAGTTCGGCGAGGCCGCCCAGGCCGAGACCGTGCGCAAGATGGTCGTCGCCATGGCCAAGGACCCCCGCGTCCTGGTCATCAAGCTCGCCGACCGCCTGCACAACATGCGCACCATGCGCTACCTCAAGCGCGAGAAGCAGGAGAAGAAGGCGCGCGAGACCCTGGAGATCTACGCGCCGCTCGCCCACCGCCTGGGCATGAACACCATCAAGTGGGAGCTGGAGGACCTCGCCTTCGCGATCCTCTACCCCAAGATGTACGACGAGATCGTCCGGCTGGTGGCCGAGAGGGCACCGAAGCGTGACGAGTACCTGGCCATAGTGACCGACGAGGTCCAGCAGGACCTGCGGGCCGCCCGTATCAAGGCGACCGTCACCGGCCGACCCAAGCACTACTACAGCGTCTACCAGAAGATGATTGTCCGCGGCCGTGACTTCGCGGAGATCTACGACCTGGTCGGCATCCGCGTCCTGGTGGACACCGTCCGCGACTGCTACGCGGCCCTGGGCACGGTCCACGCCCGCTGGAACCCGGTTCCGGGGCGGTTCAAGGACTACATCGCGATGCCCAAGTTCAACATGTACCAGTCGCTGCACACGACGGTCATCGGACCCAACGGCAAGCCCGTCGAACTCCAGATCCGCACGTTCGACATGCACCGCCGCGCCGAGTACGGCATCGCCGCGCACTGGAAGTACAAGCAGGAGGCCGTCGCCGGCGCCTCGAAGGTCCGTACGGACGCGCCGAGGAGCACCGGCAAGGACGACCACCTCAACGACATGGCCTGGTTGCGGCAGCTGCTGGACTGGCAGAAGGAGACCGAGGACCCCGGCGAGTTCCTGGAGTCCCTGCGCTTCGACCTGTCCCGCAACGAGGTCTTCGTCTTCACCCCGAAGGGCGACGTCATAGCGCTGCCGGCCAGCGCGACCCCCGTCGACTTCGCGTACGCGGTCCACACCGAGGTCGGCCACCGCACCATAGGCGCCCGGGTCAACGGCCGCCTGGTCCCCCTCGAATCCACCCTCGACAACGGCGACCTGGTGGAGGTCTTCACCTCCAAGGCGGCCGGTGCGGGCCCCTCCCGCGACTGGCTCGGCTTCGTGAAGTCGCCGCGCGCCCGCAACAAGATCCGCGCCTGGTTCTCCAAGGAGCGGCGCGACGAGGCGATCGAGCAGGGCAAGGACGCCATCGTCCGCGCCATGCGCAAGCAGAACCTGCCGATCCAGCGGATCCTCACCGGCGACTCGCTGGTCACCCTCGCGCACGAGATGCGCTATCCGGACATCTCCGCGCTGTACGCCGCCATAGGCGAGAGCCATGTCTCCGCGCAGAGCGTGGTGCAGAAGCTCGTCCAGGCCCTCGGCGGTGAGGAGGCCGCCACCGAGGAGATCGACGAGGCCGTACCGCCCACCCGCAGCCGCAAGCGGCGCGGCAGCAACGACCCCGGTGTCGTGGTCAAGGGCGTCGACGACGTCTGGGTCAAGCTGGCCCGCTGCTGTACGCCCGTCCCCGGCGACCCCATCATCGGCTTCGTCACCCGGGGCAGTGGCGTATCGGTTCACCGCAGCGACTGCGTCAACGTCGAGTCGCTCTCCCGTGAACCCGAGCGCATCCTCGACGTCGAGTGGGCCCCGACCCAGTCCTCGGTCTTCCTCGTCGCCATACAGGTCGAGGCCCTGGACCGCAGCCGACTGCTGTCGGACGTCACCCGTGTCCTGTCCGACCAGCACGTCAACATCCTGTCAGCCGCCGTCCAGACCTCCCGCGACCGCGTCGCCACCTCCCGCTTCACCTTCGAAATGGGCGACCCCAAGCATCTGGGCCACGTCCTGAAGGCGGTCCGGGGCGTGGAGGGCGTCTACGACGTGTACCGCGTGACGTCGGCGCGGAGGCCGTAGCGGCCGTCGAAGACCGACAGCGGGCTGAAGCGAACAAGTGAGGGGCTCCCGTACGAACCGTACGGGAGCCCCTCACCCATGAGCCGTCGGCGTCAGCCGCCGAACTCCTGCAGACCCTTCAGCGCCTGGTCCAGCAGCGCCTGGCGGCCGTCGAGCTCGCGCTGGAGCTTGTCGGCCTTGGCGTTGTTGCCCTGGGCGCGAGCGGCCTCGATCTGGCCCTTCAGCTTGTCGACGGCGGCCTGGAGCTGCCCCGTGAGACCGGCCGCGCGGGCGCGGGCCTCCGGGTTGGTACGGCGCCACTCGGCCTCCTCGGCCTCCTGGATGGCGCGCTCCACCGCGTGCATCCGGCCCTCGACCCTCGGGCGGGCGTCCCGCGGCACATGGCCGATGGCCTCCCAGCGCTCGTTGATCGAGCGGAACGCGGCACGGGCGGCCTTCAGGTCCGTGACCGGCAGGATCTTCTCCGCCTCCCCGGCCAGCTCCTCCTTGAGCTTGAGGTTCTCCGACTGCTCCGCGTCACGCTCGGCGAACACCGAGCTGCGGGCGGCGAAGAAGACGTCCTGGGCGCCGCGGAAACGGTTCCACAGATCGTCCTCGTGCTCGCGCTGGGCGCGGCCCGCCGCCTTCCAGTCCGCCATCAGCTCGCGGTAGCGCGCCGCCGTGGGACCCCAGTCGGTCGAGTTCGACAGCGCCTCGGCCTCCGCGACCAGCTTCTCCTTGGTCTTGCGGGCGTCCTCGCGCTGCGCGTCCAGCTGTGCGAAGTGGGCCTTGCGGCGCTTGGAGAACGCCGAGCGGGCGTGCGAGAAGCGGTGCCAGAGCTCGTCGTCGGACTTGCGGTCCAGCCGCGGCAGACCCTTCCAGGTGTCCACCAGCGCGCGCAGCCGCTCACCGGCGGCCCGCCACTGATCGGACTGGGCCAGCTCCTCCGCCTCCGTGACCAGCGCCTCCTTGGCGTGCCGGGCCTCGTCGGACTGCTTGGCCCGCTGCTGCTTGCGCTCCTCGCGGCGCGCCTCGACGGTCTCGACGAGCTTGTCCAGCCGCACCTTGAGGGCGTCCAGATCACCGACGGCGTGGTGCGCGTCGACCTGCTCGCGAATGTGGTCGATCGCGGCCTGCGCGTCCTTCGCCGACAGGTCGGTGGTCTTCACGCGCTTCTCGAGGAGGCCGATCTCGACAACCAGGCCTTCGTACTTGCGCTCGAAGTAGGCCAGCGCCTCCTCAGGGGAGCCGGCCTGCCAGGAACCGACGACCTGCTCGCCGTCGGCCGTACGCACGTACACGGTCCCCGTCTCGTCGACGCGGCCCCACGGGTCGCTGCTCACAGCGCCTCCTCCACATGATGCCTGCGGGGGGCCTGAAGCTCCCCCGGGCATCGTCCACAGTTTCGTCACGGCCAACATAGGCGACCGGCGGGTTGCCTGTCCGCATCCCGCGCGACCGAAATTTCACTGTTGGCGGTCAGGACTTCTTGACAGTCGCCTTGTTGATCACCACGGTCGCGTTGGGCGTCCCATCACCCATCCCCGTGTTCTCACCCGCGTCGGCGATCTTCTTCAGGACCTTCATGCCGTCCTCGGAGATCGTGCCGAACGGCGTGTAGTTGGCCGGAAGCGGGCTGTCCTGGAAGACCAGGAAGAACTGGCTGCCGCCGCTGTTCTTGCCCTCGCCGGTCTGCGCGTTGAACTGGTTCGCCATCGCGACCGTGCCCGCCGGGTACACATCGCCCTTCAGACGCGAGTCCTTGAGGTTCTCGTCCGGGATCGTGTAGCCGGGACCGCCCATGCCGGTGCCCTGCGGGTCACCGCACTGCAGCACGTAGATGCCCTGCGTGGTGAGCCGGTGGCACTTGGTGTGGTCCAAGTACCCCTTGTTCACCAGGAAGTTGAACGAGTTGACGGTGTGCGGGGCCTTCGCCGCGTCCATCGTTATGGGGATGGAACCGCAGGTCGTCTGCAGATCCATCGTGTACTTCGCGGTCTTGTCGATGGTGATCGCGGGCTCCTTCTTGAAGGTGAGCTCCTTCACCTTGCCCGCGGCCGCCTTCTCGCAGGGGTCCGGCGCCTTGCTGGGCGAGGCGCTCGGGGTCACCTCCGCGCTCGCGTTGTCCTTCTTGTCGTCGCCCTTGAGGACGTCGGTCGTGTAGAGCGCCACACTGCCCACCAGGATCACGCCGAGCACCGAAGCGATCACGGCGTTGCGGACCTGTGCCTTGCGCCGCGCGGACGTGCGCCGCTGCTGCTGCCGCAAGAACTTCTCCCGGGCGAGCTGACGCCGCCGCTGCTCCTGGCTGACCACCGGGTTCTCTCCTCAAGCGTCTGTACGTCGACGGGTACGTCGCACGTCTCGTGAGTCGACTGTTTGCGTGTGACCCGTACCGTATATGGGTTCGCTGAGGAAACGGCAGCGCCGGTAGGCTCTGATCCACAGCAACCCACCCTCGTACGACACAAGAAGGACGATCGTGCTCATTGCCGGGTTCCCCGCCGGGGCCTGGGGGACCAACTGTTATCTGGTCGCCCCCGCCGCCGGTGAGGAGTGCGTGATCATCGACCCGGGCCACCAGGCCACCCAGGGAGTCGAGGAGACGCTGAAGAAGCATCGGCTCAAGCCCGTCGCCGTCGTCCTCACCCACGGCCACCTCGACCACGTGGCCTCGGTCGTCCCGGTGTGCGGCGCGCACGACGTACCGGCGTGGATCCACCCCGACGACCGGTACATGATGAGCGACCCGGAGAAGGTGCTCGGCCGGTCCATCGGCATGCCGCTCATGGGCGAGCTGACCATCGGGGAGCCCGACGACGTCAAGGAGCTGACCGACGGCGCGAAGCTGGAGCTGGCCGGTCTGGAGCTGTCCGTCGCGCACGCGCCCGGCCATACCAAGGGGTCGGTGACCTTCCGGATGCCCGAGACCACGGAGATCCCCTCCGTGTTCTTCTCCGGGGATCTGCTCTTCGCCGGCTCCATCGGACGCACCGACCTGCCCGGCGGTGACATGGCCGAGATGCTCGACTCGCTGGCCCGCGTGTGCCTGCCGCTCGACGACTCGACCGTGGTGCTGTCCGGCCACGGCCCCCAGACGACCATCGGCCAGGAGCGCGCCACCAACCCGTATCTGCGGCAGGTGGCGGCCGGCGGCCAGGGAGAGGGTCCGACGACCCCTCCCCGACGAGGAATGTGACGAGAGACCTTCCGTGAGCACCTTTCAGGCCCCCAAGGGCACGTACGACCTGCTGCCCCCGGACAGCGCCAAGTACCTCGCCGTCCGCGAGGCCATCGCCGCGCCGCTGCGCAACTCCGGTTACGGCTACATCGAGACCCCCGGCTTCGAGAGCGTCGAACTGTTCGCACGCGGTGTCGGTGAGTCCACCGACATCGTGACCAAGGAGATGTACGCCTTCGAGACCAAGGGCGGTACCAAGCTCGCCCTGCGTCCCGAAGGCACCGCCTCCGTGCTGCGCGCCGCCCTGGAGGCCAACCTGCACAAGGTCGGCAACCTCCCGGTCAAGCTCTGGTACTCCGGCTCGTACTACCGCTACGAGCGACCCCAGAAGGGCCGCTACCGCCACTTCTCCCAGGTGGGCGCCGAGGCCATCGGTGCCGAGGACCCGGCCCTGGACGCCGAGTTGATCATCCTGGCGGACCAGGCGTACCGCTCGCTTGGCCTCAGGAACTTCCGCATCCTCCTCAACAGCCTGGGCGACAAGGAGTGCCGTCCCGTCTACCGGGCCGCCCTCCAGGAGTTCCTGCGCGGCCTGGACCTGGACGAGGACACGCTCCGCCGTGCGGAGATCAACCCGCTGCGCGTCCTCGACGACAAGCGCGAGTCGGTCCAGAAGCAGCTCGGGGACGCCCCGCTGCTGCGCGACTACCTCTGCGACGCCTGCAAGGCGTACCACGAGGAGGTGCGCGAGCTGATCACCGCCGCGGGCGTCGCCTTCGAGGACGACCCCAAGCTGGTGCGCGGCCTGGACTACTACACCCGTACGACCTTCGAGTTCGTCCACGACGGTCTGGGCTCGCAGTCCGCGGTGGGCGGCGGCGGCCGCTACGACGGCCTCTCCGAGATGATCGGCGGCCCCGCGCTGCCCTCGGTCGGCTGGGCCCTCGGCGTCGACCGCACGGTCCTCGCCCTGGAGGCGGAGGGCGTCGAGCTCGAACTCCCCGCCGCCACCAGCGTCTTCGCCGTCCCGCTCGGCGAGGAGGCCCGCCGCCTCCTCTTCGCCAAGGTCACCGAACTGCGCAAGGTGGGCATCGCGGCCGACTTCTCGTACGGCGGGAAGGGGCTGAAGGGCGCGATGAAGAACGCCAACCGCAGCGGCGCGCGGTACGCGATCGTCGCCGGTGAGCGCGACCTCGCCGAAGGCATCGTCCAGCTGAAGGACATGGAGTCCGGCGAGCAGGTCGCCATCGGCGTGAACGAGATCGTCGCCGAGCTGGAGGCCCGGCTGGGCTGAGTTCGAACCGTTGTCGCCCTCGTCGCCCTTTACGGGTGGCGGGGGCGACTTTTACGTCCAGTGAACGGTGCGCGCGCGAGGGTGTACGGCACAATGACCGTGCCCAGCGGCCCCTTCGAAGCTATGGAATCGACGGAATCGACGTGATGAGCAAGACGACAGTCAGGGACGTCTCGACCACCGACCGGGAACACACCGAGGCCCCGCGCACGGTGGGCGGAAGCCGGGCCTTCGCGATCCTGCTGCTGATCACGGGTACGGCCGGGCTGCTCGCGTCCTGGGTCATCACGCTCGACAAGTTCAAGCTGCTCGAAGACCCGAACTTCACGCCGGGGTGCAGTCTCAACCCGGTGGTCTCCTGCGGCAACATCATGAAGAGCGACCAGGCCTCCGTCTTCGGGTTCCCCAACCCGATGCTCGGCCTCGTCGCGTACGGCATCGTCATCTGTGTCGGCATGAGTCTGTTGGCCGGGGCCACCTACCCCCGCTGGTACTGGCTCACCTTCAACGCCGGCACCGTCTTCGGCGTCGGTTTCGTGACCTGGCTCCAGTACCAGTCGCTCTACAACATCAACTCGCTCTGCCTGTGGTGCTGTCTCGCCTGGGTCGCCACCATCCTTATGTTCTGGTACGTCACGTCCTCCAACATCCGGAGCGGCCTCCTTCCCGCGCCCGGCTGGCTGAAGGGCTTCTTCGGCGAGTTCACCTGGGTCCTGCCCGTGATGCACATCGGCATCATCGGCATGCTGATCCTGACCCGCTGGTGGGATTTCTGGACCAGCTGACGGCCCGACCGGACTGTCAGTGGCGTGACATAGGGTTTTCGGTGTGGAGCCCGATCTGTTCACCGCCGCCGCAGAAGAACGCCAGGAGAAGGACCCGGCCGCCAGCCCCCTGGCCGTACGGATGCGCCCGCGCACCCTCGACGAGGTCGTGGGCCAGCAGCACCTGCTGAAGCCCGGATCGCCCCTGCGCAGACTGGTCGGCGAGTCCGGCGGCGGCCCGGCCGGCCCCTCCTCGGTGATCCTTTGGGGACCACCCGGCACGGGCAAGACGACCCTGGCGTACGTCGTCTCCAAGGCCACCAACAAGCGCTTCGTGGAGCTCTCCGCGATCACCGCCGGTGTCAAGGAGGTCCGCGCGGTCATCGAGGGCGCCCGCCGCGCCACCGGCGGCTTCGGCAAGGAGACCGTCCTCTTCCTCGACGAGATCCACCGCTTCAGCAAAGCCCAGCAGGACTCCCTGCTCCCGGCCGTCGAGAACCGCTGGGTCACCCTGATCGCCGCGACCACCGAGAACCCGTACTTCTCGGTGATCTCCCCCCTCCTGTCCCGCTCCCTCCTGCTCACCCTCGAACCGCTCACCGACGACGACCTGCGCGGCCTCCTCAAGCGCGCCCTCACCGACGAGCGCGGTCTCAAGGGCGCCGTCACCCTCCCCGAGGACACCGAAACCCACCTCCTGCGGATCGCGGGCGGCGACGCCCGCCGCGCCCTGACCGCTTTGGAAGCAGCGGCCGGCGCGGCCCTCGACAAGGGGGAGCAGGAGATCGGGCTCCAGACGCTGGAGGAGACCGTCGACCGCGCCGCCGTGAAGTACGACCGCGACGGCGACCAGCACTACGACGTGGCCAGCGCCCTCATCAAGTCCATCCGGGGATCGGATGTGGACGCCGCGCTGCACTACCTGGCGCGGATGATCGAAGCCGGTGAGGACCCACGCTTCATCGCCCGCCGTCTGATGATCTCCGCCAGCGAGGACATCGGCCTCGCCGATCCGAACGCGCTGCCGATGGCCGTCGCCGCTGCCCAGGCCGTCGCCATGATCGGCTTCCCCGAGGCCGCCCTCACCCTCAGCCACGCCACCATCGCCCTCGCCCTGGCCCCGAAGTCGAACGCCGCGACGATGGCCATCGGCGCCGCCATGGAGGACGTGCGCAAGGGCCTGGCCGGTCCCGTGCCGCCCCATCTGCGGGACGGGCACTACAAGGGCGCGGCCAAGCTCGGTCACGCCCAGGGGTATGTGTACCCGCACGACCTGCCCGAGGGGATCGCCGCCCAGCAGTACGCGCCGGACGCGATCAACGGACGCGAGTACTACACGCCGACCAGGCACGGAGCCGAGGCCCGGTACGCCGACGCGGTGGAGTGGACCAGGAAACACCTCGGTCGGAAGCAGTCCTGAAGCCCCTGTAGACTCCTCTGTAGTGCTGCGTCCCGTGTCCGGCTCCGGTCGGCGCCTCAGGCGGGACATCCAGCCGGATCTTTTGATCCAGGAGCGTCGCGCACCGTCGTAGGTGTCGCGGGCAGCCCACCACCACTCGGATTCCCGGGACCGGTCGGTGGGCCGTTCGTGTGCTGCACGTATGTGCCCAGACCAGGGGAGCGGCTGCCCGGCAAGTCCTCGTGGACCTGACGGGAATCCCCCGGCTGCGGATGCGACCTCCCGTAACCCTGAGGCAGCCGATTGAAGGAAAAGGAAAAGAAGTGGCGAACCAGTCCCGCCCCAAGGTCAAGAAGTCGCGTGCCCTCGGCATCGCGCTGACCCCGAAGGCCGTCAAGTACTTCGAGGCCCGCCCCTACCCGCCGGGTGAGCACGGCCGTGGTCGCAAGCAGAACTCGGACTACAAGGTCCGTCTGCTCGAGAAGCAGCGTCTGCGCGCGCAGTACGACGTGTCCGAGCGCCAGCTCGTCCGCGCCTACGAGCGTGCCTCCAAGGTCCAGGGCAAGACCGGTGAGGCCCTGATCATCGAGCTCGAGCGCCGTCTCGACGCGCTGGTCCTGCGTTCGGGCATCGCCCGCACGATCTACCAGGCCCGCCAGATGGTCGTCCACGGCCACATCGAGGTCAACGGCCACAAGGTCGACAAGCCGTCCTTCCGCGTCAAGCCGGACGACGTCGTCATGGTCCGTGAGCGCAGCCGTCAGAAGCCGCTGTTCGAGGTCGCCCGCGAGGGTGGCTTCGCCGCCGACGGTGAGACCCCGCGCTACCTGCAGGTGAACCTCAAGGCCCTGGCCTTCCGCCTGGACCGCGACCCGAACCGCAAGGAAATCCCGGTCATCTGCGACGAGCAGCTGGTCGTCGAGTACTACGCCCGTTGATCCTCTTTCGACGTACGTAGTACACACGCACCGAGCGTCAGCCCGTCGTCTCCCCGCCCTTTTCCGGCGGGCGGGGCGGCGGGCTCTCGCCTTACTGCGGTACGCGTTAATGCGGTTCTGAGCGATCGCCCCGGCGCGATAGGCTCGGGACACGACTTTCGACGTTCAGGCATGTTCCAGGGAGCGGGTGCACACAGTGTCCGGTGGAGAGGTGGCCGGGATCCTGGTGGCCGTCTTCTGGGCGATCCTGGTCTCCTTCCTCGCCGTCGCGCTGGCGAGGCTGGCCCAGACGCTCAAGGCGACCACCAAACTCGTCGCGGACGTGACCGACCAGGCCGTCCCCCTCCTCGCCGACGCGTCCACCGCGGTCCGCTCCGCGCAGACCCAGATCGAGCGGGTCGACGCCATCGCGTCCGACGTCCAGGAGGTCACGTCGAACGCCTCGGCGCTCTCCACCACCGTCGCGTCCACCTTCGGCGGCCCCCTCCTCAAGGTCGCCGCCTTCGGCTACGGCGTACGCCGGGCCATGGGCGGCCGCCGGGAGGGTGAGCCCGCCAAGGAGCAGCGCCGTACCGTGATCGTGGGACGCACCGTCGCCGGCACCCGCCGGAGCCGGCGCGACACCCGTGGAAAGAAGGACTGACCGAGCGATGTTCCGCCGTACGTTCTGGTTCACCACAGGTGTCGCCGCCGGAGTGTGGGCCACCACCAAGGTCAACCGCAAGCTCAAGCAGCTCACCCCCGAGCACCTCGCCACCCAGGCGGCGAACAAGGCGATCGAGGCGGGCCACAAACTCAAGGACCGGGCGGTCGGGTTCGCGCTCGACGTCCGCGACAACATGGCCCAGCGCGAGGCCGAACTGGGCGAGGCACTCGGCATCGAGACCAACCCCGACGAGTACCCGGAGCTTCCGGCCCCGAGGCGCGTCGTCGCCATCGAGAACAGCAACACCCCGAAGTACAGCAGGAATTCGAGGTACGTCGACAGCTCGTCGTACCCGTACAACCGGAATGAGGACCACTGATGGAGTCGGCCGAGATTCGTCGCCGCTGGTTGAGCTTCTTCGAGGAGCGCGGTCACACCGTTGTCCCTTCGGCGTCGCTCATCGCGGACGACCCGACTCTGCTCCTGGTCAACGCGGGCATGGTCCCCTTCAAGCCGTACTTCCTCGGTGAGGTCAAGCCGTCCTTCGCCCGCGCCACCAGCGTGCAGAAGTGCGTCCGTACGCCGGACATCGAAGAGGTCGGCAAGACCACCCGGCACGGCACCTTCTTCCAGATGTGCGGCAACTTCTCCTTCGGCGACTACTTCAAGGAAGGCGCCATCAAGCACGCCTGGGAGCTGCTCACCAGCCCCCAGGACAAGGGTGGTTACGGCCTGGAGCCGGAGAAGCTCTGGATCACCGTCTACAAGGACGACGACGAGGCCGAGCGCATCTGGCACGAGCAGATCGGCGTGCCCAAGGAGCGCATCCAGCGCCTCGGCATGAAGGACAACTACTGGTCCATGGGCGTCCCCGGCCCGTGCGGCCCGTGCTCCGAGATCAACTACGACCGCGGCCCGGAGTTCGGCGTCGAGGGCGGCCCCGCCGTCAACGACGAGCGGTACGTGGAGATCTGGAACCTGGTCTTCATGCAGTACGAGCGCGGCGAGGGCACCTCGAAGGAGGACTTCGAGATCCTCGGCGAGCTGCCCAGCAAGAACATCGACACGGGCCTCGGCCTGGAGCGCCTCGCCATGATTCTGCAGGGCGTGCAGAACATGTACGAGATCGACACCTCCATGGCCGTCATCAACAGGGCCACCGAGCTCACCGGTGTCTCCTACGGCGACGCCAAGGACTCCGACGTCTCCCTGCGCGTGGTCACCGACCACATCCGCACCGCCGTGATGCTCATCGGCGACGGCGTCACCCCCGGCAACGAGGGCCGTGGCTACGTCCTGCGCCGCATCATGCGCCGCGCCATCCGCAACATGCGCCTCCTCGGCGCCACCGGCCCGGTCGTCCAGGACCTCATCGACGTCGTCATCGGCATGATGGGCCAGCAGTATCCCGAGCTGCTCACCGACCGCGAGCGCATCGAGAAGGTGGCCCTCGCCGAGGAGAACGCCTTCCTCAAGACGCTGAAGGCCGGCACGAACATCCTCGACACGGCCATCACCGACGCCAAGGCCGCCGGTGGCAAGCAGCTGCCCGGCGACAAGGCGTTCCTGCTCCACGACACCTGGGGCTTCCCGATCGACCTCACCCTGGAGATGGCCGCCGAGCAGGGCCTCTCCGTGGACGAGGACGGTTTCCGCCGCCTGATGCAGGAGCAGCGGGACAAGGCCAAGGCCGACGCCCGTTCCAAGAAGACCGGCCATGCCGACCTCGGCGCCTACCGCGAGATCGCCGACGCCGCCGGCGAGACCGAGTTCATCGGCTACTCCGACACCGAGGGCGAGTCCACGGTCGTCGGCATCCTCGTCGACGGGCTCTCCTCGCCCGCCGCCACCGAGGGCGACGAGGTCGAGATCGTCCTCGACCGCACCCCGTTCTACGCCGAGGGCGGCGGCCAGATCGGCGACACCGGCCGGATCAAGGTCGACTCCGGTGCCGTCATCGAGATCCGCGACTGCCAGAAGCCGGTCCCGGGCGTCTACGTCCACAAGGGTGTCGTCCAGGTCGGCGAGGTCACCGTCGGCGCCAAGGCCCACGCCTCCATCGACGGCCGCCGCCGCACCGCCATCGCCCGCGCCCACTCGGCCACGCACCTGACCCACCAGGCCCTGCGCGACGCCCTCGGCCCGACGGCCGCCCAGGCCGGTTCCGAGAACCAGCCCGGCCGCTTCCGCTTCGACTTCGGCTCCCCGTCCGCCGTCCCGACGGCCGTGATGACCGACGTCGAGCAGAAGATCAACGAGGTGCTCGCCCGCGAACTGGACGTCCGCGCCGAGGTCATGGGCATCGACGAGGCCAAGAAGCAGGGCGCCATCGCCGAGTTCGGCGAGAAGTACGGCGACCGCGTCCGCGTCGTCACCATCGGCGACTTCTCCAAGGAGCTGTGCGGCGGTACGCACGTCCACAACACCGCGCAGCTCGGCCTGGTGAAGCTGCTCGGCGAGTCGTCCATCGGCTCCGGTGTCCGCCGTATCGAGGCCCTGGTCGGTGTCGACGCCTACAACTTCCTCGCCCGTGAGCACACGGTCGTCGCCCAGCTCCAGGAACTGATCAAGGGCCGTCCGGAAGAGCTCCCGGAGAAGGTCTCGGCCATGCTCGGCAAGCTGAAGGACGCCGAGAAGGAGATCGAGAAGTTCCGCGCCGAGAAGGTTCTGCAGGCCGCCGCCGGTCTCGCCGAGTCCGCCAAGGACGTCTCCGGCGTTGCTCTGGTGACCGGTCAGGTCCCGGACGGCACCACCGCCGACGACCTCCGCAAGCTGGTCCTCGACGTGCGTGGACGCATCCAGGGCGGCCGGGCCGCCGTGGTCGCCCTCTTCACCGCGGTGAACGGCAAGCCGCTGACGGTCATCGCCACCAACGAGGCCGCCCGCGAGCGCGGCCTCAAGGCCGGCGACCTGGTCCGTACGGCCGCCAAGACCCTCGGCGGTGGCGGCGGCGGCAAGCCCGACGTCGCCCAGGGCGGTGGCCAGAACCCGGCCGCCATCGGCGAGGCCGTGGACGCGGTCGAGCGCCTGGTCGCCGAGACGGCCAAGTGAGCACAGCGGATCACACGAGCGAGGCCGACGGCCCGGCCATGCGCCGCGGCCGTCGGCTCGCGATCGACGTCGGGGACGCCCGCATCGGAGTCGCCTCCTGCGACCCCGACGGGATCCTCGCCACCCCGGTCGAGACGGTTCCCGGACGTGATGTCCCGGCTGCTCAGCGGCGGTTGGGTCAACTCGTCGAGGAGTACGAACCGATCGAGGTCGTCGTCGGCCTCCCTCGTTCCCTCAAAGGGGGCGAGGGCCCGGCGGCGGCCAAGGTCCGTGGCTTCGCCCAGCAACTGGCGCGCATGATCGCGCCGGTTCCGGTCAGACTCGTCGACGAGAGGATGACCACAGTGACGGCGAGTCAAGGCCTGCGCGCTTCGGGGGTGAAGTCGAAAAAGGGCAGGTCGGTCATTGACCAGGCAGCAGCCGTGATCATCCTGCAACAGGCGCTGGAATCCGAAAGGGTGTCAGGTAAAGCTCCTGGCGAAGGCGTCGAACTGGCCGACTGATCGCGATACGGTAACGTTCCGCGCGATGCGGTGGCCTTCGAACAGCCTCCGCACAAAAAGAGGCGGGGACGAAAGCCGAGCCACAAGCCCCGCGTGACCGCCGCCTCGCGGCTCTAGGGGATCGATGACTGAGTATGGCCGGGGCCCAGGCTCCGAACCGTGGCATCCGGACGACCCGTTGTACGGGGACGGCGGATGGGACGGGCAGCAGGCCCAGGCGGGCAGGCAGTCCCCTTACGGCGGCCAGCCGCAGCAGCACTACCCGGAGCAGCAGTACCAGCAGCAGTACGGCAACGGAAACAGCAACGGCAACGGCGGCTGGGGCAACGGCCATCAGGACGCCTACGCCCAGCAGCAGTACCAGCAGGAGTACGGGGACGCCGGGCAGCAGTACCCCGGCCAGAACCAGCACCAGCATCAGAATCAGAACCAGCAGCAGTACGGTCAGGTCGACGGCGGCTGGAACAACGGAACGCACCAGCAGGCGCAGGGCGCTTACGTCGCCGATCCGGCCGACCCCTACGGGGGGCAGCAGCAGGCGATGGCCTACGGCGGTGGTCAGCCCGACTTCTACGGCACGCCCGACGCCTATCCACCGCCGGAGCCGCCGTCGCGCCGTGGCGCGGAACCCGCATCCGCCCCCACACCCGAACCCGAGCCCGAGCCCGAGAAGCAGCCGGCCGCCGAACGGACCGACTGGGACCCCGGACCGGACCAGGGTGAGCACGCGTTCTTCGCGGGCGGCGGGGACGACGACGATGACGACGATGACGACGAGGCCGAGGGACGCGGTGGCCGCGGCGACCGGAAGGGCCGCGGCGGCAAGTCCGGGAAATCGGGCAAGGGCGGCAAGAAGCGCCGCAGCGGTTGCGCCTGCCTGGTGGTCGTCATGGTCTTCGGCGGCGGTTTCGCCGGGGTCAGCTATTTTGGCTACCAGTTCTATCAGAGCCGTTTCGGGGAGACTCCCGACTATTCGGGATCCGGCACGAACGAGACCGTTACGATCACGGTCGCCAAGGGCGAATTCGGGTCGGTGATCGGGCAGAAGTTGAAGGCGGCCGGAGTCGTCAAGAGCGTTGACGCCTTCACGGCCGCACTGGCGCAGAATCCGGACAAGAACCAGATTCAGGCGGGCGTTTATCTCCTCAAGAAGGAGATGTCCGCTGAAAGCGCTATCGCGCTGATGCTCGACCCGAAGAGCCAGAACAACTTCACCGTCCGCGAAGGGGAGCGGAACAACGCGGTCTACACCTTGATCGACAAAGAGTTGGGGCTCACGAAAGGCACGACCGAGGACGTCGCCGAGAAGAAGTGGGAGTCACTCGGCCTTCCGGAGTGGGCGAACGACAACCCCGACATCAAGGATCCGCTGGAGGGATTCCTCTATCCGTCGACCTATCCGATCGCCAAGGGCATGAAGCCCGAGGCCGTCCTGAAGGAAATGGTCGACCTCGCCAAGGCGAAGTACGAGGAACTCGACCTGGAAGACAAGGCTGATGATCTGAAGCTGGACAATCCGCTTCAGGTGCTCACCGTGGCGAGCCTCGTTCAGGCCGAGGGATACAGCAAGAAGGACTTCGAAAAGGTCGCCAGGGTCGTCTACAACCGGCTCGATGCGAACAACACCGAGACGTATGGTCTGCTCGACTTCGACTCGACGGTGAATTATCTGCGCGGTGAGTCCAAGCTGGCCACGGGTTCGGTCGACTCCCTACGACAGATCGACGACCCGTACAACACGTACAAGATCAAGGGCCTGCCCCCCGGTCCGATCGACAACCCGGGTGAGGTGGCCATCAAGGCGGCTCTCAAGCCGGCCAAGGGCGACTGGTACTACTTCGTCTCCATCAGCAAGGATGAGACGCTGTTCGCCGTGACCAACGAAGAGCACAACAAGAACCGCAGGAAGTACCAGGAAGCACAGAACGGACAATGAGCCGCACCGCCACCAAGAACCGGGCCGCCGTGCTCGGTTCCCCGATCGCCCACTCGCTCTCCCCGGTGCTGCACCGGGCCGCGTACGCCGAACTCGGGCTCAGCGACTGGACGTACGACAGTTTCGAGGTCGACGAGGAGGCGCTGCCCGGGTTCGTCGAGCAGCTCGGGCCGGAGTGGGCGGGCCTCTCGCTGACGATGCCGCTCAAGCGGGCGGTCATTCCGCTGCTGGACGAGATCAGCGAGACGGCGACCTCCGTCGAGGCGGTCAACACCCTGGTGTTCACCGAGGACGGGCGGCGGGTCGGCGACAACACCGACATCCCCGGGATGGTGGCCGCCCTGCGGGAGCGGGGGATCGAGCAGGTGGAGTCGGCGGCCATTCTCGGCGCGGGAGCCACGGCCTCCTCCGCGCTGGCCGCGCTCGCCCGGATCTGCACCGGCGAGGTCGTGGCGTACGTACGCAGCGAGGCCCGGGCCGCCGAGATGCGGCAGTGGGGCGAGCGGCTGGACGTCGAGGTGCGTACCGAGGACTGGGAGCGGGCCGAACGCGGGCTGAGCGCACCGCTCGTCATCGCCACGACGCCGGCCGGGGCGACCGACGCGCTCTCCGGCGCGGTGCCGGAGCGGCCGACGACGTTGTTCGATGTGCTGTACCACCCGTGGCCGACGGAGTTGGCGGCGCGGTGGTCGGCGTACGGCGGTGCCGTGGTCAGTGGCCTTGACCTGTTGGTGCACCAGGCGGTTCTGCAGGTCGAGCAGATGACCGGGTGCAAGACAGCTCCCGTCGGTGCGATGAGGCAGGCGGGGGAGCGGGCGCTGGCCGAGCGGGGGTAGTGCCGTGTGTGGTGATGCTGGTTACCCCTTGTACCAAGGGGTAACCAGCGGCAATCATCACCGGGCGGCCCGGCGACGCAGGCGGGGCGTCGAACGGAGCTTCCATGTCACGTCACTCCCGGCGCAGGTTTCTCACCTATCTGGTGGCCGCGCCCACCCTCGCCGTCGCGACCAAGATAGGTCTGGACGTCTATGAGCCCGGCACGGCGGACGCGGCGATTCCCACGCTGCCGGCGCCGGCGGACCTGGTGGACCTGGGCGATCTGCTGATCCTGGCCGGGGCGCCGACGGCGAACATGCTGGTGCTGACGGTCGACGAGGAGGGCATCGCCCACTTCCGGCTGCCGAGGGAAGAGGTCGGGCAGGGGCTCACCACGGCGGTGGCGATGCTGGTGGCGGAGGAGTTGGACACTCCGCTCGACCGGATTCGCGTCCAACTGGACGACGCGCGGCCCGAGTTGCTGTTCAACCAGCTCACCGGCAGCTCCAACTCCATCCGCTCGCTCTACGACCCGGTGCGTCACACGGCGGCCGCCGCACGCGCCCGTATGGTCCACGCCGCCGCGAAGCGCTGGGGGCTCGGTGCCAGTGACTTGACGGTGCGTCAGGGTGTCGTGATCGCGCCGGACGGACGTACCGCCTCCTACGGCTCGCTGTCGACGGCCGCCGCCTCCCTCGACCTCGGCTCGCTCACCGTCACTCCCAAGAAGGAGTCCGAGCACACCCTCGTCGGCACCCCCACCTCCCGTATCGACGCCCGTGCGCTGGTCACCGGCAAGCAGGCCTACACGCTCGACCTCGACGTGCCCGGGGCCAAGCCGTGCATGGTGCGCCGGCCGCCGACGATCAACGGCACCGTGAGGTCGGTGAACAACGAGGCGGCCGTGCGGGCCATGCCGGGTGTGCTCGACGTCGTGACCATCGACACGGGTGTCGCCGTGGTCGCCGAAACGTTCGGGCAGGCTCTCGACGGCAAGGAGGCCCTGGACGTCACCTGGGGCCCGGGGAGCGTCGACGCCCTGTCGGACGACGGCATCAAGGCCAGACTGAAGGCGGCCACGTCGTCGCCGGACGTGCTCGGGCCGCTGGTGAAGAAGGTGGAGGCGGAGTTCGACTTCGCGTTCGCCAGCCATGCGCCGTTGGAGACCAACTCGGCCGTGGCGGACGTGCGGGCGGACCGGGCCGAGGTCTGGTCGGGGCTGAAGTCGCCGATCGTCGCGCAGGCCGCCATCGCGAAGGCCGTCGGACTGCCCGTGTCCAAGGTCGACGTACATGTGGTGCAGTCGGGCGGGTCCTTCGGACGGCGGCTCTTCCACGACGCCGCTCTGGAGGCCGCCGTCGTGTCGAAGAAGAGTGGACGTCCCGTACGGCTGATGTGGTCGCGGATCGACGACATGCGGCACGGACGGATGCGGCCGGCCACACATCACCGGGTCCGGGCCACGTACGCGGCGGGCCAGGTGCTGACCTTCCAGCACCGGGTGGCGGCAGTGGAGACCGACTTCCGGCACGGCCTCGGCGACGCGATCACCGCCGCCGCGGCGAGCCTGCCCTCCGGCATCGGCAACGCGACCTTCGCGCAGACCCTGTTCCTGACCACGGTGAAGTCCCCGTACAACTTCGGCATCACGACGCAGACGCTCACCGAGGTGCCGATCAGGATGCACACCGGGTCGTGGCGGTCGGTGTACTCGGCCAACACGCGGGGCGCCGAGGAGATGGTCGTCGACGAACTGGCGGCCAAGCTCGGCAAGGACCCCGTCGCCTTCCGGCGGGAGTTCCTGAAGACCGCGCGGCAGCGGGCCGTGCTCGACAAGGTCGCGCAGGAGGGGGACTGGGGGCGGAGTCTCCCGGACGGTTGGGCGCAGGGCGTCGGCTTCCACGACGAGTACAAGGCCTGCACGGCCTGTCTGGTCGAGATCGACGCCACCGATCCGAAGAAGCCCCGGGTGACCAAGGCGGTCATCGCGGCCGACGTCGGCCGGGTGATCAACCCGCGCGGACTGGAGGCCCAACTGCTCGGCGGGCTCACCGACGCCATCTCCACCACCCTGCGGGCCGGGCTCCACATCGACGAGGGGCTGCCACTGGAGGGCAGCTACTCGCAGTTCCACTACGCCCGCCAGAAGGACTCCCCGAAGGACGTCAGCCTCTTCGTCATCGAGGGAGCGCACGAACCCGGCGGCGCGGGCGAGCTCGGCGTCCCGGCCGCCGTGGGCGCCGTCGCCAACGCCTACGCGCGGGCCACCGGCACCAAGCCCCGCAGCTTCCCCGTCAACTTCGACGTGGACTTCACGCCCTTCCCCCGCTGACCCACGCCAGGCTCCAGGAGCACATCCATGCCCTCCCACACCTTCACCGTCAACGGCGAGACCGTCACCGTCGAGGCCCCCGACGATCTGCCCCTGCTGTGGGCCCTGCGTGATCTGCTCGGCGTCCGAGGCCCCAAGTACGGCTGCGGCATCGACGTCTGCAAGGCCTGCACCAGCCACCTCGACGGCGAGGCCGTCCGGCCCTGTGTGGTGCCGGTCGCCGAGGCGGCGGGCCGTGAGGTCACCACCATCGAGGGGCTGGCCGACGGCGACGAATTGCACCCCGTCCAGGAGGCGTGGCTGGAACAGGACGTCGCCCAGTGCGGCTACTGCCAGCCCGGTCAGATCATGGCCGCCGTCGCTCTGCTCAAGCGCACGAAGAACCCCACCGACGCCGACATCGACGAGATCGCGAACGTCTGCCGCTGCGGCACGTACTTCCGCATCCGCGAGGCGATCAAGAGCGCGGCGGCCAAGATGGCGTGACTCGCGGCGATCTCCCGCACGGCCCGTCCGTCTGCTGGACCTGTGACCGGGCCGAGCCCCGGACGTGGGAGGATCGGAGGTGGCGGGCCGGGGCCGCGCACCCGGTAGCCGTCGCCGTACGCGAGGACGCGTGTACACGAAGGCAGTACGCAGGGGCGCGAGCACTGAGGAGCACCGTTGAGCAGGTTGCGCTGGCTGACCGCGGGGGAGTCCCATGGTCCCGCACTTGTGGCGACGCTGGAGGGCCTTCCCGCCGGCGTGCCGATCACCACGGAGATGGTGGCGGACCATCTGGCCCGTCGGCGCCTGGGGTACGGCCGCGGTGCGCGGATGAAGTTCGAGCGCGACGAGGTCACGTTCCTCGGCGGGGTGCGGCACGGTCTGACCATGGGTTCGCCGGTGGCGATCATGGTGGGGAACACCGAGTGGCCGAAGTGGGAGCAGGTCATGGCGGCCGACCCGGTCGACCCGGAGATCCTCGCCGGCCTCGCCCGCAACGCCCCGCTGACCCGCCCCCGCCCCGGTCACGCGGACCTGGCCGGCATGCAGAAGTACGGGTTCGACGAGGCTCGTCCGGTGCTGGAGCGGGCTTCGGCGCGGGAGACCGCGGCCCGTGTGGCCCTGGGCGCGGTGGCCCGGTCGTACCTGAAGGAGACGACCGGCATCGAGATCGTCTCGCATGTGGTGGAGCTGGCCGCCGCTAAGGCACCTCGGGGTGTCCACCCGACCCCCGCCGATGTCGAGAAGCTGGACGCCGACCCGGTGCGCTGCCTGGACGCCGACGCGTCGAAGGCGATGGTCGCCGAGATCGACCAGGCCCACAAGGACGGCGACACACTCGGCGGAGTCGTCGAGATCCTGGCGTACGGGGTGCCGGTGGGCCTCGGCTCCCACGTGCACTGGGACCGCAAGCTGGACGCCCGCCTGGCCGGTGCGCTCATGGGCATCCAGGCCATCAAGGGCGTCGAGATCGGTGACGGTTTCGAGCTGGCGCGGGTGCCGGGCTCCAAGGCGCACGACGAGATCGTGAACACCCCCGAGGGCATCCGGCGGGTCTCCGGCCGCTCCGGCGGCACCGAGGGCGGCCTCACGACGGGTGAGCTGCTGCGGGTACGCGCCGCGATGAAGCCGATCGCGACCGTGCCCCGCGCGCTGCAGACCGTGGACATCACCACCGGCGAGGCCACGCAGGCCCACCACCAGCGATCGGACGTCTCCGCGGTGCCGGCCGCCGGTATCGTCGCCGAGGCGATGGTGGCCCTCGTCCTGGCGGACGCGGTGGCGGAGAAGTTCGGCGGCGACAGCGTCACCGAGACGGCCCGCAACGTCCGCTCCTACCTCGACAACCTCGCGATCCGGTGAGCCCGGTGCCTCTGGTCGTCCTCGTCGGCCCCATGGGTGTCGGCAAGTCCACCGTCGGACGGATGCTCGCCGAGCGCCTCGGTGTCGGCTACCGGGACACCGACGACGACATCGTGGCCGAGCAGGGCCGCGAGATCGCGGAGATCTTCGTCGACGAGGGCGAGCCCGCCTTCCGCGCCGTCGAGAAGCAGGCCGTGCGTGCCGCGCTCGCCGGGCACGACGGCGTCCTCGCCCTCGGCGGCGGCGCCATCCTCGACGCCGACACACGCGCACTGCTCGCCGGGCAGCGGGTCGTCTACCTCTCGATGGACGTCGAGGAGGCCGTCAAGCGCACCGGCCTCAACGCCGCCCGCCCGCTGCTCGCCGTCAACCCGCGCAAGCAGTGGCGGGAGCTGATGGAGGCCCGGCGGAACCTGTACGAGGAGGTCGCCACGGCCGTCGTGCCCACCGACGGCCGCACTCCCGAGGAAGTCACCCAAGCGGCCCTGGACGCACTGGAGTTGAAGGAAGCATGAGCGAGACAGTGACCCGGATCCAGGTCGGCGGCACGGCGGGTACCGAGCCGTACGAGGTCCTGGTGGGGCGTCAACTCCTGGGCGAGCTGGGCGGGTTGATCGGCAACCGGGCCAAGCGGGTCGCGGTGGTCCATCCCGAGGCGCTGGACGACACCGGTGAGGCCCTGCGGGCGGATCTGGCGGAGCAGGGCTTCGAGGCGGTCGCCATCCAGGTGCCGAACGCGGAGGAGGCCAAGACGGCCGAGGTCGCCGCGTACTGCTGGAAGGCGCTGGGGCAGTCCGGGTTCACCCGCACCGACGTCATCGTCGGCGTGGGCGGCGGCGCCACCACGGACCTCGCGGGGTTCGTGGCGGCGACCTGGCTGCGGGGGGTGCGCTGGATCGCCATCCCCACCACCGTCCTGGCCATGGTGGACGCGGCGGTGGGCGGCAAGACCGGCATCAACACGGCCGAGGGCAAGAACCTGGTCGGTTCCTTCCATCCGCCGGCCGGGGTGCTGTGCGACCTGGCCGCGCTGGACTCGCTGCCGGTCAACGACTACGTGTCCGGGCTGGCCGAGATCATCAAGGCCGGGTTCATCGCGGACCCGGTGATCCTGGACCTGATCGAGGCCGACCCCCAGGCCGCCCGCACCCCTGCCGGGCCGCACACCTCGGAGCTGATCGAGCGGTCGATCCGGGTCAAGGCCGAGGTCGTCTCCGGGGACCTGAAGGAGTCCGGGCGCCGCGAGATCCTCAACTACGGCCACACCCTGGCCCACGCGATCGAGAAGAACGAGCGCTACCAGTGGCGCCACGGCGCGGCGGTCTCCGTCGGCATGCACTTCGCGGCCGAACTGGGGCGCCTCGCGGGCCGGTTGGACGACGCGACCGCCGACCGCCACCGCACGGTCCTCGAATCCGTCGGCCTGCCGCTGCACTACCGCTACGACCAGTGGCCCAAGCTGCTCGAGACGATGAAGGTCGACAAGAAGTCCCGGGGCGATCTGCTGCGCTTCATCGTGCTGGACGGTCTGGCCAAGCCCACGGTCCTGGAGGGCCCCGACCCGGCCGTCCTCCTCGCCGCCTACGGCGAAGTGGGCCAGTAACACCCACTCGGGCGGCTCTTGTCCGATTCGCCTTGTGGTCATGGCCACTTGGGCACTTCGGGCTGCCCCCGGCCGTTCACCAAACGGTGGCCGGGGACGGTACCGTTCGGTAGGGGCGGGGTCGAAAGGCCCCGCCCGCCAGTGTCGATGTGACTGTACGAGACGGAGTGGCACCGGATGCAGCACGCAGTGGGAGCTCCGCTGCCGCCGCCCCATCGGCCGGGGCAGGACCCGGCGACCCCGTGGTCGCCGACCGTGAACCACCAGGGTCACCCCGCCCCCGCTCACCCGGGACCGCCGGGCGCGAACCCTCCGGGCCACGTGGGTCCGAGCCAGCCCGTCCCCCCGGGCACACATCCGGGCCCGGTGCCGCCGCCCCCGCCCGCTCCCGCGGCCCCGCCCGCACCGGCCGTGCCGCCGGCCTCGGCCCCTCCGCCCGCCCCCGCCCCTCCCGCGTCGGTGCCGCCCGCCCCGGGCTTCGCCGGCGGCCCCGGGCACCCGCACACCTCGGCCCCGCAGCAGACCGCAGTTCCGAGGGACACGACCGGACACGTGCAACTGCCGCCGGGCGGCCCGGTCACCATGCCGAGCCCGCCGCCCGCCACCGGCTCGCCCGACGTCACGACCACCACGCTCGCGGTCCTGCTCATCGGGCCCGCCGGGGCCGGCAAGACCAGCGTCGCCAAGTACTGGGCGGACCACCGCCGGGTGCCCACCGCGCACATCAGCCTGGACGACGTACGCGAATGGGTGCGCTCCGGGTTCGCCGACCCCCAGTCCGGCTGGAACGACAACTCCGAGGCGCAGTATCGTCTCGCCCGCCGCACCTGCGGCTTCTCCGCCCGGAACTTCCTGGCCAACGGCATCTCCTGCATCCTCGACGACGCCGTCTTCCCCGACCGCCCCGTCGTCGGCCTCGGCGGCTGGAAGCGGCACGTCGGCCCCGGCCTGCTCCCCGTGGTCCTCCTGCCGGGCCTGGAGATCGTCCTCGAGCGGAACGCCGAGCGCTCGGGCAACCGCCGCCTCACCGACGAAGAGGTGGCCCGCATCCACGGCCGCATGGCTGGCTGGTACGGCTCCGGCCTCCCGATCATCGACAACTCCCAGCTGGACGTCCCGGCGACGGCGAGGGTCCTGGACGAGGTCCTGGCAAGGTCGATCGCGAGCCCGCCGAAGTGGTAGCCGCGGGGAAGCGGACGGCCCCGGTGAACACGCTGGACTGAGCCGGCCCAAGAGGGGCGCGGGGAACTGCGCGACAAGCCCCCACCGGCTCACAGACGGCGCACAACTGCTCGTCGCACCCCGTCCCGCGTCAGGGCGCACCCCCACTCGGCCTCACTGAACCGGCGGCTCACCTGCGGAGCTCATACGCTCGACTCATGTCAGAGGTCTACGCGGCCCGCCGAGCCCGGCTGAGAGAACGCTGCCAAGCCGGCGGCAGCGCCACCGCACTCGTGACCCGCCCGGCCAACGTCCGGTATCTCGCGGGCGCGGCACCCCGCGACGCCGTCCTGCTGCTCGGGCGGAGCGAGGACGTACTCGTCTGTGGCTCGCCCCCGAGCGGTCAGGTCGGTGAGGGCCGCCCCGACGAGGCCGTCCGTGTCCAGGTGCTGCCGAGACCCGGCGGCGACCCGGCGGTCGCGGCCGCCGACCTGGCCACGGCCCTCGGCGCCGAGTCCCTCGCCGTGGAGGAACACCACCTCACCGTGGCCCGGCACAGGGCGATCCGCTCGGTCGCACCCCGGCTGCGGCTCGCCGACGTCGGCTGCGCGGTCGAGCAGTTGCGCGTGGTCAAGGACGAGGAGGAGATCTCCTGCCTGCGGATCGGCGCGGAGATCGCCGACCAGGCACTCGGCGAGCTGCTCGAATCCATCCTCGTCGGCCGCACCGAGCGTCACCTCGCCCTGGAGCTGGAGCGTCGCCTTGTCGACCACGGCGCCGACGGCCCCGCCTTCAGCACCTCCGTCGCCACCGGCCCGAACTCCGGCCGCCCCGGTCACCTCCCCACCGAGCGCCGGGTCGAGGAGGGCGACTTCCTTTCCGTGTGCCTCGGCGCGACGTACCGCGGCTACCGCTGTGAGATCGGCCGTACCTTCGTGATCGGGACCTCGCCCGCCGACTGGCAGATCGAGCTGTACGACGTGGTCTTCGCAGCCCAGCGGGCCGGTCGGGAGGCCCTGGTGCCCGGTACGGCGTACCGCACCGTGGACCGCGCGGCCCGCCAGGTTCTGGACTCCGCGGGGCACGGTGACGGCCTCCCGGTACTGATGGGGCACGGGGTCGGGCTCGAAATCGACGAGGACCCGCAGTTGGCCCCCGCGGCCATGGGTAAACTGGACGCTTGTGTGCCGGTCACCGTCGAACCGGGGGTCCACCTCCCGGGCCGGGGCGGTGTCCGGATCGATGACACGCTCGTCGTACGCCCCGAGGCGGACGGCGGACCCGAGCTACTCACCATCACGACCAAGGAGCTGCTCGCGCTCTAGCTCATCGGCTGGGCGTGTGGCCCGGGGTCGTCCACGTCAGTCCAGGAGATTCCGCAACCGTGGCTTCCACGAACGACCTCAAGAACGGCCTGGTGCTCAAGCTCGAAGGCGGCCAGCTCTGGTCCGTCGTCGAGTTCCAGCACGTCAAGCCCGGCAAGGGCCCGGCCTTCGTGCGCACCAAGCTCAAGAACGTGCTCTCCGGCAAGGTCGTCGACAAGACGTTCAACGCCGGCGTCAAGGTCGAGACGGCCACTGTCGACAAGCGCGACATGCAGTTCTCCTACATGGACGGCGAGTACTTCGTCTTCATGGACATGGAGACCTACGACCAGCTGATGGTCGACCGCAAGGCCGTCGGCGACGCCGCCAACTTCCTGATCGAGGGCTTCACCGCCACCGTCGCGCAGCACGAGGGCGAGGTGCTCTTCGTCGAGCTGCCGGCCGCCGTCGAGCTCGTCATCCAGGAGACCGAGCCGGGCGTCCAGGGCGACCGCTCCACCGGTGGCACCAAGCCGGCGACGCTGGAGACCGGTCACCAGATCCAGGTGCCGCTCTTCATCACCACCGGCGAGAAGATCAAGGTCGACACCCGCACGAGTGACTACCTCGGCCGGGTGAACAGCTAACCGTGGCTGCCCGTAACACGGCCCGCAAGCGTGCCTTCCAGATCCTCTTCGAAGGCGACCAGCGCGGGGTCGACGTCCTCACCGTCCTCGCGGACTGGATCCGGCACGCCCACAGCGACACGCGACAGCCCCCGGTCAGCGAGTACACCATGCAGCTGGTCGAGGGGTACTCGGAGCACGCCAAGCGGATCGACGAGTTGATCGCGCAGTACTCGGTGGGGTGGACGCTCGACCGGATGCCGGTCGTGGACCGCAACATCCTGCGGCTCGGGGCGTACGAGCTGATCTGGGTCGACGCGACTCCGGACGCGGTCGTGCTGGACGAGATGGTGCAGCTGGCGAAGGAGTTCTCCACGGACGACTCGCCGTCGTTCGTGAACGGTCTGCTCGGCCGGCTGAAGGACCTGAAGCCTTCGCTTCGCCGGGAAGCCGAGTAAGAAGCGGGGGAACGCAGCGCCGCTGGGGGTGCTGTGCGGAGTCGGCTGCGGGTGGTCCGTGGCTGGCCGCGCAGTTCCCCGCGTCCCTTCGGGGCGCTGCCGCCGCTCCTCTGTGACAGCGCGCCGCACGACAAGCCGAAAAACCGCCGGGGTGGCCCGAACCGAATGGTTCGGGCCACCCCGGCGGCACGTTTCTGCTGAGCCCGGGGGCCCGGTCAGCTCTCCTCGTGGGAGACCGCGCGGCGCGCGTCCGCGTCGAGGACGCCCCAGCTGATCAGCTGCTCGGTGAGAACCGAGGGGGACTGGTCGTAGATGACGGCGAGTGTGCGCAGGTCGTCCTGGCGGATCGAGAGCACCTTGCCGTTGTAGTCACCGCGCTGAGACTGGATCGTCGCCGCGTAACGCTGCAGCGGACCCGCCTTCTCGGCCGGCACATGGGCCAGGCGCTCCAGATCGAGGACAAGCTTCGGCGGGGGCTCGGCGGCGCCACCAGGGGTCGTACCAGGAAGCAGCTCCTGCACAGGGACCCCGTAGAAGTCCGCCAGCTCCGCGAGGCGCTGCACGGTGACGGCGCGGTCGCCGCGCTCGTACGAACCGACCACGACCGCCTTCCAGCGTCCCTGGGACTTCTCCTCGACACCGTGGAGGGAAAGGCCCTGCTGGGTGCGGATGGCCCGGAGCTTGGCCCCGAGCTGTTTGGCGTATTCGCTGGACATATAGCTCCCCGGACGAAGGCTGGTGACTCACTGTGAGGTTACGCAGCGTGACTCTCCCCCGTCAAGCCGAATGGTCCGGACCGACTCTTCCGTGGTAACCGTGATCGGTTGCGCCAAGGGGGTGATCAGGGGTGTTGTCGGGGCCTGCTAACGTTGACGGCGCAATTCCGACGTCCTTTAAGGTCCGTCCCGTGAGGCGGAGAAGGAGGTCCGTTTCGTATGGACACGCAAGACAATCCGCAACAGGTTCAGTCGTCCGACGCGAGGCCGGTGCTCGAAGGCCCGGACATCGCGCGCGTACTGACCCGTATCGCCCACGAGATCGTCGAACGCGCCAAGGGCGCCGACGACGTGGTACTCCTCGGCATTCCCACCCGGGGCGTCTTCCTCGCCCAGCGCCTCGCCGCCAAGCTGGCGGAGATCACCGACCGCAAGATCCCGGTCGGCTCGCTGGACATCACCATGTACCGCGACGACCTGCGCATGCACCCGCCGCGTGCGCTGGCCCGCACCGAGATCCCCGGTGACGGCATCGACGGCCGCCTGGTCGTCCTTGTCGACGACGTGCTCTTCTCCGGCCGCACGATCCGCGCGGCCCTCGACGCGCTGAACGACATCGGCCGCCCGCGCGCCGTCCAGCTCGCGGTCCTCGTCGACCGCGGCCACCGCGAACTGCCCATCCGCGCCGACTACGTCGGCAAGAACCTCCCCACGTCGCTGCGGGAGACGGTCAAGGTCCAGCTCGCCGAGGAGGACGGTCGGGACACCGTGCTGCTCGGCGCGAAGCGGACCGCACAGCAGTAGCACCCGCGCGTACGGCCCCGCGCCGTACGTCGCCCCGTGGTGCCCCTGACTGCCCGGAATCTCCCGAACTGCCTTACGGAGCCTGACAGATGCAGCGTCATCTCATCTCGGCCGCCGACCTCACCCGCGACGACGCCGTCCTGATCCTCGACACCGCCGAGGAGATGGCCCGGGTCGCGGACCGGCCGATCAAGAAACTGCCGACCCTGCGCGGCCGCACGATCGTCAACCTCTTCTTCGAGGACTCCACCCGCACCAGGATCTCCTTCGAGGCCGCCGAGAAGCGCCTCTCCGCGGACGTCATCAACTTCTCCGCCAAGGGCTCGTCGGTGTCGAAGGGCGAGTCCCTCAAGGACACGGCCCAGACCCTGGAAGCCATGGGCGTCGACGCCGTCGTCATCCGGCACGGTGCCTCGGGGGCCCCGTACCGCCTGGCGACCTCCGGCTGGATCGACGCCGCCGTGATCAACGCCGGCGACGGCACCCACCAGCACCCCACCCAGGCCCTCCTCGACGCCTTCACCATGCGCCGCCGCCTCGTCGGCCGGGACGCCGGGCTCGGGCAGGACCTGTCCGGCAGGCGCATCACGATCGTCGGCGACGTCCTGCACAGCCGTGTCGCCCGCTCCAACGTCGACCTGCTGCACACCCTCGGCGCCGAGGTCACCCTCGTCGCCCCGCCCACCCTGGTCCCGGTCGGCGTCGAGACCTGGCCCTGTGAGGTCTCCTACGGCCTCGACAGCACGCTCGCCAAGTCCGACGCGGTGATGATGCTGCGCGTGCAGCGTGAGCGGATGAACGCCGCGTTCTTCCCGACCGAGCGCGAGTACTCCCGCCGCTACGGCCTCGACGGCGACCGCATGGCGCGGATGCCCGAGCACGCCATCGTGATGCACCCCGGCCCGATGGTCCGGGGCATGGAGATCACGGCCGAGGTCGCCGACTCCGACCGCTGCACCGTCGTCGAGCAGGTCGCCAACGGCGTCTCCATCCGGATGGCCGTGCTGTACCTGCTGCTCGGCGGCAACGAGCCCGCCGTCGCCCACACGTCGCCCGCCACCACCCTTTCAACGAGGCGCTTCGCGCCCACCTCCGAATCCCGCACCACCGAGGAGAAGTAAGTCCATGAGCAAGATCCTGATCCGTGGTGCGAAGGTGCTGGGCGGCGAGCCGCAGGATGTGCTGATCGACGGCGAGATCATCGCCGAGGTCGGCACCGGTCTCTCCGACGAGGACGCCGTGGTCGTCGAGGCCGAGGGCAAGGTGCTCCTGCCTGGCCTCGTCGACCTGCACACCCATCTGCGCGAGCCCGGCCGCGAGGACTCCGAGACCGTGCTGACCGGCACGCGCGCGGCGGCCTCCGGCGGCTACACGGCCGTCTTCGCCATGGCCAACACCTTCCCCGTCGCCGACACCGCCGGTGTGGTCGAGCAGGTCTACCGGCTCGGCCGGGAGCACGGCTACTGCGACGTCCAGCCCATCGGCGCCGTCACCGTCGGCCTGGAGGGCAAGAAGCTCGCCGAGCTGGGCGCGATGCGCGAGTCGGCCGCCGGGGTCACCGTCTTCTCGGACGACGGCAAGTGCGTGGACGACGCGGTGATCATGCGCCGGGCGCTGGAGTACGTGAAGGCCTTCGGCGGAGTCGTCGCCCAGCACGCCCAGGAGCCGCGCCTCACCGAGGGCGCCCAGATGAACGAGGGCGTCGTCTCCGCCGAACTCGGGCTGGGGGGCTGGCCGGCGGTGGCCGAGGAGTCGATCATCGCCCGCGATGTCCTGCTCGCCGAGCACGTGGGCTCCCGCGTCCACATCTGCCACCTCTCGACCGCCGGCTCGGTGGAGATCGTCCGCTGGGCCAAGTCGCGCGGCATCGACGTCACCGCCGAGGTCACCCCGCACCACCTGCTCCTCACCGACGAGCTCGTGCGGACGTACAACCCGGTCTACAAGGTCAACCCGCCGCTGCGCACCGAGCGCGACGTGCTGGCCCTGCGTGAGGCGCTCGCCGACGGCACGATCGACATCGTCGCCACCGACCACGCCCCGCACCCGCACGAGGACAAGGACTGCGAGTGGGGGGCGGCCGCCATGGGCATGGTCGGCCTGGAGACCGCGCTGTCGGTGGTCCAGGAGACGATGGTCACCACCGGTCTGCTCGACTGGGCGGGCGTCGCGGACCGCATGTCCGTCAAGCCCGCCAAGATCGGGCAGGCGGCCGGTCACGGACGTCCCGTCTCGGCAGGTGAGCCCGCCAACCTCACGCTCGTCGACACGGCATACCGTGGGTCCGTGGACCCCGCGGGCTTCGCCTCGCGCAGCCGCAACACCCCGTACGAGGGCCGCGAGCTGCCGGGCCGTGTCACGCACACGTGGCTGCGGGGCAAGGCCACGCTCGTCGACGGGAAGCTCACGTGACACCTGTAATTCTGCTGGCCGCCGAGAAGGAATCGGCCGAGGTCACCGACTGGGCCGGGCGCATCGGCTGGGTCGTCGGACTCGCCCTCTTCGTCGCGCTCGTCTACTGGCTGATGCGCGAGGGCTGGAAGTGGCGCGGCACGCTCCAGAGCGATCTGCCGGAACTGCCCACCTCGCCGGACGAGCCCGGCGAGGCCAGACTGAGCATGAGCGGCCGCTACCACGGCTCCACCACCGCCGGGCAGTGGCTCGACCGCATCGTGGCGCACGGCCTGGGCACCCGCAGCCGGGTCGAGCTGACGCTGACGGACGCGGGCCTGGACGTCGTACGCCCCGGAGCGACGAACTTCTTCGTCCCGGTCGAGGCCCTGCGTGAGGCCCGGCTCGACAAGGGCATCGCCGGCAAGGTCCTCACCGAGGGCGGGCTGCTGGTCGTCACCTGGGAGCACGGCGGCAAGCTGCTCGACTCCGGGTTCCGCTCCGACCGCGCGGCCGAGCACAACGAGTGGGTCAAGACCCTGAACCAGATGATCAACAAGACGGAAACGGAAGGCGCACGATGACGACCTCCACTCAGGGGAACGCCTCGAAGAGGAAAGGGGCGCTTCCCGCCGTACTCGTCCTGGAGGACGGCCGGATCTTCCGCGGCCGCGCCTACGGGGCCGTGGGGGTGACCTTCGGCGAGGCCGTGTTCTCCACCGGGATGACCGGCTACCAGGAGACCCTCACCGACCCGTCGTACCACCGCCAGGTCGTCGTCATGACCGCCCCGCACGTCGGCAACACCGGCGTCAACGACGAGGACCCCGAGTCCAAGAAGATCTGGGTCTCCGGATACGTCGTCCGCGACCCCGCGCGCGTGCCCTCCAACTGGCGCTCCCGCCGCTCCCTGGACGAGGAGCTGGACCGACAGGGTGTCGTCGGCATCAGCGGCATCGACACCCGGGCCCTCACCCGCCATTTGCGTGAGCGCGGCGCCATGCGCGTCGGCATCTTCTCCGGCAACGCGCTGCCCGACGAGGGCACCATGCTCACCGAGGTCCGCCAGGCCCCCGAGATGAAGGGCGCGAACCTCTCCGCGGAGGTCGCCACCAAGGAGGCCTACGTCGTCCCCGCGATCGGCACGAAGAAGTTCACCGTCGCCGCCGTAGACCTCGGCATCAAGGGCATGACCCCGCACCGCATGGCCGAGCGCGGCATCGAGGTGCACGTGCTCCCGGCCACGGCGACGGTCGAGGACATCTACGCCGTGAACCCCGACGGCGTGTTCTTCTCCAACGGCCCGGGCGACCCGGCCACCGCCGACCACCCCGTCGCCCTCATGCAAGCGGTCCTGGAGCGCGGCACCCCGCTCTTCGGCATCTGTTTCGGCAACCAGATCCTGGGCCGCGCCCTCGGCTTCGGCACCTACAAGCTGAAGTACGGCCACCGGGGCATCAACCAGCCGGTGCAGGACCGTACGACCGGCAAGGTCGAGGTCACCGCGCACAACCACGGCTTCGCCGTCGACGCCCCGCTCGACAAGGTCTCCGAGACCCCTTACGGCCGCGCCGAGGTCTCCCACGTGTGCCTCAACGACAACGTGGTGGAGGGCCTCCAGCTCCTCGACCGGCCGGCCTTCAGCGTCCAGTACCACCCCGAAGCGGCAGCGGGCCCGCACGACGCCGCCTACCTGTTCGACCGCTTCACCTCTTTGATGAACACCGTCCTGATGGAGGGCCAGCGTGCCTAAGCGCACCGATATCCAGTCCGTCCTGGTCATCGGCTCCGGCCCGATCGTCATCGGCCAGGCCGCCGAGTTCGACTACTCCGGCACCCAGGCGTGCCGGGTCCTCAAGGCCGAGGGCCTGCGCGTCATCCTCGTGAACTCCAACCCGGCGACGATCATGACCGACCCGGAGATCGCCGACGCCACGTACGTCGAGCCGATCACCCCGGAGTTCGTCGAGAAGATCATCGCCAAGGAGCGCCCGGACACTCTCCTGCCGACCCTCGGCGGTCAGACGGCCCTCAACACGGCCATCTCGCTGCACGAGGCCGGGACGCTGGAGAAGTACGGCGTCGAGCTGATCGGCGCCAACGTCGAGGCCATCAACAAGGGCGAGGACCGCGACCTCTTCAAGGACGTCGTCGAGGCCGTCCGCGCCAAGATCGGGCACGGCGAGTCCGCCCGCTCGGTCATCTGCCACTCCATGGACGACGTGCTCAGCGGCGTCGAGACCCTCGGCGGCTACCCGGTCGTCGTCCGCCCCTCCTTCACCATGGGCGGCGCCGGCTCCGGCTTCGCCCACGACGAGGACGAGCTGCGCCGCATCGCCGGCCAGGGCCTGACCCTGTCTCCCACTACCGAGGTGCTCCTGGAGGAGTCCATCCTCGGCTGGAAGGAGTACGAGCTGGAGCTGATGCGCGACAAGCACGACAACGTCGTGGTCGTCTGCTCCATCGAGAACTTCGACCCCATGGGCGTCCACACCGGCGACTCGATCACCGTCGCCCCCGCGATGACCCTGACCGACCGCGAGTACCAGATCCTCCGCGACATCGGCATCGCCGTCATCCGCGAGGTCGGCGTCGACACCGGCGGCTGCAACATCCAGTTCGCCGTGAACCCCGTCGACGGCCGGGTCATCGTCATCGAGATGAACCCGCGCGTCTCGCGGTCCTCGGCGCTCGCCTCCAAGGCGACCGGCTTCCCCATCGCCAAGATCGCCGCCAAGCTGGCCGTCGGCTACACGCTCGACGAGATCCCGAACGACATCACCGAGCAGACCCCCGCCTCCTTCGAGCCGACGCTCGACTACGTCGTCGTGAAGGCCCCGCGCTTCGCCTTCGAGAAGTTCCCGTCGGCCGACTCCACGCTGACCACCACCATGAAGTCGGTCGGCGAGGCCATGGCCATCGGCCGCAACTTCACCGAGGCGCTGCAGAAGGCGCTGCGGTCGCTGGAGAAGAAGGGCAGCCAGTTCACGTTCGTCGGCGAGCCCGGCGAGAAGGAAGAGCTGCTGCGGGAGGCCGTACGGCCCACTGACGGCCGCATCAACTCCGTCATGCAGGCCATCCGCGCGGGCGCCACGCCCGAGGAGGTCTTCGAGTCCACCAAGATCGACCCGTGGTTCGTCGACCAGCTCTTCCTGATCAAGGAGATCGCGGACGAGCTGGCCGCCGCCGCGAAGCTCGACCCCGAGCTGCTCGCCGAGGCCAAGCGGCACGGCTTCTCCGACCAGCAGATCGGCGAGATCCGCGGGCTGCGCGAGGACGTCGTGCGCGAGGTCCGGCACGCGCTGGGCGTACGCCCGGTGTACAAGACGGTCGACACCTGCGCCGCCGAGTTCGCCGCGAAGACGCCGTACTTCTACTCGTCCTACGACGAGGAGACCGAGGTCGCCCCGCGCGAGAAGCCCGCCGTGATCATCCTCGGCTCCGGCCCGAACCGCATCGGCCAGGGCATCGAGTTCGACTACTCCTGCGTCCACGCCTCCTTCGCGCTCAGCGACGCGGGCTACGAGACCGTGATGGTCAACTGCAACCCGGAGACCGTCTCCACGGACTACGACACCTCCGACCGCCTGTACTTCGAGCCGCTGACGCTGGAAGACGTGCTGGAGATCGTCCACGCCGAGTCGCTGGCCGGCCCGATCGCGGGCGTCGTCGTGCAGCTCGGCGGCCAGACCCCGCTGGGCCTGTCGCAGGCGCTCAAGGACAACGGCGTACTGGTCGTGGGCACCTCCCCGGAGGCCATCCACGCCGCCGAGGACCGCGGCGCCTTCGGCCAGGTCCTCGCCGAGGCCGGCCTCCCCGCGCCGAAGCACGGCACGGCGACCACCTTCGCCGGCGCCAAGGCCATCGCCGACGAGATCGGCTACCCGGTCCTCGTCCGCCCGTCCTACGTGCTCGGCGGACGCGGCATGGAGATCGTGTACGACGAGACCCGACTGGAGTCGTACATCGCCGAGTCGACCGAGATCAGCCCCTCCCGGCCGGTGCTCGTCGACCGCTTCCTCGACGACGCCATCGAGATCGACGTCGACGCCCTGTACGACGGCCACGAGCTCTACCTCGGCGGCGTGATGGAGCACATCGAGGAGGCCGGCATCCACTCCGGCGACTCGGCGTGCGCCCTGCCCCCGATCACCCTCGGCGGCTTCGACATCAAGCGCCTGCGCGCCTCCACCGAGGCCATCGCCAAGGGCGTCGGCGTGCGCGGCCTGATCAACATCCAGTTCGCGATGGCCGGGGACATCCTCTACGTCCTCGAAGCCAACCCGCGTGCCTCCCGCACCGTCCCCTTCACCTCGAAGGCGACGGCGGTGCCGCTGGCCAAGGCCGCCGCCCGGATCTCGCTCGGCGCGACCATCGCCGAGCTGCGGGCGGAGGGGCTGCTTCCGGCCAACGGCGACGGCGGTGAGCTGCCGCTCGACGCGCCGATCTCCGTCAAGGAGGCCGTCATGCCGTGGTCGCGCTTCCGCGACATCTACGGCCGCGGAGTCGACACGGTCCTCGGCCCGGAGATGCGCTCCACCGGCGAGGTCATGGGTATCGACTCCGTCTTCGGTACCGCGTACGCCAAGTCGCAGGCCGGCGCGTACGGGCCGCTGCCCACCAAGGGTCGCGCCTTCATCTCCGTCGCCAACCGCGACAAGCGCTCGATGATCTTCCCCGCGCGTGAGCTGGTCGCCCACGGCTTCGAGCTGCTCGCCACGTCCGGCACGGCCGAGGTGCTCAAGCGCAACGGCATCAACGCCACGGTCGTCCGCAAGCAGTCCGAGGGCACCGGCCCGAACGGCGAGAAGACCATCGTCCAGCTCATCCACGACGGCGAGGTCGACCTCATCGTCAACACCCCGTACGGCACCGGAGGCCGCCTCGACGGCTACGACATCCGTACGGCCGCCGTGGCGCGCTCGGTGCCGTGTCTGACGACCGTCCAGGCGCTCGCCGCGGCCGTCCAGGGCATCGACGCGCTCAACCACGGTGACGTGGGTGTGCGCTCACTCCAGGAACACGCCGAACATCTGACCGCGGCCCGCGACTAGCAGCCCGAGGGGGACACCGGAAACGGTGTCCCCCTCCGCATGAGGACACTCACATGTACAAGCTCTTCTTCCGTCTGGTCTTCCAGCGGATGGACCCCGAGCAAGCCCACTACCTGGCCTTCCGTTGGATCAGGCTCGCCGTCCGAGTCCCCGTGCTGCGTACGTTCGTCGCCGCCGCCCTCGCCCCCCGCTACAAGGAGCTGCGCACCGAGGCGTTCGGGCTGCGCATGCACGGGCCCTTCGGGCTGGCCGCCGGCTTCGACAAGAACGCCGTCGCCATCGACGGGATGTCGATGCTCGGCTTCGACCACGTCGAGATCGGCACGGTGACGGGGGAGGCCCAGCCCGGCAACCCCAAGAAGCGGCTGTTCCGCCTCGTCGCCGACCGCGCCCTGATCAACCGCATGGGCTTCAACAACGAGGGCTCGCTCGCCGTCGCGGCCCGCCTGGCCTCCCGTACGCCCGTGTTCAGGACCGTCGTGGGCGTCAACATCGGCAAGACCAAGGTCGTCGCGGAGGACGAGGCGGCCGGGGACTACGTGAAGTCCACCGAGCGCCTCGCGCCGTACGCCGACTACCTGGTCGTCAACGTCTCCTCACCCAACACCCCCGGCCTGCGCAACCTCCAGGCCACCGAGGCCCTGCGACCCCTGCTGACCGCCGTCCGCGAGGCCGCCGACCGTACGGTGCGCACGCGCCGGGTGCCGCTGCTGGTGAAGATCGCGCCGGACCTCGCCGACGAGGACATCGACGCCGTCGCCGACCTCGCCGTGGAACTCGGCCTGGACGGGATCATCGCCACCAACACCACGATCGCGCGCGAGGGGCTCGGTTTGAAATCCGAACCCTCCCTGGTCAAGGAGACGGGCGGCCTCTCCGGCGCCCCCGTCAAAGCCCGCTCCCTCGCCGTCCTGCGCCGCCTCTACGCGCGCGTGGGCGACCGGATCACCCTCGTGGGCGTCGGCGGCATCGAGGACGCCGAGGACGCCTGGCAGCGCATCCTCGCCGGCGCCACGCTCGTCCAGGGCTACAGCGCCTTCGTCTACGAGGGCCCCTTCTGGGCCCGCGCCATCCACAAGGGCCTCGCCGCGCGCCTGCGGACGAGCCCGTACGCCACCCTTGCCGACGCGGTCGGCGCCGACGTGAGGAAGACGGTATGACCGAGCCCTTCGGCGCGCGGCTGCGCCGTGCCATGGACGAGCGCGGCCCGCTGTGTGTCGGCATCGACCCGCACGCCTCCCTGCTCACCGACTGGGGCCTGAACGACGACCTCGCGGGTCTGGAGCGCTTCAGCCGCACGGTCGTGGAGGCGCTGGCGGACCGGGTGGCCGTGTTCAAGCCGCAGAGCGCGTTCTTCGAGCGCTTCGGGTCGCGCGGCATCGCCGTACTGGAGACGTCGGTACAGGAAGCCCGGGCGGCCGGCGCGCTGGTCGTCATGGACGCCAAGCGCGGCGACATCGGCTCCACCATGGCCGCCTATGCCGAGACCTTCCTGCACAAGGACGCGCCCCTGTTCTCGGACGCGCTGACCGTCTCCCCGTACCTGGGCTACGGCTCCCTGAAGCCCGCCGTGGAGCTGGCGCGCGAGAGCGGGGCCGGACTGTTCGTGCTGGCGCTCACCTCCAACCCGGAGGGCGGCGAGGTGCAGCACGCCGTGCGCGGTGACGGCCGGAACGTCGGCGCGACCATGCTGGCGCACCTGGCGGCCGAGAACGCGGGGGAGGAGCCCCTCGGGTCCTTCGGCGCCGTCGTCGGCGCCACGCTGGGTGACCTCTCGTCGTACGACCTGGACATCAACGGACCTCTCCTCGCGCCCGGCATCGGTGCCCAGGGAGCCACGCCGGCCGATCTTCCGGCGGTCTTCGGGGACGCTGTGCGCAACGTGGTTCCGAACGTCAGCCGAGGTGTTCTTCGTCACGGTCCCGACGTTGTCGCGCTGCGTGACGCCTCGGATCGTTTCGCGGACGAGATCCGCACCGCGACGGCGACCACCTGAGACCTCCGATGAGTCCTGAGGGGCGGTTCCCGGACGGCTTGAGTCTGAATACATTCTCAAATCCGGGGCATTATGCGGCTTATGTCCGACTCCATGGAGGCTGACCAGGACTTTTCCGCTGTTCTCGCTGACTCTGGCGGAGTTGGCCGCTAGTCTCCGAGCAGGGTCAACGGGCAAGCGTGTTGCTCGTGGCACCCCAGGTGTGGGGCGACTAGGTTCCTCACCGGTCCGTATCCGACAGTTCGACATCCGAGGTGACGTAGGCGTGGCTCTTCCGCCCCTTACCCCTGAACAGCGCGCAGCCGCGCTCGAAAAGGCCGCCGCGGCTCGCCGGGAGCGGGCCGAGGTCAAGAATCGACTCAAGCACTCCGGCGCCTCCCTGCACGAGGTCATCAAGCAGGGCCAGGAGAACGACGTCATCGGCAAGATGAAGGTCTCCGCCCTGCTCGAGTCCCTGCCGGGCGTGGGCAAGGTCCGCGCCAAGCAGATCATGGAGCGACTCGGCATCTCCGAGAGCCGTCGGGTGCGCGGCCTCGGTTCCAACCAGATCGCTTCCCTGGAGCGTGAGTTCGGCAGCACCGGTTCCTGATCCCGCCCGCTGACGGGAAGGGAGTCCCGGGCACTCCGGGATTGCTGGAATAATCGCTGCATGGCTGCAACATTCCGGGGGACGACCCCCGAGCCCCCGGACGTACGTCCGCGGCTGACCGTGCTCTCCGGCCCCTCAGGGGTCGGCAAGAGCACGGTCGTCGCCCATATGCGCAAGGCGCATCCCGAGGTCTGGCTCTCGGTGTCGGCGACGACCCGCAAGCCGCGCCCTGGTGAGCAGCACGGAGTCCACTACTTCTTCGTCACCGACGAGGAGATGGACAAGCTGATCGCCAACGGTGAGCTGCTGGAGTGGGCCGAGTTCGCCGGCAACCGCTACGGCACTCCCCGGGCCGCCGTTCTCGAACGCCTGGAGCGGGGCGAGCCGGTCCTGCTGGAGATCGACCTCCAGGGGGCCCGGCAGGTCCGCGAGACCATGCCCGAAGCCCAGCTGGTGTTCCTGGCTCCTCCCTCCTGGGAGGAGCTGGTGCGCCGGCTCACCGGGCGGGGCACCGAACCGCCCGAGGTGATCGAGCGCCGCCTGGAGGCGGCCAAGATCGAGCTGGCGGCCGAGCCCGAGTTCGACGTGACCCTGGTCAACACCTCCGTCGAGGACGTGGCCCGCGAGCTGCTAGCCTTGATGGATGTTGTGTGATCACGGGTTCTGTCCGCTTTCTGTGATCACGACCGATCTTTTCCCATCCATCGGAAGGTAGAGCGTGTCCTCTTCCATCTCCGCGCCCGAGGGCATCATCAACCCGCCGATCGACGAGCTCCTCGAGGCCACCGACTCGAAGTACAGCCTCGTGATCTACGCGGCCAAGCGTGCCCGCCAGATCAACGCGTACTACTCGCAGCTCGGCGAGGGCCTCCTCGAGTACGTCGGTCCCCTCGTCGACACCCACGTCCACGAGAAGCCGCTCTCGATCGCCCTGCGCGAGATCAACGCGGGTCTGCTGACGTCCGAGGCCGTCGAGGGCCCCGCGTAAGTCGTATTGGCAGATCGCAGTAGATTTTTCCACAGGCCCGGCAGTGCGACTGTCGGGCCTGTGGTGTGTCATTGAGGCGTACACAGAGGCGTACACATCCGAGTGCGGGGAGGCCCGGTGGGCAAGCCGAAGGTCGTTCTGGGGGTCAGCGGTGGCATCGCCGCCTACAAGGCGTGCGAGCTGCTGCGCCGGCTGACCGAGTCCGGGCATGACGTACGGGTCGTACCGACCGCCTCCGCGCTGCACTTCGTCGGCGCCGCCACCTGGTCCGCGCTCTCCGGCCACCCCGTCTCCACCGAGGTCTGGGACGGCGTCCACGAGGTGCCGCACGTCCGCATCGGCCAGGAGGCCGACCTGGTGGTCGTGGCCCCGGCCACCGCCGACATGCTGGCCAAGGCCGCCCACGGCCTGGCCGACGACCTCCTCACGAACACCCTCCTCACCGCCCGCTGCCCGGTCGTCTTCGCCCCCGCCATGCACACCGAGATGTGGGAACACCCGGCCACCCAGGAGAACGTGGCCACGCTGCGCCGCCGAGGTGCCCTCGTCATCGACCCCGCCGTGGGCCGGCTGACGGGCGTGGACACCGGCAAGGGGCGGCTGCCCGACCCCGCCGAGATCTTCGAGGTGTGCCGCCGGGTCCTGGCCCGCGGTGTCACCGAGCCGGACCTCGTCGGCCGGCACGTCGTCGTGACCGCCGGCGGCACCCGTGAGCCCCTCGACCCGGTCCGCTTCCTCGGCAACCGCTCCTCCGGCAAGCAGGGCTACGCTCTCGCCCGCACGGCCGCCGCGCGGGGCGCCCGGGTGACGCTGATCGAGGCCAACACCGGGCTGCCGGACCCCGCCGGCGTGGACGTCGTCCGGGTGGGCACGGCGGTCCAGCTGCGCGAGGCGGTGCTCAAGGCGGCGCCGGACGCGGATGTGGTGGTGATGGCGGCGGCGGTGGCCGACTTCCGCCCCGAGACGTACGCCAGCGGCAAGATCAAGAAGAAGGACGGTCAGGAACCCGAGCCCGTCGTCCTGGTGCGTAATCCGGACATCCTCGCGGAGATATCCGCGGACCGCCCCCGCCCCGGTCAGCTGGTGGTCGGATTCGCCGCCGAGACCGACGACGTCCTCGCCAACGGCCGCGCCAAACTGGCACGCAAGGGGTGCGACCTGCTGGTGGTGAACGAGGTGGGGGAGCGCAAGACCTTCGGCTCCGAGGAGAACGAGGCCGTTGTGCTCGGAGCCGACGGGAGCGAGACTCCGGTGCCGTACGGCCCGAAGGAAGCCTTGGCCGAAACCGTGTGGGATCTGGTGGCGAGCCGCCTGGACTGACTACTCCATTCGCGCCACGGGCCCCTCGAACCTCGCACATTGAGGCGTGGCGACCCTGGCGGACACCGACGGCCATTGGGCAGAATGCACGTGCCGCAGGTCACAGAGCTCCCGAGAGGCGAGACAGGTGGGCCGGTGGCCGAGCCCGACCGATAAACTGTTCTCGGACGACGCCGGGCGCAGCCCCCAGCCCGTCCGCCCATGATCAGCCAGCAGCCGCTGCAACCCCAGGGAGCGTTGTGTCCCGTCGTCTGTTCACCTCGGAGTCCGTGACCGAGGGTCACCCCGACAAGATCGCTGATCAGATCAGCGATGCCATTCTCGATGCGCTCCTGCGTGAGGACCCCACGTCCCGTGTCGCAGTGGAGACGCTCATCACGACCGGCCTGGTGCACGTGGCCGGAGAGGTCACGACCAAGGCGTACGCGCCGATCGCCCAGCTGGTGCGCGACACGATCCTGGACATCGGCTACGACTCGTCGAAGAAGGGCTTCGACGGCGCCTCCTGCGGTGTGTCGGTGTCGATCGGCGCGCAGTCCCCTGACATCGCGCAGGGTGTGGACACGGCCTACGAGTCCCGGGTCGAGGGTGACGAGGACGAGCTGGACCGCCAGGGTGCGGGCGACCAGGGCCTGATGTTCGGTTACGCGACGGACGAGACGCCGACGCTGATGCCGCTGCCGATCTTCCTGGCGCACCGTCTGTCGAAGCGCCTGTCCGACGTCCGCAAGAACGGCACCATCCCCTACCTGCGTCCCGACGGAAAGACCCAGGTCACCATCGAGTACGACGGTGACAAGGCGGTCCGCCTGGACACGGTCGTCGTCTCCTCCCAGCACGCGAGCGACATCGACCTGGAGTCCCTCCTCGCCCCCGACATCCGCGAGTTCGTCGTGGAGCCGGAGCTGAAGGCCCTCCTGGACGACGGCATCAAGCTGGACACCGAGGGCTACCGCCTCCTGGTCAACCCGACCGGACGCTTCGAGATCGGCGGCCCCATGGGCGACGCCGGCCTCACCGGCCGCAAGATCATCATCGACACCTACGGCGGTATGGCCCGCCACGGCGGCGGCGCCTTCTCGGGCAAGGACCCGTCCAAGGTCGACCGCTCCGCCGCGTACGCGATGCGCTGGGTCGCCAAGAACGTCGTCGCGGCGGGCCTCGCGTCCCGCTGCGAGGTCCAGGTCGCCTACGCCATCGGCAAGGCTGAGCCCGTCGGTCTCTTCGTCGAGACCTTCGGCACGGCCAAGGTCGACACCGACCGGATCGAGAAGGCCATCGAAGAGGTCTTCGACCTCCGCCCGGCCGCGATCATCCGCGACCTCGACCTCCTCCGCCCCATCTACGGTCAGACGGCCGCGTACGGCCACTTCGGCCGCGAGCTTCCCGAGTTCACCTGGGAGCGCACGGACCGCGTGGACGCCCTGCGTCAGGCTGCTGGGCTGTAAGGCCTGCGGCTCTTCGCTTCTTCGGCGAGGCCCGGTGTCCCTTGTGGACGCCGGGCCTCGGCGCGTTCGAGGGACGCCCGCGGGGAGCTCGGGCGGCGCCGGGTGTCAGTGGGGTTTGGTAAGAATGCAGGCGTGAGCAGCGAGGACGGGAAGAGGGGCGGCGGCGCGGCGGGGGACGCGGGGCCGGAGCAGCTCGCGCTTGTTCGGGAGGCCGTGCGGAAGGCCAAGGTGCCGCGGGCGAAGCCGCGGACCTGGCGGGGGGCGCCGCTGGCGAAGGAGTTGCCGGTCGCCCGCGTGCTGGTCGACAAGGGTGTGCTGCATCTCGACCGGTACTTCGACTATGCCGTGCCGGAGGAACTGGACGCGGTCGCACAGCCCGGGGTGCGGGTGCGGGTGCGGTTCGGGGCCGGAGGACGGAACGTCAGAGAGGGGCGGCGGGAAGGGGGCTCGCTGATCGACGGGTTTCTCGTCGAGCGGGTCGCCGAATCGGACTACGCGGGGCCGCTGGCCGCGCTCGCGCAGGTCGTCTCGCCGGAGCCCGTGCTGGGGCCCGAGCTGCTGGGGCTGGCGCGGGCTGTCGCCGACCGGTATGCGGGGAGCCTCGCGGACGTGCTGCAGCTGGCCGTGCCGCCGCGGCACGCTCGGGCGGAGGCCGTGAAGATGGGCGGGCCACCGGCTCCGCCTGCCGCGCCGGACCCCGGGCCCTGGCAGCGGTACGGGCGCGGGGAGGGGTTCCTGCGGGCCTTGGCCGACGGTGGCGCCCCTCGGGCCGTGTGGACCGCGTTGCCGGGGCCGGAGTGGGCCGAGGAGATCGCGCGGGCCGTGCGGGCGACGCTGGCCTCGGGGCGGGGGGCGCTTGTCGTCGTACCGGCCGGGCGGCCGGCCGCCCGGGTCGACGAGGCGCTCACGGCATTGCTCGGGGAGGGGCGGCATGCGCTGCTGACGGCCGAAGCGGGGCAGGAGCGGCGGTACCGGGAGTGGCTGGCGGTGCGGCGAGGGGCCGTGCGGGCTGTCGTCGGCACCCGGGCGGCCATGTTCGCACCCGTGCGGGATCTCGGGCTCGTGGTGATCTGGGACGACGGCGACGCCAGTCACAGTGATGACAACGCTCCGTTCCCGCATGTGCGGGAGGTGCTGGAACTGCGTGCCTCGCGCGACAAGTGCGGCTTCCTGCTGGGGAGTTGGAGTTGCACGGTCGAGGCCGCCCAGCTCGTCGAGAGCGGGTGGGCCGCGCCGATCGTCGCCGCGCGGGAGCGGGTACGGGCCGCCGCGCCGCTGGTGCGGACCGTCGGGGACGGGGAACTGGCCCGGGACGAGGCGGCCCGGGCGGCACGGCTGCCCAGCCTGGCCTGGCAGGTCGCCAGGGACGGGCTGAGGGACGGGCCCGTGCTCGTGCAGGTGCCTCGGCGGGGGTATGTGCCCCGGATGGCCTGCGCGCGGTGCCGGGAGCCCGCGCGGTGCCGGCACTGTGCGGGGCCGTTGGAAGCGCGGGACGGCGCCGGGGCACTGGTGTGCGGGTGGTGCGGGCGTGAGGAAGCCGGCTGGCACTGTCCCGAGTGCGGGGGGTACCGGCTGCGGGCACAGGTCGTGGGGGCGCGGCGGACCGCCGAGGAACTGGGGCGGGCCTTTCCCGCCGTGCCTGTGCGGACCTCCGGGCGGGAGCAGGTGCTGGACACCGTGCCCGGGACGCCCGCACTGGTCGTGAGTACGCCGGGGGCGGAGCCCGTCGCCGAGGGCGGGTACGCGGCCGCCCTGCTGCTCGACGGGTGGGCCATGCTCGGACGGCCCGATCTGCGGGCGGGGGAGGACGCGTTGCGCCGTTGGATCGGTGCCGCCGCGCTCGTGCGCAGCCAGGGGGCCGGCGGGACGGTGGTCGTCGTCGCCGAGCCGACGCTGCGGCCCGTGCAGGCGCTCGTGCGGTGGGATCCGGTCGGGCACGCGGTGCGGGAACTCGCCGAGCGGCGCGAGCTGGGGTTTCCGCCGGTTTCGCGGATGGCCGCCGTGTCGGGTCCGGCCCAGGCCGTGGTCGACTTTCTGGGTGCGGTCGAACTGCCGCCTGACGCCGAGGTGTTGGGGCCGGTGCCCATGGCTGCGCCTGCCGCTGGGGCTGGGGTCACTGCGGATGCGGGGAGGGCGCGGCGGGTGGGGGTGCCGGCGGCGGGGGAGCAGTGGGAGCGGGCGTTGATCCGCGTACCGCCGGGGAGCGGGGCGGCGTTGGCCGGTGCGTTGAAGAGCGCGCAGGCGGCGCGGATGGCGCGTGGGGGGAGTGAAGGGGCGGCGCGGGTGTGGATTCGGGTGGATCCGTTGGACATCGGGTGAGGGACTGCGGGCTTGCGGGCTGCGGGGCACGGCTGTGGGGTGCCTGGCGTGCGTGTGGGTACGGCCGTGGGGACTGGGGACTGGGGGCCGGGGCGGCTGAGGCTGCTGGGCGTCTCTGGCATGCGACTGCCTCCCGGTTGAGGGCCGGGAGGCAGTCAGCGGGTCTCGGTCAGCCGTTGCGTGGGCCGGGGAAGACCGTGGGTCTCACCTCGTCGCGAAGTGTGGGGCTGCCCGCTGTGGGCTGGGCCGGCATGTGCGCGGGCATCTGCGCGGGCATCTGCGTCGGCACCGAGCGGGCCGCGGGGACGGTGGGCACCGCGGGCAGGCCGGGGCCGACGTTGACGGTGCGGGTGCCCTGGGGCTCTCCCGTGCGTTCCGCTTCCGCCGCGGCCTGGGCGGCGGCGCGGCGGGCGCCGTAACGGCGGTGTACGGCCTGTTTGGTGACTCCGAGGGCCGAGCCCACCGCGTCCCACGAGAAACCGAGTGAGCGGTCGAAGTCCACGGCGGCCGTGACCAGGGTCTCGACACTGTCCCGCAGCTCCTGGGCGAGGCGGACGGTCGGGGCGGGGGCGCGTCCGTAGACGACGAAGCCCGTGGAGGGGCCGGAGCGGCGCGGGCGGTAGACGTTGCCCAACTGGGCGGTGAGGGTCCGCAGTGCGTCCACCTGCCGGCGGACCCGCTCGATGTCCCGCACCAGCAAGTGCAGGCTGGCCCGAGCCTGGGCGTCGTGGGTTGCGTGGTCGGCCATGAACAAGCCTCTCGAACCGGCGTTGAAGAAAGGGATGTGCCGCGATTGCGGCCCGTAGTGTCAACTCTTTCTTGACCAACGCGAATTCGCTCCGCTGGTCACGGTGTGGGGGCGTGGCGGCATATGCGCGGGGCGCGCGCGTGGGGGTGCGCCCCCGCTGCCGCTGGGCTTTGACAGGGGTCTCGCACCCGCGCACCGCCCGTGCGAGCCGGCTGACAGGTACGGGTCTCCCTTGGGGGTGCTTCGCCGTTGGCGGCTGTGACCTCGTCAGGCCTGCGGCGGCCGCGGGTTGTCGTACCGGCGTGCGGCCGCCGTGCGTTGTCGTCCGGGCCTGCGGCCGTTGTGGTGGTGCAGTCCCGGCCTCGGTGGGTGCGAGGAACATAGACTGGGGTGTTGTCCCGTGTCGGGTGCGTGGGGCGTTGGAGTTCTGTTCGAGAGGCCGTCAGTTATTCATGAAGCTTGTCTTCGCTGGTACCCCAGAGGTCGCTGTCCCCGCGCTGGACGCGTTGCTGACGTCGGGGAGGCACGAGGTGGCCGCTGTCGTCACGCGGCCGGACGCGCCTGCGGGGAGGGGACGGCGGCTGGTCGCGAGCCCGGTGGCGCAGCGGGCGGAGGAGGCGGGCATCGAGGTGCTGAAGCCGAACCGCCCCCGGGACGAGGAGTTCCTCGCACGGCTCCGGGAGATCGCTCCCGACTGCTGCCCCGTCGTCGCGTACGGGGCCCTGCTGCCCCGGGTCGCCCTCGATGTGCCCGCCCATGGCTGGGTCAATCTGCACTTCTCCCTGCTGCCCGCGTGGCGGGGTGCCGCGCCCGTGCAGCACTCGATCATGGCGGGGGACGAGATCACCGGGGCGTCCACGTTCCTGATCGAGGAGGGGCTCGACTCCGGGCCCGTGTACGGGACGGTCACCGAGGAGATCCGGGCGACGGACACCAGTGGTGACCTGCTGACCCGGCTCGCCTTCGCGGGGGCCGGGCTGCTGGCCGCCACGATGGACGGGATCGAGGACGGTTCGCTGAAGGCCGTGCCGCAGCCCGCAGAGGGGATCACCCTCGCGCCGAAGATCACGGTGGAGGACGCCCGGATCGACTGGGCCACGCCCGCGTTGCGCGTGGACCGGGTCGTGCGGGGGTGTACGCCCGCGCCGGGGGCCTGGACCATGTTCCGTGGTGAGCGGCTGAAGCTCATCCACGTCGTGCCGGTGCCCGAGCGGACCGATCTCGCCCCGGCCGCGCTCGACGTCGGCAAGAACAACGTGTACGTCGGGACCGGGTCGTACGCCGTCGAACTGCTCTGGGTGCAGGCGCAGGGCAAGAAGCCGATGCGGGCCGCCGACTGGGCGCGTGGGGTGCGCATCTCCTCCGGCGAGTCCCTCGGCGCCTGAAACAGTTGGCGTAGGCACCGGTGACGGCCTTGGACCTCGTTCAGGCTGCCCCCGGCCGACCTCAGCCCACGGCGTACGCTGGGCTCGGTATCTCGTCCCGTATCCGGAGCACCTTTTTCGTGAGTGAGCAGTCCAGCCGTCCGCGTAAGCCGGGCAAGCCGTACCGTCGGCCTCAGAAGGACCCTGTCCGCATGCTCGCCTTCGAGGCGTTGCGGGCGGTGGACGAACGGGACGCGTACGCGAACCTCGTTCTGCCGCCGCTGCTGCGCAGGGCGCGGGAGAAGGAAGGGCCCGACAAGTTCGACGGGCGCGACGCGGCGCTGGCGACCGAGCTGGTCTACGGGACGCTGCGACGGCAGGGGACGTACGACGCCGTCATCGCGGAGTGCGTGGACCGGCCGTTGCGTGAGGTTGACCCGCCGGTGCTCGATGTGCTGAGCCTCGGCGCGCATCAGTTGCTGGGGACGCGGATTCCCACCCACGCCGCCGTGTCCGCCTCCGTCGATCTCGCGCGGGTCGTACTCGGGGACGGGCGGGCCAAGTTCGTGAACGCGGTGCTGCGCAAGATCGCGCAGCACGATCTCGACGGGTGGCTGGAGCGGGTCGCGCCGCCCTACGAGGACGATCCGGAGGATCACCTCGCCGTCGTGCACTCGCATCCCCGATGGGTCGTCTCCGCGTTGTGGGACTCCCTCGGTGGCGGACGGGCCGGGATCGAGGATCTGTTGGAGGCCGACAACGAGCGGCCCGAGGTCACCCTCGTCGCTCGGCCCGGGCGGGCCACCACCGAGGAACTGCTACGCGAGGAGTCCACGGTGGCGGGGCGCTGGTCGCCGTACGCCGTGCGGCTCGCCGAAGGCGGGGAACCGGGTGCCGTCGACGCCGTACGGGAAGGCCGTGCGGGTGTGCAGGACGAGGGCAGCCAGCTCGTGGCGCTCGCCCTGGCCAACGCGCCGCTCGACGGGCCCGACAAGGCGTGGCTCGACGGGTGTGCCGGGCCCGGCGGCAAGGCCGCGCTGCTCGCCGCTCTCGCCGCCGAGCGCGGGGCCGTGCTCCTCGCCTCCGAGAAGCAGCCGCACCGGGCGGGGCTGGTCGCCAAGGCCCTGCACGGCAACCCCGGCCCGTATCAGGTCATCGCGGCGGACGGGACCCGTCCCCCTTGGCGGCCAGGCGTGTTCGACCGGGTGCTGATGGATGTGCCCTGTACGGGGCTGGGTGCCCTGCGCCGCCGCCCCGAGGCGCGTTGGCGGCGACGGCCCGAGGACCTGGAGGGGTTCGCCCCGCTCCAGCGCGGGTTGCTGCGGACCGCACTGGAGTCCGTGCGGGTCGGCGGTGTCGTCGGCTACGCGACCTGCTCGCCGCATCTCGCCGAGACCCGCGCGGTCGTCGACGACGTGCTCAAGCAGTACGGCGACGCGGCCGAGCTCGTCGACGCACGGCCCCTGCTGGAGGGCGTACCGGCGCTCGGCGAGGGCCCCGACGTACAGCTGTGGCCGCATCTGCATGGGACCGATGCCATGTATCTGGCCCTGATTCGCCGGGTCGCATAGCCCTCAGCCGTCAGGTCGATCGACGGTTTCGGGGTGTCTCACCTGCTGGGTCTCACGACCGGACGAACGTATGCTGGCCGTCATGAGGCGGACATCCTTTGCGCAGTGGCCCTGCTCGATCGCGCGGACCATGGACTTGCTCGGGGACTGGTGGACGCCGTTGGTGCTGCGTGAGGCGTTCTACGGAATCCGGCGCTTCGACGCGTTCCAGGAGTCGCTGGGGATCGCCCGCAACACACTGACGGACCGGTTGCGGCGGCTGGTGGAGGAGGGGCTGCTGGAGAAGCAGCCTTACCAGACGGAGCCGGTCCGGTACGACTACGTGCTCACCGAGAAGGGGCGCGACTTCTACGGCGTACTGCTGGTGATGAACCGGTGGGGGGACCGCTGGCTGGCCGGCGAGGCGGGTCCGCCGGTGGTCGTGCACCACGACGTGTGCGGGCAGGAGAGTCATGCCGAGGTGGTGTGCGCCGCCTGCGGAGAGCCGATGACCGCGGACAACACCCGCTCCCGGATGGGGCCCGGCTATCCGCCGCATCTGGCCGAACGGCCAAACGTACGAGAACGGTTCGCGGGCTGACCCAACGGTCCGGGGTTCGGGGTAGCCCTGTCTGCCCTTGACAAGTGAGTCTATCTACACAACTTTACTGGTCAGATTCCTGGTGGTGAAGGGATCTTGCTACGGGCAAGGAGGCGTCAGGATCATGGAGTGGACGGGTGCCCGCTATGCGGACAAGCCGACGGCCGAGGTCAGCACCTGGATCGCGGCTCCGCCGGCCCGGGTGTGGACACTGGTGGCCGACATCGAGCTGATGCCGCGTCTGAGCGCCGAGCTGCAGTCGGTGGAATGGCTGGACGGCCGGAGCGGCCCCGCTCTCGGCGCCCGGTTCGTCGGCCGCAGCAAGCACGACGCGCTGGGGGAGTGGGCGACCACCTCCCACATCGTCGAGTACGACCCGCCGAGGGTGCTGGCCTGGGCGGTCCAGGATCCTCAACACCCCACGGCCACCTGGCGGTTCACCCTGGCGCCGAAGGACGGCGGCACGCTGCTGGGCCAATGGATGCAGATGGGGCCGGCCCGTTCGGGCCTCTCCTTCGCCATCGATCGCATGCCGGAGAAGGAACAGAAGATCGTCTTCGTGCGGATGCGGGAGTTCGAGGCCGGCATGGCCGCCACTGTCGAAGCGATCAAGAAGCTGGCCGAGAGTGCTCCGTCGGAAGAGGCGAGCCGCTGATGCGTACGTCCACCACGATCGAGGCCTCCGGGGGCGACTGGCGGGAGACCGTCGACTACGTCACCGAGGCGGAGCGGCTCGGCCTGGACATCTGCTGGGTCGCGGAGGCCTGGGGCTCCGAGGCGCCGTCACCGCTGGGCTACCTCGCCGCGAAGACCGAGCGCATGCTGCTCGGCTCAGGAATCATCCAGCTCGGCACCCGCACACCCATGGCCATCGCCCGCGCCGCCATCACGCTGTCGCAGATCTCCCAGGGACGCTTCCTCCTCGGGCTCGGCCCCTCTGGACCGCAGGTGATCGAAGGATTGCACGGTGTACCGTTCGCCCGGCCGCTGTCCCGGATGCGCGAGACCGTCGAGATCGTGCGCCAGGCTGCCTCGGGGGAGAAGGTCTCCCACCTGGGCCGGGAGTTCCAGATTCCGCTGCCCGGGGAGGCGAAGCCGATGCGTCTGTCGATGCGCGCCGAGCACGACATCCCCGTCTACCTGGCGACCCTCTCGCCGAAGATGCTCCAGTTGACCGGGGAGATCGCCGACGGCTGGCTGGGCACCAGTTTCGTGCCCGAGGGCGCGCGTGAGGCGTACTTCGATCACCTGGACGCGGGGCTTGCCGCGGCCGGTCGCAAGCGGGTGGACCTCGACATCTGCCAGGGCGCCGAGGTCGCCTTCGCCGTCGACGAGGACGAGCTGCGCGCGATGGTGGCCGGACGCAAGAAGGAGCTGGCCTTCAGTCTGGGCGGTATGGGCTCCGCGAACACGAACTTCTACAACAACGCCTACAGCCGTCAGGGTTGGGCCGAGGTGGCGGCGGAGGTTCGGACGCGCTGGCAGGCCGGGGACCGGGACGGCGCGGCCGGCCTGGTCACCGACGAGATGGTGCTGGCGACCACGCTGATCGGAACCGAGGACATGGTGCGCGAGCGGCTGCGCGTGTGGCGCGCTGCCGGAGTCGACACCGTTCGCTTCTATCCCGCCGGAGAGACCCTCGACGCCCGGCTCGCCACGCTGGGTCGGGCCATCGAATTGGTCCGCGATATCGAGGACGAGGCGGCACGCTAATGCTCTGGCCGCATAGGCGCGCCGGGGTGTCGTGGCGCGTCCGATCGCTATTGCTTGGTTCGGTGCACAGGGCACAGCCGTCGCTATGACGTCGGATGACCTGCCCGGCTGGCTGGTCGGCTGGTGTGTGGACCAATTGGGGAACGAGCCGGTCAGCGTGCTGTTCGGGAGGCGGTCGCTGTCGGCGGTGTTCGGGCTGCGGCTGGTCGGTGGGCGAGACGTCGTAGTGAAAGCGCGGGAGGGCGACGGCGGAGCCGATTGCCTTTGGCCTCGGCGGCCTGCAGTCCGTCGTAGTCAGCTCGCGCTGGAGGTCGCACAACAGATCGCTGCCCTGCTCCAGGCACCCTTGCTGCGGTCGGCGAAGGTGCGGGCTGCGGTGACGAGGCTGTCGGAGCGGCTCCCCGGATCGGGTCGCGAGCCGGACAGCGACGGCCGTTCCCTGGTGATCGCCGTTGCCCGCGACACTTCCGGCCGGCCGCTGGCCTCGACAGCTCTTACGGGGCCCGATCCGTATGAGATGACAGGCGCCCTCCTGGCGTGGGGCGCGGTCCACGCGGCGGCACCGGATGCCGTTCTCAAGCCCGGCGCACGCGGCCCGGTCGCGGCCTTCGGGCTCGAGACTCTCACGCTCGGTGCAGCCGAGGCTGGTGTACACGAGGTCGCCGAGGCGTCGGCCCGCCCTCGATGATGGTCCACCAGGGCATAGATCACGGCATCGGAACGCTGAAGCGGAGGTCCAGGTGACTGCTCCCGAGGCGGTCGACGATGTGGTCGCCCTCCTCGTCCTGCAGCGGTGTGCTGAGGCGGGCGGCGACGGAAGCCGTCGCTGTTGAATAGGTGAACAAAACAGGTTTTTCGATCGGGAGCGGGTCGGCCCCTCAGCGGAGGCCGGCCGCCTCAGCGGAAAGGAACAGTCCATGGAGGAGCAGGGTGAGCGCTTCGACGTCGTCGTTCTCGGCGCCGGCCCCGGCGGGTACGTGGCCGCCATCCGGGCCGCCCAGCTGGGCAAGAGCGTCGCGGTCGTCGAGGAGAAGTACTGGGGCGGCGTCTGCCTGAACGTGGGCTGCATCCCCACCAAGGCCCTGTTGCGCAATGCCGAACTCGCGCACGTCTTCACGCGCGAGGCGAAGACCTTCGGCATCAAGGTCGATGGCGAGGTCTCCTTCGACTACGGGGAGGCCTACCGCCGCAGCCGCAAGGTCGCGGACGGCCGGGTCAAGGGCGTCCACTACCTGATGAAGAAGAACAAGATCACGGAGATCAGCGGCCGCGGGACGTTCCTCGACGCCCACACGATCGAGGTGGCCGACTACGACGGCAACACCCGCACGATCGGCTTCGAGAACTGCGTCATCGCCGCCGGGGCGACCCCCAAGCTGCTGCCCGGCACCAAGCGCAGCGCGCGCGTGGTGACGTTCGAGGAACAGATCCTCGCCGAGGACCTCCCGCAGTCGATCGTCATCGCGGGTGCCGGGGCCATCGGCATCGAGTTCGCCTACGTCCTGCACAACTACGGCGTGAAGGTGACGATCGTCGAGTTCCTGGACCGCGTCGCCCCGCTGGAGGATGCCGAGGTGTCCGCCGAACTCGCCAAGCAGTACCGGAAGTTGGGCATCGACGTCCTCACCTCGACCCGCGTCGCGTCGATCGACGAGTCCGGTCCGCAGGTGCGGGTCACGGTCACCGGGAAGGACGGCACTCAGCGGGTCCTGGAGGCCGACAAGGTCCTGCAGGCGATCGGCTTCGCGCCGAACGTCACCGGCTACGGACTGGAGAACACGGGAGTCCGGGTCACCGAGCGAGGCGCCATCGACGTCGACGGCCGCTGCCGCACCTCCGTCCCCCACATCTACGCCATCGGGGACGTCACGGCGAAGCTGATGCTCGCGCACGCCGCAGAAGCGATGGGCGTGGTCGCCGCCGAGACGCTCGCGGGCGCGGAGACCATGGAGCTGGACTACGTGATGATCCCGCGGGCCACCTTCTGTCAGCCCCAGATCGCCAGCTTCGGCTATACCGAGGCGCAGGCGACGGAGAAGGGCTTCGACGTCCAGGTGGCGAAGTTCCCGTTCACGGCGAACGCCAAGGCCCATGGCCTGGGCGATGCGACCGGCTTCGTGAAGCTGATCAGCGACGCCAAGTACGGCGAGCTCCTCGGCGGCCACCTCATCGGCCCCGACGTCACCGAGCTGCTGCCCGAACTGACTCTGGCCCAGCAGTGGGACCTCACCGTCCACGAGGTCGCGCGCAACGTCCATGCCCACCCCACCCTGGGCGAGGCCGTCAAGGAAGCGGTCCACGGGCTCGCCGGCCACATGATCAACATGTAGGGGGCGGCGCACACCTGGGCCACGGCGTGGGTACGGCCCGGGTGCGCTGCCCATTCCCCCGCACTGTGCGCGAGGCAGCGGAGATGGGGTGCCATGCCTTCCCATGCGTCGGAGGGCGGGATCGTCACCTAACGCAGGTGCAAGGTGCGGGCTGGGTGGTGGCACCGTCTACCGGGGACTTCGCAGTGCACAGTCCTCGGGATGCAGTCCTGCCCGCACCGTCGGCGCAGGGGAAGATCTCACTGGGCCTGTTTCATGCGGAACCCGGGGCCGGGGATGCTTTCGACGTCACCGGCCTGGACGGGGTGGCCTTCTGAGCAGCGGATCTGGGTGTGGACGTGGGCGCCGCATCCGCGGTGTCGTGTCAGCATGGCCGGTCCTTCCGGGTCTGCGCGGTAACGGTCGCCCCACTGCAGGAGCCCCAACACGGCGGGCACCAGGTCCATGCCCTTGGGCGTGATCACGTACTTGGGCCGGCTGCGCGCGCCGGGTTCCTTGTAGGTCTCGGTGGCCAGGATCCCTTCCTCCACGAGCATGCGTAGCCGGGTGGCGAGGAGGTTGCGGGGACAGCCCAGGACGCGTTCGAAGTCACTGAAGCGGGACGAGCCGTACCAGACCTCGCGCAGGATCAGGATCGTCCACTTCTCGCCCACGATCTCCAGGGTCCGGGCGATCGAGCAGTTCGACGTGTCCCGGTCGAGTCGGGGGTCCAGGCCGGTGTCTGCCAGTGCCTCGCTCAATGCATCCATGTGGTGATACTAACCGCAGCTGAGTTTACTTTTCTATACTCAGCGCGGTAGCGTCGACACCAGCACACCAACCTCGCCGCGCACCGAACACGGACGCGACCCCCGCACAAGGAGCGCCACCATGGCAGTCAGCCGGCAAGCACACGAGTTCGCAGAGTTCCTCGCCGGCGTGAGCGCGAAGTCGTCCACGCCGGGTCTCGACCTGGCCGTCATCCGCGACATCGTCGACTCCAACCACAAGGCGTCCGCGGAGCCGGAAGGGGTCACCTACGCCGAGGTTGACGCAGGCGGCGTACCCGCCCTCTGGGCCATCCCCGAAGGCGCCGACCCCGGCAAGGCGCTGCTCCACTTCCACTTCGGCGGCTCGGTCGCCGCCTCGATGCACTCCGACCGCAAGGCCGCCGGCCACATCGCCAAGGCGGCCGGGGTCCGCTCCCTCGTCGTCGACTTCCGCCTGGCACCCGAGCACCCGTACCCCGCGCAGCTCGACGACGCCGAGACCGCCTACCGCTGGCTGCTTTCCCAGGGCTACGAGCCCCGCAACATCGGCAGCACCGGCCACTCGATCGGCGGCACCCTCGCCGTCATGCTGCCGCTGCGCCTCCTCGCCAACGGCGAGGCCACCCCCGGCGCAATCGTCAGCATCTCGCCGTGGACGGACCTCACCATCCAGAACGCGTCGGTGGACGAGAACGAGGACAACGACAAGATGCTCAGCAGGACCACCCTCGAACTCTTCCGCGCCGCCTGGCTGCAGGAACCCGGCCTCGACTTCGCCGACCCCCGCATCAGCATCGCCAACGCCGACCTCACCGGTCTGCCCCCCACCACCGTCCACTACGGCGAGTACGAAACCCTCGCCGACGACGGCGCCGACCTCGGCCGCCGACTTGCGGACTTCAAGATCACCTCCGAAGTCCACCCCATGCCTGAAGGGCAGCACTCCTTCATCCTGGGCGCGGGGCGCGTGCCCGAGGTGGACCAGGCGATCCAGCAGATGGGTCAGTGGCTCCGCCGGCACCTCGGCAACTGAAACGCACCAGCTGCCCGAACAAACGCACCCACCGTGAAGAAACCCCCGAAAAAGATCACGCAGAAGGCTGACTGACATGAAGGCATTCGTCGTCGAGAAGTACGGCAAGGACGGCGCGCGCGCCGCAGAGGTGCCGGAGCCCATCGTCGGGGACCGCGACGTGCTGGTCAGAGTGAGCGCCAGCAGTATCAACCCGCTGGACAAGATGATCCGCAACGGGGAGTTCAAGCAGCTCCTGAAGTACAAGGCTCCGTTCGTGCTCGGCCACGACGTGGCCGGGGTCGTGACGCGGGTCGGCTCCGCCGTACGCGGCTTCAAGGTCGGCGACGAGGTCTACGCCCGTCCGCGCGATCTGCGGATCGGAGGCTTCGCGGAGTTCATCGCGATCGACCAGGACGACGTCGCGCCCAAACCGGCCTCGCTCACCCTCCAGGAGGCGGCCTCAGTGCCGCTGGTGGCCCTGGCCGCCTGGCAGGCTCTCGTCGACCGTGCAGCTGTGAAGCAGGGCCAGAAGGTGCTCATCCACGCCGGTGCCGGCGGCCTCGGATCCACGGCCGTCCAACTCGCCAAGCACCTCGGAGCCACCGTGGCGACGACCGCCGGCGCCGATTCCGAGAAGCTGGTCAGAAGCCTCGGCGCCGACGTGGTCGTCGACTACACCAAGGAGGACTTCTCGAAGGTGCTGTCCGGCTACGATCTGGTGCTGGACTCCGTGGGCGGGGCGAACCTGGAGAAGTCGCTGACCGTGCTGAAGCCCGGCGGCCTGGCCATCAGTGTTGTCGGCCCGCCGGACGCCGGGTTCGCCAAGCAGCTCGGCGCCCCCTCGTTCATGGGCCTGGTCATGAACACGCTCAGCCGCAAGGTGCGTAAGCAGGCCAAGTCACTGGGCGTGCGTTACCAGTTCTTCTTCATGCAGGCCAACGGCTCCCAGCTGCGTGAGCTCGGTGCTCTCTACGACAGCGGGAAGCTCCGCCCCGTCATCGATCGGACCTTCCCGTTCGACCAGACGCTCGAGGCGATGGCGTACGTCGAGCAGGGCCGCACCAAGGCCGGCAAGGTCGTGGTGTCGATGGTGCCCGACAACGATTGAGGGTACGGCAGGAGTTGGCAGACAGGCGTCCGCCGCCTGGCGGGCAGACAACGGCTACGTACTCCGGCGAACAGGGACGGTCGCTCCGCGGTTCGCCGACTACCTGGGGCTAGTCTCCCCCCTCTGAACGGCCCCTGCAGGGAGCAGGTGCGCGAGCAACAAGGATTGCCCCATTGCGCAGTGCGGCCGTCGGCGTGTCCACGTGTGAGATCGCGGATCCGAACACTGTGACCGGGACCTCTTCCACAGCGAAGGGTGGGTGGACGCAGGTGTCCCAGGTCTCGGAGAATTGGGCGTGCCGGGAGAGCGCTTGCACGGTCTTCGAGTCGTGCTTGTCGGAGCCGCTGAGCGTGGTGGTGCAGGCCGAGCATGGTGGTGTGTATGTGCTTGAGGTCGTGGAAGCGTGTTCTGTCCGAAGCCCGGCTTGCTTCACGGCCTTTCGCCACTTCTGGTGGAAGTCGCCGGGCAGTACAGGTCGGCCGTGGCGGTTCGTTACGATCAGACCCTCGTCCAGCGGCTCGACGTAACCGCGTGCCGGCGGCGGCGTTCGGCACCCGGCGAGACGGGTTCCGGCTCAGAGAACCGTGACATGTGCGGTGCCAGCCGCTCGAGCAGGAAGCGATCCACCGGCAAGGTTGCGTAACTGGCCTTGGTCTTGAGGCGTACGGCCCTTACCGCACTGCCGTTGTTCTTCGATGTGAAGGGTGACTCTGCTCAGCAGCGCAGCTCGTCCGGCTGCAGGCACAGGTCACCGTAGGGGTAAATGTGCGGCAGGGCCGTGGCGCGCGGATGCAGGGGCAGGGGCGGGCCGGTGATCGTCACGCGTGGCCGGTGCCGGTGCCGGTACGTGATCCGCACCATGTAGCGCCTGTTAGCGGGAGTGGGCTGCAGGGGAACAGCGCAGACGAGTTCGCCGCCGTGCACGGTTCCCTGTGCCTCGGGAAGAAGTGCCTTGATCGAGGCGAGCTGCAGGCCGAGGTTGATCGCGCGCGGCGGAATGCTGGCCATAGAAGGTGTGGTCCCGCTTACGGGGACCGTTCGCGTACGGGGAGAGCAGGCCGGTGGCGCCCATCCGCTGGTGGGCGGCGGTGCCCATGTGCTCCGCGTGCCGGGTTGGGCACCCACCACTCGTCGCCGCTCTTCTCGATGTAGCGCGGCATGCCGTCCAGCACGCTGCGTACTGCGGTGAACAGGTCCTCCTCGCCGGTGTAGGCGCGTCCGGCGAGCGTCGTGATGAGGATGGACGGGGGCCGGTTGTCGGTGTCGTCGGCGAACATGACCATGCAGTGCCACTTGAGGATCTGGACGACCCGCTGCAGCGGGCTTCGGGTCTGCCGGGTAGGGACGTCGGCGACGTTGACGTGCCGCTTTTCGAGGATCTTGCGAGACAGCTCCGAGCGCTTGTGGAACCAGGCCGCATATCCGCGGGGGTTGCCGCGCTGCCACTCCCACAGCTCCTTGTCCGTCAGGCGGATACCGGTGGGCGGATGTTTCTCGTCCGGGATGGCCGGCAGGACGTCGAGACGGAATCCCGGATACTCCAGAGTCCAGCAGCGGCGGCGGGTTCGAGGCTGTCGGGGCCATCGGTGTGACCCTGGCCGTTGTTCGCCCCTACCCCGCCGTCGATGAGCCGTGCCCGTCCAGGGACATCCCGGGAAGGTAGGTCGGAGCGGCGTAGGTGGCCAGTGCAACGTTCACGGCCTGTTCCCGCCAGTCGCGCTTGAGGGCGGGCAGATGCAGGGTCCGGAAGAGGTAGACGTCGTCGGCGGCGACGTTGTACGAGGTGATCACCAGGCGCTTCGTGCTCTCCCTCCGAAGGTCCGCTCGTCCGAACACATGACCGTGAGGCGAACTGCTCATGGCACTACTGAGACGCGACTGATCAGTGCAGGTAGGCGGGGTGCGATTGGTCAGCGGATTCGAGAACCTACACGTTACGCCGTGCTCTTCGCCGGTTCCTCCGGCGGTGTGGCGCCCCCGTCCTCGTGGGCCAGGCGGTGGGGCCACCACACCTTCGGTCCTACGTCCAGGAACAGTGCCGTGACCAGCACGGACCGCACGACGAAGGTGTCCAGGAGGACGCCCAGGGCGACCGCGAAGCCGATCTCGGCGAAGGCGACCATCGGGAGGGTGCCGAGGGCGGCGAAGGTGCCGGCGAGGACCAGACCGGCCGAGGTGATCACCGCGCCCGTCGCCGCGAGGCCCGTCACCACACCCTTGCGGGTGCCCTGGTGGGCGGCCTCCTCGCGGATGCGGGTGGTCAGGAAGATGTTGTAGTCGATGCCCAGGGCGACCAGGAAGACGAAGACGAACAGCGGGAAGTCGGTCGACTCGCCCGCGTAGTCGAAGAGGTGTCTGAAGGCGAGCGCGCTGATGCCCAGCGCGGCGGCGAAGGACAGGATCACCGTCCCGATCAGCAGGAGCGGGGCGATCAGGGCGCGGAGCAGGACACAGAGGATCAGCAGGACCACGACCAGCACCAGCGGGATGATCAGGATGTTGTCGTGGGTGGTCGCCTCGTCCATGTCCAGCAGGGCCGCGGTACCGCCGCCCACCCGGGCGTCGGCGTCCGGCACGTCGTGGACGGCGTCCCGGACGCGTTCCACGGTCTGCTTCGCGGCCGCGCTGTCGGAGGGGTCGGACATGGTGGCCTCGAAGAGGACCTTGCCCTCGTGGGCGGGCTTCGTGCCGGGTGGCAGGCCGAGCGAGTCCGCCACGACGCCTTCGGTGTCGGCGACCACGCGGCCCACCTGCCGCGCCTGCGCCTGGTTGCTGATGATCACGAGGGGGTCGCCGCTGCCCGCCGGGAAGTAGCGTGCGGAGACCTCCTGGCCGACGATCGAGTCCGGCTCGCCGGTGAAGGCGTCCGCGTTGCTGATGCCTTCCGCGCGCAGCTGGATCAGACCCAGCGAGCACAGGGCGAGGGCGGCCGCCGTGGCGACCCAGACCATGCGGGGCCGGCGGCTGAAACGGCGTCCCATGCGGGCCCACACACCGCGCTCGGTCGGGTCGGGGGTCCCGAGGTGGGGAATGACCGGCCAGAAGATCCAGCGGCCGAAGATCACCAGCAGGGCGGGGAACAGGGTCATCATCGCGAGCAGGGCGACGGCGACGCCGATGGCGGCGACCGGGCCCAGACCGCTCGTCGAGTTCATCTCGGCGGCCAACAGCACCAGCATGCTGAGGACGACCGTGGCACCGGACGCCAGCACCGCCGGGCCCGCGCGGTGCAGGGCCAGGGCCATCGCCTCGTGGCGGTCCTCGTGGCGGCGCAGTTCCTCGCGGTAGCGGGCGACGAGCAGCAGGGCGTAGTCGGTGCCCGCGCCGAAGACGAGGACGGTGAGGATGCCCGCGCTCTGGCCGTTCACGGTCAAGCCGGTGTGCTCCGCCAGCAGATAGATCAGGGCCTGGGCCGTGAACAGGGCGGCGACGACCGCGATCAGCGGGACCAGGATCAGGGTCGGACTGCGGTAGGTGAGCAGGAGCATCACGATGACCACGGCCATCGCCGACATCAGCAGCGTGGAGTCGATGCCCTCGAACGCCTCGGAGAAGTCGGCGGACGTGCCGCCCGGACCCGTGATGTGCACGGCGAGACCGCCGCCGCCCTCCCCCACGTCGTCCCGGATCGAGTCGACCGCCGGCGCGATCCGCTCCCAGCCCTTCTCGCCCATCGTGATCGGCACGTAGACCTGGGCGGCCCTGGGGCCGGTTTCACGGTCGTGGACGGGACCGCGCGTCTGGGAGCCGATGATCCCGTGGTCGGTCAGCTGCCTGAGCTCCCGTACGTCCGCCTCGATCCGCGTCCGGTCCTCGGCCGTGAGGCCGCTCTCGCGGGCGTAGACGACCACCGCGGGGATCTGCTCGGGCCGGAAGCCCTCGGAGAGCTCCAGGACCTGGGTGGACTCGGCCGAGCCCGGCAGCCAGGAGGCCGCGTCGTTGTCCTGGGCGTCGGTGAGCTTCGAGGCGAATGGGGCGGTCAGGAACAGCACCACCAGCCACAGCACCAGCACGACCCACTTGGCGCGCCGCCCACAGACGAGATGCCCGATGCCCCGGTTCGCTGTCATGGCCGCTCCTGGTGACGCGCCCCGTCAGGGGCGCGGGACTGTGTCATGTGCGGCTCCGTCGCGTGGGCGCGGCGGAGCCACCGACGGTCAGCAGCCGAGATACCAGCGTCCCGACCCGAGACCGATGCCCGCGACACCTGGCGGGCATGGCAGGCTTGGTCCATGGCCGCGCAGATCAACCCAAGCATCCTGTCCGCCGACTTCGCCCGTCTCGCCGACGAGGCGAAGGCGGTCGAAGGCGCCGACTGGCTCCATGTGGACGTGATGGACAACCATTTCGTCCCGAACCTCACGCTCGGTGTGCCGGTCGTGGAGTCCCTGGCCCGTGCGACGCAGACGCCGTTGGACTGCCATCTGATGATCGAGGCCCCCGATCGGTGGGCGCCCCAGTACGTGGAAGCGGGTGCCGGTTCCGTCACCTTCCATGTCGAGGCGGCCGCCGCACCGGTGCGGCTCGCCCGCGAGATCCGGGCCAAGGGCGCAAGGGCCTCCATGGCACTCAGGCCGGCGACGCCGATCGAGCCGTACGAGGACCTGCTGCCCGAACTCGACATGGTGCTGATCATGACGGTCGAACCGGGCTTCGGAGGCCAGGCCTTTCTCGACATCATGCTCCCCAAGATCCGCCGGACCCGCGAGTTGATCAGCAAGCACGGACTCGACCTGTGGCTCCAGGTCGACGGCGGGGTCGCCGCGTCCACCATCGAGCGCTGCGCCGAGGCGGGCGCCGACGTCTTCGTCGCCGGTTCCGCGGTGTACGGGGCCGAGGACCCGGCCGAGGCGGTGCGCGCACTGCGGGCCCAGGCGGACGCCACGACGGCAACCGCCGGCTGGGCCTGCGGCCACTGAGTCAAGGAGGTGCGGAGGTGCGATCGCCGAGGCGGGCGGGGCACGTCGTGCGACCAGAGGGCCAAGGGAACGTGAACGGCGCCCCATCGGGCTGATCGAAAACGCCGGATCTGCAAGGATGAACGGCGTATCCATGTGTGAAGAGCAGTGAGGAGATGGCCGTGTCGGGTATGTCGGCGGGCCGGTCAGCCATGCGGATGGGACCCGCTGAGCTGGTTCAGGCGGCGGCCATGGCCCGCCGCTTCTACCTCGAGGGCAAGTCCAAGATCCAGATCGCCGAGGAGTTCGGCGTGAGCCGCTTCAAGGTGGCCCGAGTTCTGGAGACCGCCCTCGAACGGGATCTCGTACGCATCGAGATCCGCGTCCCCGCGGAACTGGACGCGGAGCGCTCCGACGCGCTGCGCGCCCGCTACGGCCTCAGGCACGCCGTGGTCGTCGAATCCCCGGCCGAGGCCCAGGAGTCGCCCGACCCGGAGAACCTCGGCGAGGTGGCGGCGGACCTGCTCGGCGAACTGGTCAACGAGGGCGACGTCCTCGGTCTCGCCTGGGGGCGCTCCACCATCCACATGGCGGCCGCCCTGGACCGGCTGCCGCCCTGCACCGTGGTGCAGCTGACGGGTGTGTACGACGCCGGGACCGCCGAGCGCGGCTCGGTGGAGGCCGTACGGCGGGCCGCGCAGGTGTCGGGCGGCGACGCCCACCCCATCTACGCGCCGATGCTGCTGCCGGACGCGGCCACCGCGGCCGCGCTGCGCCACCAGACCGGGATCGCCCGGGCCTTCGAGTACTTCGACAAGGTCACCGTCGCCTGTGTCTCCATCGGCTCCTGGGAGGCGGGCATCTCCACGGTGCACGACATGCTCAGCGACGAGGAACGGGGCCACTACGCCTCCCTCGGTGTCGCCGCCGAGATGTCCGCGCACCTCTTCGACGCCGACGGTCGCCGGGTGGGGCGCGATCTCGGCGAGCGGTGCATCACGGTCAAGGCCGACCAGCTCCGCCGTATCCCCGAGGTCGTCGCGATCGCGGGCGGGCAGCGCAAGGCGGCCGCGATCGACGCCGTGCTGCGGTCGGGGCTGGTCACCAGCCTCGTCACCGACACCTCCGCGGCGGACTACCTGCTGACGGCCGGTCAGACGCCGCGTCCGGCGCTCAACCGGGCGGACCCGGACGGGCCCTGACGGGGCGCTCCGGCGCTCCGCGAGTGACCGACGCGGCGCTCCGCGATGGCTGCTGACGGGATGCGTCCGCGGAGCCGGGTGTGTGCATCGCCGCGGGTCCGCCGGGCAGGGGCGCATCCCTTCGGGGCGCGTCCCGGCCCGGCGGACCCGTACGGCGTGGTGTGCTACATCGGTGATCACTACGACTCGACCGGGACGGTACTCACATGACTGACGCCACGCTCGCGGAAGCGCTGGCCGTCGGCGGCTGGGCACACATCGAACTGGACCTCGCGGGCGTCACCGCCAAGCCCGCCTTCATGGACCGCTGCGCCCGCGCCCTCGACCTGCCCGACCACTTCGGCCGCAACTGGGACGCCCTCGCCGACTGCCTCACCGACCTGTCCTGGGCGCCGCCCGTACGGGGCCGGCTGGTCGTGATCTCCGGCTGGCGGGAGTTCGCCCTGGCCGTGCCGAACGACTGGAGCATGGCGCAGGAGGTGTTCACCGAGGCCGTCGACCACTGGAACGGCACCGCGACCGAACTGAAGGTCGTGCTGGCGCTGGGCGGGGCCGCCTAGCGCGTGCGGCCTCGGAGGATCCTCCGAGGCCGCCCGGGGGTCCTCTGGATGATCCGTCGGGGCCGCTCGTACCCGCCGACATGGGACAATGAAGTACGTGCTCTTCCCCCTGACGGTCCTGTCAGGGGGTCACCTCTGAACGACTGGGATGTGCGGCACGTGCGTTTCCTCAATGACATCCAGCCCGCGTACGACCTGACGTACGACGACGTCTTCATGGTCCCGAGCCGTAGCGCCGTCGGATCGCGGCAGGGCGTCGACCTGGCCTCCCCGGACGGTACGGGCACCACCATCCCGCTCGTCGTCGCGAACATGACCGCCATCGCCGGCCGCCGCATGGCCGAGACGGTCGCCCGCCGCGGTGGCCTGGTGGTCATCCCGCAGGACATCCCGATCGAGGTCGTCACCGACGTCATCTCCTGGGTGAAGAGCCGCCACCTCGTCCTCGACACCCCGATCGTGCTGAACCCGCACCAGACGGTCGCCGACGCGCTGGCCCTGCTGCCGAAGCGGGCGCACAACGCGGGCGTCGTCGTCGACGAGGGTCTGCGGCCCGTCGGTGTCGTCACCGACGCGGACCTGAGCGGCGTCGACCGCTTCACCCAGCTCGAAGTCGTCATGTCCAAGGACCTGTTGCTCTTCGACGCCGACATCGACCCCCGTGAGGCATTCAACCGGCTCGACGCGGCCAACCGCCGGTACGCGCCCGCCGTCGACAAGGAAGGCCGCCTCGCCGGCATCCTCACCCGCAAGGGCGCGCTCCGCGCCACCCTGTACAGCCCCGCCGTCGACGCCGACGGCAAGCTGCGCGTCGCCGCCGCCGTCGGCATCAACGGCGACTTCGCGGACAAGGCCCAGCAACTGCTCGACGCGGGCATCGACACGCTCGTCATCGACACCGCGCACGGCCACCAGGAGTCGATGATCAGCGCCGTCAAGCTGGTGCGCGACCTCGACCCCCGGGTGCCGATCGTCGCGGGCAACATCGTCGCCGCCGAGGGTGTGCGGGATCTGATCGAGGCGGGCGCGGACATCGTCAAGGTCGGTGTCGGACCGGGTGCGATGTGCACGACCCGCATGATGACCGGGGTCGGGCGGCCGCAGTTCTCCGCCGTCCTGGAGTGCGCGGCCGAGGCCAAGAAGTACGGGAAGCACGTGTGGGCCGACGGTGGCGTGCGGCACCCCCGCGATGTCGCCATGGCGTTGGCGGCGGGTGCGTCGAACGTGATGGTCGGGTCCTGGTTCGCGGGGACGTACGAGTCGCCGGGGGACCTTCAGCAGGACGCCGGCGGGCGGCTGTACAAGGAGTCGTTCGGGATGGCTTCCGCGCGGGCCGTGCGCAACCGTACGAGCGAGGAGTCGGCGTACGACCGGGCACGCAAGGCGCTGTTCGAGGAGGGCATCTCGACCTCGCGGATGTTCCTGGATCCGGCGCGGCCCGGGGTGGAGGACCTGATCGACTCGGTCATCGCGGGGGTGCGGTCCTCCTGCACCTATGCGGGGGCCGGGTCTCTGGAGGAGTTCGCCGAGCGGGCCGTGGTGGGGATCCAGAGTGCGGCTGGGTATGCGGAGGGCAAGCCGCTGCACGCCAGCTGGAGTTAGGGCGCCTTCGAGCTCGGGGCGAACGGTGAGTTGGCGGGTGCGGGTTCGTCGTGGTCGTCCGCGCGGCTCACCGCGCCCCTGACCATGGTGCCGTTCACCCTTTTCCGACAGTACGCGCAACAGACCGAACGGGTCGTGCAACGAAGCTGCGCCCTGGCCCGATGCACGCAACGATCTTGCGGGAGTGCGCAAGGTTGCCGCATTACGCTCGCGAAGCTCTGGCCCATAGGGTCATGCGCTGTACGTGGCGTGGCGGGGACCTCCTGCTCGGTGGCCCCCTGCTGTTCGGTGCTGTCGGTCCTCACCCCGCCCTGACCGGCAGCGATGAAGGAGCCACGCGTGCTCGACCAAGGCGCACCCCCGCAGAACGAGAGTCGGCCCGCCCCGCCGCCCGGAGGCGTCGGGGCGCGGCTGATGCGCCGCAAGCCCGTGGAACGCCTGGTCGCGGAGGGCGGCCAGGGGGAGGGAGGGTCGCTGCGACGGTCCCTCGGGCTGTGGCAGCTGACGATGATCAGCATCGGTGCCACGCTCGGCACCGGCATCTTCGTCGTCCTCGGCGAGGCGGTCCCCAAGGCCGGACCCGCCGTCACCCTCTCCTTCGTGATCGCCGGTCTCACCGCGCTGTTCTCGGCCCTGTCGTACGCGGAGCTGGCCGGCACCATCCCGGTCTCCGGGTCCTCGTACTCGTACGCGTACGCAACCATGGGGGAGCTGGTCGCGTGGGTCTGCGGCTGGTGTCTCGTGCTGGAGTACGGCGTGTCCGTGTCGGCCGTCGCGGTCGGCTGGGGCGAGTACCTCAACGAACTGCTCGACGGAACCATCGGCGTGACCATTCCGGCCGCGCTCTCCGCGCCGCCCGGTGACGGCGGCATCTTCAATCTGCCCGCGCTGATCGTGGTGCTGCTCGCGATGGCCTTTCTGCTGGGCGGCGCCCGGGAGTCCGCCCGGGCCAACACGATCATGGTCGTGGTGAAGATCGCCGCTCTGCTGCTCTTCTGCCTCATCGGTCTGCAGGGCTTCCGGTCCGGCAACTACGAGAACTTCATGCCCCTCGGCATGGCGGGCGTCAGCGCGGCCGGGGCCACGCTCTTCTTCTCGTACATCGGGTTCGACGCCGCCTCGACCGCCGGTGAGGAGGCGAAGAACGCACAGCGCGATCTGCCGCGCGCGATCATGCTCTCGCTGGTCATCGTGACCGCGCTGTACGTGCTGGTCGCCGCCGTCGCGATCGGGGCGCGGCCCTGGGAGCGGTTCGGCGAGTCCGAGGCCGCGCTCGCCGGGATCATGAAGGACGTCACCGGGGACGCGTTCTGGGGGACGCTGCTCGCGGCCGGCGCCGTCATCGCCATCGCGAGTGTCGTGCTGACCGTGCTGTACGGGCAGACCCGCATCCTGTTCGCCATGTCCCGGGACGGGCTCGTGCCCAAGGTGTTCTCGCGTGTCCACCCGAGGACCGGGACGCCGCGCGTCAACACCGTGATCGTCTCGCTGTTCTGCGGTGTCCTCGCCGCCGCGATCCCGTTGGGGCAGCTCGCCGACGCCACGAGCATCGGTACCTTGTTCGCGTTCGCGCTGGTCAACGTGGCGGTCGTGGTGCTGCGGCGGACCCGGCCGGACATGCCGCGGACGTTCCGTGTGCCGTTGTCGCCGGTGCTGCCCGCGCTGGGATTCGGGTTCTGTGTCTGGATGATGGGCAGCCTCGACACCGTCACCTGGGTCGTCTTCGGGGTCTGGATGGCCGTCGGGCTCGTGTTCTACTTCAGTTACGGCTATCGCCGCTCCCGTCTCGCGGCCGCCGCGACTCCGTCATCGCCCTCGACTCCAGAGAAGTGATCCACCCGCAGTGCTGAACGATCTCGACGAACGCATCGTGCACGCCCTCGCCGAGGACGCCCGCCGCTCCTACGCCGACATAGGCCAACTGGTCGGGCTGTCCGCGCCCGCGGTCAAGCGCCGGGTGGACCGGCTGCGGGCGACCGGGGCGATCACCGGATTCACCGTACGGGTGGACCCGGCCGCGCTCGGGTGGGAGACCGAGGGGTTCGTCGAGATCTACTGCCGGCGGAACACCTCGCCGGAGACGATCCAGCGGGGGCTGGAGCGGTATCAGGAGGTCGTCGCGGCGTCCACGGTCACGGGGGAGGCCGATGCCGTCGTGCAGGTGTTCGCCTCGGACATGCGGCACTTCGAGCGGGTGCTGGAGCGGATCGCCGGGGAGCCGTTCGTCGAACGGACGAAGTCCGTGCTCGTGCTGTCGCCCTTGTTGCGGCGCTTTTCTTCCGGGTCGCCCGCCTAGGAGCTCGGGGCGCCGGGCGGCTGCGGGTTCGTCGTGGCCGGCCGCGCGGTTCCCCGCGTCCCTTTGTCGCTGGTCGGCGGCTGAGAAGTCGCCCCCGGCCAGTACACCCAGCGCCTATGATCGGTGCTATGACCTGGCGACATTGATCCACCAGTCGTGCCTCCCGAGGGCCGCCTCGGGCGTCGTGTGTCCGACGTCCGAATCGCTCCTGCGGGAAGGCCTCATGACTCTTTCACCTGCGCGTCCGCCGAGCGCCGGGACCATCGGTGTCCGGCGGCTGACGGCCACGCTGTACGGTTACGCGTTCCTCGACGACTTCGTGCTGCTCTACCCGGTGTACGCGCTGCTGTTCAGCGACACCGGTCTGTCGATCTGGCAGGTCTCGTCACTGTTCGCCCTGTGGTCCATCACCGGGATTCTGCTGGAGGTCCCCTCCGGTGCCTTGGCCGATGCCGTTTCCCGGCGGCTGCTGCTGTGGCTGGGGCCGTTGCTCACCGCCGTCGGCTTCGCCCTCTGGGTGATCGTCCCGTCGTACTGGGCCTTCGCCCTCGGCTTCGTCCTCTGGGGGGTGCGCGGCGCCCTCGGCTCCGGTGCGCTGGAAGCGCTGGTCTACGACGAGCTGGACCGGCTGGGCGCCGCGGACCGGTACGCCCGCGTCATCGGTCGGGCCCAGGCGGTCGGGATGGTCGCCGTCATGGCCGCCATGGGGCTGGCCGGGCCGGTGCTCGACCTCGGCGGCTACCCGGCCGTGGGGGCGGCGAGTGTGCTGGTCTGTGTGCTGACCTCGGTGGTGGCGACGCGCTTCCCCGAGCACCGGGAATCGGTGACTCCCACCGAGGAACGGGACTCCACGCTCACCACGCTGCGGGCCGGGCTCGCCGAGGCCCGCCGGAACCGGTCCGTACGCGGGGCGCTGCTGCTCGTTCCGGCCGTCGGCGCGGTCTGGGGCGCGCTCGACGAGTACACGCCGTTGCTGGTCCGGGACACCGGGGTGGCCGAGCAGACGGTTCCGTATCTGCTGCTGGTGATCTGGGTGGGGCCGGCGATCGGCAGTCTGCTGACCGGAGTGGCGGAGCGGCTGAGCCCGGCCGGGATGGGGGTGGTGCTCGCGGGGTGCGCGTTCGCGATGGCCGTGGGGTCGCTGATGGGCACTCCGGCCGGCGTCGGTCTTGTCGCTGTCGCCTTCGGCGGCTTCCAGCTGGTCAACGTTCTCGCTGACGCGCGACTGCAGGACCGGATCGAGGCGGCTCGGCGGGCGACGCTGACGTCCGTCGCGAGCATGGGGACCGAGACGGCGACGGTCGCTGCCTTCGCCGCGTACGCCGTCATCGGCGCCTCCCATGCGCACGGGGTGGTGTTCGCCGTGTTCGCGGTGCCGTATCTGGTGACGGCGAGCGTGTTGGTGGTGCGGAGGGGCGCCTAGGGGCGGGGCGTGGGGGGCGTCGGGCGGCCGCGGGTTCGTCGTGGCTGGTCGCGCGGTTCCCCGCGCCCCTGCAGCGAGCCCTTCTCAGGAGGTACGCAACGAATCGTCGTCCACGCCATCCCGCACGCAACGAATCCCTCAACGGCGCGCAATGGCTGCCGCTTGTCCGGTCCGGCGCGGCGACCGTACCGTCTATCTGGCCCCCCAATCCCCCTTCGTCCCGGTGAGGAACACGCATGCGTACCGCCCTGCTCCAGAGCTCCGGTCGTCCCGGCTCGGTCGTCGGGAACCTGAAGGTGCTCGACGAGGCCGCGGGGCGGGCCGCGGTGGCCGGGGCGCGGCTGGTGGTGGCGCCGGAGATGTATCTGACGGGGTACGCCATCGGAGACGACATCGCGCGGCTCGCCGAGGCGGCCGACGGTGACTCGGCCGACGCGGTCGCCGAGATCGCGGAACGGCACGGGGTCGCGATCGCGTACGGCTACCCGGAGCGGGCCGGTGAGGCGGTCTTCAACTCGGCGCAGCTCGTCTCCGCCGACGGCGTCCGGCTGGCGAACTACCGCAAGACCCACCTCTTCGGCTGCTTCGAGCGCGATCACTTCACCCCGGGCGAACAGGCCGTCGTACAGGCCGAACTGGACGGGCTCCGGGTCGGGATCATGATCTGCTACGACGTGGAGTTCCCGGAGAACGTCCGCGCCCACGCCCTCGCCGGCACCGACCTGCTCGTCGTGCCCACGGCCCAGATGCACCCGTTCCAGTTCGTCGCCGAGTCGATGATCCCGGTGCGGGCCTTCGAGAACCAGATGTACGTCGCTTACGTCAACCGGGTCGGCCGGGAAGGGGAGTTCGAGTTCGTCGGGCTGTCCACGCTGGCCGGGCCCGACGGGGTCGCGCGCACCCGCGCCGGACGCGGCGACGAGCTGGTCCTCGCCGATGTCGACCCCGCCTTCCTCGCGGCCTCGCGCGAGACGAACCCGTACCTCCAGGACCGTCGCCCCGGTCTCTACGGGTCCCTCGTCTGAGACCCGCCCCCACCCCGTACACCTTTTCCGCAAGGAGTCCGTACCCCATGACGTCCACCGTGCCCAACGCCGTCGAGCACGCAGACGAGCAGCAGCCTCCGATCACCATGTTCGGCCCGGACTTCCCGTACGCGTACGACGACTTCCTGGACCACCCGGCGGGGCTGGGCCAGATACCCGCCACCGAGCACGGCACCGAGGTCGCGGTCATCGGCGGCGGGTTGTCCGGGATCGTGGCGGCGTACGAGCTGATGAAGATGGGTCTCAAGCCGGTCGTGTACGAGGCCGACCGGATCGGCGGGCGGCTGCGGACCGTGGGGTTCGAGGGGTGCGATCCGTCGCTCACCGCCGAGATGGGGGCCATGCGCTTCCCGCCGTCCTCCACGGCACTCCAGCACTACATCGACCTGGTGGGGCTGGAGACCCGGCCCTTCCCCAACCCCCTCGCGGAGGCTACGCCTTCCACCGTCGTCGACCTCAAGGGCGAGTCCCACTACGCCGAGACGATCGACGATCTGCCGCAGGTGTACCGGGACGTCGCCGCCGCCTGGAACGCCTGCCTCGAAGACGGCGCCGACTTCTCCGACATGAACCGGGCGCTGCGCGAGCGCGATGTGCCGCGCATCCGGGAGATCTGGGCGAAGCTCGTCGAGCGGCTCGACAACCAGACCTTCTACGGCTTCCTCTGCGACTCGGAGGCCTTCAAGTCCTTCCGGCACCGCGAGATCTTCGGCCAGGTCGGCTTCGGCACGGGCGGCTGGGACACCGATTTCCCCAACTCGATTCTCGAGATCCTGCGGGTCGTCTACACCGAGGCCGACGACCACCACCGCGGCATCGTGGGCGGCTCGCAGCAGCTGCCGCTGAGGCTCTGGGAGCGCGAGCCGGAGAAGATCGTGCACTGGCCGTACGGGACGTCCCTGAAGTCCCTGCACACCGATGGCGAGCCGCGCCCGGCCGTGACCCGGCTGCACCGCACCGCAGGCAACCGGATCACCGTGACGGACGCGAACGGTGACATCCGTACCTACCAGGCGGCGATCTTCACCGCACAGTCCTGGATGCTGCTGTCGAAGATCGCCTGCGACGACTCCCTCTTCCCGATCGACCACTGGACCGCCATCGAGCGGACCCACTACATGGAGAGTTCGAAGCTCTTCGTGCCCGTCGACCGGCCCTTCTGGCTCGACAAGGCCGTCGACGACAGGGGAAATCCGACCGGCCGGGACGTCATGTCGATGACGCTCACCGACCGTATGACGCGCGGGACCTATCTGCTCGACGACGGTCCCGACAAGCCCGCCGTCATCTGCCTCTCCTACACCTGGTGCGACGACAGCCTGAAGTGGCTGCCGCTGTCCGCGAGCGAGCGGATGGAGGTCATGCTGAAGTCGCTCGGCGAGATCTACCCGAAGGTCGACATCCGGAGCCACATCATCGGCAACCCGGTGACCGTCTCCTGGGAGAACGAGCCCTACTTCATGGGCGCGTTCAAGGCCAACCTGCCCGGCCACTACCGCTACCAGCGGCGCCTGTTCACCCACTTCATGCAGGACCGGCTGCCCGAGGACAAGCGGGGCATCTTCCTCGCCGGCGACGACATCTCCTGGACGGCCGGCTGGGCCGAGGGCGCGATCCAGACCGCGCTCAACGCGGTCTGGGGCGTCATGCACCACCTCGGCGGGGCGACGGACGCGACCAACCCCGGGCCGGGGGACGTCTACGACGAGATCGCTCCGGTGGAACTGCCGGAGAACTAGGGGCAGTTCGGCGGGGCTACCGCGGGGCTGGGGAGCATTCGGCGGGACTGCCGCGGGGCTGGGGAGCATTCGGGCGGGGCTAGACCCCGGCGGCCCGTGCCGACTCGTACACCTCCGCGGCCACGTCCTTCAGCTCCTCAGCGTCCCGCAGGCCGTACTGGAGGTCGAGGAAGATCTCGTCGAGGCCGATCGCGGCGTGGGCGGCGAGGTCCTCGGCGAGCTGGTCGGCGTTGCCCTGGAAGGGGTGGCGGTCGGTGCCCTCGTAGGCCTTGGTCTGGTACTGCACATTGATCCGGAGCACCGAGCGGAGCGGCCTGATGCGGCGGCGCTCGGCGGCCAGGTTCCGCAACTGGCGCCACTGGGCGGCCAGTTCGTCGACGCCCAGGCCGACCGGCAGCCAGCCGTCGGCGTGGTCGACGAGTCTGCGGCGGGCTCTCGCGGTGCTCCCGGAGAGCAGGATGGGGATGGGCCGGCGGGGCTTGGGGCCGACCATCGCGGAGGCGATCTTCGTGAGCCTCCCGTCGTACGACACCGGGTCCGGGCCCCAGACGGCCCGGCACACGCCGATCAGCTCCTCCAGCACCTGGCCGCGCTCCTCGAAGGGCCGGACGGCCGCGGCGGCGTACTCGTCGAGGGACCAGCCCGTACCGAGGCCCGCGACCACCCGGCCGCCGCTCGCCGCGTCCAACGAGGCGAGGGACTTGGCGAGTTGGAAGGGAACGTGCAGCGGGGCGATCAGGCTCGTGCCCAGCCGGGCCCGCTCGGTGGCCGCGGCGGCGAGTGTGAGGGTGACCAGGGGCTCGGCCACATGCCGGTAGTGGTCCGGCCAGGGCAGGCCCTCCAGGCCGTACAGGCCCTGCGACGGTGGCTCGGGGAACAGGGCCCGTTCGAAGACCCACAGACTGTCATAGCCGATGCCCTCGGCCGTACGCGCCACGTCGGGCACGTCCTTTCCGATGTCGTACTGCCGCATCTGGGGAAGGGCGAGCCCGAGCCGTAACGCCATGCCGTGTGCTCCTCTGCGAGGGATCTTCTCAGGTCGAACGTATTACGTTCACATGGGAGTGCGTCCGGCGCGGGTGTGTTCGCTTCGGCTCGGCGGGTCGGTGCGCTGTCTTCCGTCGGGTCGGTGCGCTCCCGTCCGTCGGTGGCGTCGGGGGCAGGCGGGATCAGTCCGGCAGCGGTGTCAGCAGCATGCGGCCCGCCAGGCCCACCGCCGCGTCCAGGCGGTGGCCGAACTCCTCGGCGAGATCGGGGAGTTCGCGCAGCGCCCACAGTGCGCGGGCCGCCGACCAGGTGGCTTCGCGGGCGCGCTCCAGGCTCCACGCGCCGAGCAGGTGGGTGAGGGGATCGGCGATCTGGAGGAGATCGGGGCCCGGCATCAACTCCTCGCGGATGCGCTCCTCCAGTGACACGAGGACATCGCCCACATGCTCGAACTCGTCCTCCAGATCGACGGGTTCGCAGCCGAGCGTACGACAGGTGTCCACGACGGCGAGCGCGAGATCGTGCCCGATGTGCGCATTGATGCCGGAGAGGGCGAACTGCAGTGGCCGTACGCCGGGATGGTGCCGGAACTGCAGCAACGGCCGCCAGCACGCGGGCACGCGACCGCCCTCGGCGACGCTCAGATACCGCTCGGCGAAGAGCACGTCCAAGGTGATCGCGGCCCGCGCGTCCGGGAAGCGGCCGGCGTCCAGCCGCCGGTCGATGGCCTCCGTGACCGTGAGGTAGACGCGGTTGAAGACCGCGATCCCGTCCCGCTCGGGCAGGACGCTGTCGAGGGCGCGCATGCGGCAGATGACGGTGTCTACCGAGTCCACGGAATTGGTGAAATGTTCCAACTGCGCCATAACGGGCAGGGTCCCAGGCCTAGGCTGACAGCGGTGCCGCCGTGCCCGGTGCGTCCCCGGAACGGGGTAACGCGGGCGCGGCGGGAAGTACCGGAAGCCGACGAAGCGCAGTCCGGGGAGCAGGGGGGAGCACCACGTGTCAGGCTTACGCGCCCAGCGTCTGGCCGCACGCCGAGCCGAACGCAGGCGGGCGGCGAGGCGAGGCGCCATGGTCGCCGCGGCATCGGTCGTGGCCGTCGTCGGAACCGTCACCGGGATGGTGGCCGCGCTGAACGGCGACAGAGGCGCCGACAGAAGCGCCGACGAGGCCCGACCGCTGGTGAGCCGCGCACCGGTCCTCCCGTCCGATCCGGCCGAGCCGCCCCCGGTTCCGCCCTCCCTGTCGCGCACCTCGCCGCAACCGTCGTCCGCGAAGCCGTCCTACCCCTCCAGGAAGGCCGGTGTGCGGCCCTCGGCGGAGAAGACCGAACAGCGGACGGAACCCGTCACCGACGCCGGCGAGCTCTACCGCCACCCCGACTCCCAGGTCCTCGACTGGGTCCGCGACAACCCGGGCGACCCGCGCAGCGCCGTCATCGAGGCCGGCATCGCCGACCGGCCGGCCGCCGTCTGGTTCACCGACCCGACCCCGGCCACCGCCACCTCCCAGGTCGCGGCGGTCGCCGCCGGGGGCGCCGCGCACGGGCAGGTGCCCGTCCTCGTGGCCTACGCGATCCCGGACCGCGACTGCGGCGGGGCCTCGCAGGGCGGGGCGCCGACCCTGGACGCGTACGACGCGTGGATCGACGCGTTCGCCGCCGGGCTCGGCTCGGACGACGTCATCGTGATCCTGGAACCGGACGCGATCGCCCAGTCCGACTGCCTCTCCGCCGGTACCCGCGCCGACCGCTTCGCCTCGCTCGCCCGCGCCGGGCGCGTCATGAAGGCCGCCAACCCTGACGCCCGCGTCTACTACGACGCCGGGCACGCGGAATGGAACGCGCCGGACAAACAGGCCGCACTTCTCCGCCAGGCGGGCGCCGCCTCGCCCGACGCCTCCGACGGCGTCTTCAGCAACGTGTCGAACTTCAACCCCACGGAGGCCGAGGTCGCCTACACCCGCCGGGTCCTCGACGCCCTCGGCGGCCCCGCGAGCCTCGGCGCCGTCATCGACACCAGCCGCAACGGCAACGGCGCCCCGGCCGGCGGCCAGTGGTGCGACCCCGCCGGCCGCGGCCTCGGCCGGCCGCCGACCCTCACCACCGGCGAGTCCCGCGTCGACGCCTACCTGTGGGTGAAGCTGCCGGGCGAGTCCGACGGGTGCCGGGGGAGAGCGGGGGCGTTCTCGCCGGAGTACGCGTACGAGCTGGCGCGGGGCTGAGCGAGCCGGGTGCCACGCGGCCCAACGCCGCGGGGCTGAGCGGCCCGGGTGCCCAGCGGCCGACCGCGTGGACCGGGCCGCCTCAGGGCCTCGGTCCGGGAACCGCCGCGTCCGGTCGGCTGACCCGCGGACGGTCCCGCTCGGCGGTGCGCAGCACGCCCGCGAAGGCGACCAGCCCGCAGGCCAGTACGGTCACCAGGCCGAACGACACGACGAGGCTGGTCAGCTGCGCCAGACCGCCGATCGCGCTCGGCGCGACCAGCCCCGAGGTGTACGTGATGGTCGCGACGCCCGCGATGGCCTGGCTGGGGTTCGGCCCGCTGCGGCCGGCGGCGGCGAAGCAGAGCGGTACGACGACCGCGATGCCGAGGCCCATCAGCGCGAAGCCGGCCATCGCGACCACCGGCCGGCTCGCGACGACGATCAGCAGCCCGCCGAGCGCGGCGAGGACCCCGCTCGCCCGTACGGTACGGACCGCGCCGAACCGGTTGACCACCGCGTCGCCCGCGATCCGGGCCACCGCCATGGTCAGCATGAAACCGGTGGTGCACGCCGCCGCGAGCCCGGCCGAGGTCGCCAACTGGTCCCGCAGATAGACCGCCGACCAGTCCAGGGCCGCCCCCTCCGCGAACACCGCGCAGAACCCGACCGCGCCGATCAGCAGCGCCGACTTCGGCGGCAGCGCGAAGCGGGGCGGCGGCTCCTCGTCCTCGGTGGGCCTCAGGTCCAGCACCCACTGGCAGGCGACGAGGCCGAGGACGGTGAGCACGGCGGCCGCCAGCGCGTGGTGCAGCCGGGCGTCCGAACCCAGGTGGGCGGCGAGCGTGCCCGCCGCCGAACCGACCAGGGCGCCCGCGCTCCACATGCCGTGCAGCCCCGACATGATCGACTTCCCGAGGCGGTTCTCGACCTCCACGCCGAGCGCGTTCATCGCCACGTCCGCCATGCCCGCCGTCGCGCCGTACACGAACAGCGCCAGGCACAGCGTCCACAGGTTGGGCGCGAGGGCCGGGAGGATCAGCGCGAGCGTCCACAGCGCGATCAGGCCGCGCATCGCCGTACGGGCGCCGAAGCGGTGGCTGATCCGGCCCGCGACCGGCATCGCCACGGACGCGCCGAGCGCCGGGAAGGCGAGCGCGAGCCCCAGTTGGCCCGTGCTGACCCCCGCGTGGTCCTGGATCCACGGCACGCGGGTCGCGAAGGAGCCGGTGACGGCGCCATGCGCCGCGAACACGGCCGCCACGGCGTACCGTGACCGCCTCACCTCGCGTTGTCCGTGGATCACCGCGCTCATTCTCCGCCCTCCCTGGTTCTTCGGTGTGCCCGCGTTTCCCTCGGACTTCCGCCTTCCCGGAGGACGGGCGGCGACCTTCGTTCGCGCCGCCGTAAACTATCAGGAACCCTGCCTGATAGATAGAGTGCCTCGTCCGAGGCCACCGGCCGTACGGCGCCAGCGATCTGGGAGGATCCCGGCATGCCCGCATCACCCAGCACCGCCCGGGCCATCAACGACCGGCTCGCCCTGCGGCTGCTGCAGCGGGAAGGGCCGCTGACGGCAGGGCAGTTGAAGCAGCTCACCGGTCTGTCCAGGCCCACGGTCGCCGACCTCGTGGAGCGGCTCTCCGACGCCGGTCTGATCGAGGTCGTGGGGGAGTCGGGGGAGCATCGGCGCGGGCCCAACGCCCGTCTCTACGGCATCGTCGCGGACCGGGCACATCTCGCTGCCCTCGATGTGCGCACCGAGGGCGTCACGGTGGTCGTAGCCGACCTGCTCGGTACGGAGCTGGCGCGGTCCTCCGTCCCGATCGCGGACGGCACCGGCACGGGGCCGGCGGTGGAGCAGGCGGTCACGCTGGTGGAACGCGCCGCGAAGGGGGCGGGCGCCGACCGCTTGCACACGGTGGCGATCGGCGCGCCCGGCCTGATCGACCCGGCCACCGGCGAACTCCGCGACTCCATCGGCCTCCCCGAGTGGCACCGCCGCCTGGCCGCGGCTCTCGGGGAACGCCTCCCCGCCCGGGTCCTCGTCGAGAACGAGACCAACCTGGCCGCCCTGGCGGAACAGCGCGACGGCGCCGCCCGCGACCGTGACACCTTCGTCCTCCTCTGGCTCGGCCTCGGCACCGGCGCCGCCGTCGTCCTCGACGGCCACCTCCGCCGGGGCGCCTCCGGCGGCACGGGCGAGATCGGTTTCCTCCCGGTCCCGGGCACCACCGCGATCCCCTCGGCCACCGACTGCGAGGGCGGATTCCACTCCTTGGGCGGCGCGGTGGCGGTGGCGTCCCTGGCCGCCGAGCACGGCGTGGTGACGACCAGGGAGGGGCACGAGCCGTACGCGGCCGCGTTGGTCCGGGCGGCTGTGGCGGGGCTTTCGGTGGACGGTGCAGCCGGCGCGGCGCCCGGACCGGGCCTTCCGCTGAGCATGACGGGTTCAGCCGATTCGAACGACCGCTTCCTCGACGTCCTGGCCGACCGTCTGGCCCTGGGCGCCGCCTCCGTCGTCGCTGTTCTCGATCCCGGCTGTGTGGTGCTCGGCGGCGAGGTCGGGCAGGCCGGTGGGGACGTACTCGCCGCTCGGGTGGAGGCACGGCTGACGGCCATGTCACCCCTGCCGACCGAGGTCCGGCCGAGCACCCTTGGCGGAGCCGCCGTGCTGCGGGGCGCGCTGCTGATGGCCCGGGAGGCGGCTCAGGACGAGCTGTTCGGGCCGACGCCTCGCTGACTCACCGCACCGCCGTACCCCCGAACCGCTCCGCCAGATACTCCCCGAAGGTGCCCTTACCCACCGCCCGCTCCGGCGTGAGGTGCCCCCCGGCCAGGAAGCCCCGGTACGCCTTGCCGAACAGGGGCACGTTCAGCAGGCGGCGTCGGCGGCCGGTGGCTGCCAGGTAGGCGCGGGCCAAGTCGGGGAGGGGCAGGACCTCGGGGCCGCCCATGTCGGCGACGCGTCCGGCGGGGGCACCGGCGGCCAGGTCGACCAGACGGCCCGCGACCTCGGCGGCGGCGACCGGCTGGTCGCTCACCCCGGCGGGCAACAGCATGACCGGCGGCTTGGCAAGGACCTGGAAGAGCATCACGAGGAGGTCGTGGAACTGGGTCGCGCGCAGGATCGTCCAGCCCAGCCCCGACTCCTCGACCAGCCGCTCGACGGCCAGCTTGGACCGGTAGTAGCCGAACGGAACCCGGTCGACGCCGACGATCGAGATGTACACCAGATGGGGTACCCCGGACCGCCGCGCCGCCGCGATCAGGTTGGCCGCCGCCTTCTCGTCGCCCCCGCGCGGCGACGACGCGCAGTGCACGATCGTGTCCACCCCCGCCACGGCCGCGTCCAGCCCGCTCCCACCCGCGACGAGATCGACGGCGTACGGCTGCGCGTGCCGGCTGAGCACCCGCACCTCGTGCCCGTCCGCCCGCAGCCGCTCGGTGACGAGCCGGCCGAGGACACCGGTGCCCCCGGTCACCAGGATCGTGGTCATGCTGTCCATCCCCTCTGTCCGGGCCGGCTGCCGTCCCGCGAACTCCAGCTTCTCCGGGATCACCACGACCCGCACGTCCGTCACCACAGCCCGGACGAGCAGCCAGGGCGAGCGGTTGACCCGGAGGTTGGTGACTCGAACTCGTCGGCGGTGGGACCCGGCGACGGGGCAAGGGCCGTCGTCACCGCCGCCGGGCCGTTCGAGGCGAGTACCGCGCCGCCAGACTTTAAAAGGACTAGACCAAACTGGTCAATGGGTGTGGACCGCGTCGAGTAGAGCCTGTGTCACGGAAGTTGACCCATGGTCAGTGATAGCCGAAACCCGTCGTTGCCGCCGGGGAAGTCCAGTGACACGGCCTGTGAGCCACCCCACAGCCCTCACCCGCATGGGCGAGGACCCGGCGTGGCACACTGGCCCTGTACCAGAAGCAGCGCACTCCGGGGTCGGTGAAAGTCCGAACCGGCGGTTACAGTCCGCGACCCGGTCGCTTCCAGCGGCCGGTTGACCAGGTGAAATTCCTGGACCGACGGTTAAAGTCCGGATGGGAGGCAGTGCGCGGCGGGCGGGCATTCGTGCGCGCCGCCGTCTGTTCTTGACCTACCCCGAGCAGGGGTGGGTCTTCAAACGGCGTCGCTCCCTGTGCCGCTGTCCGCTCATGTCTGTCGTCTTCGACAGCCCCGGAGTCCGTGCCCTACGAGGCAGGAGGACCCGGGAAGTGTTCACCGGAATCGTCGAAGAACTGGGTGAGGTCACCGCCGTCGAGAACCTCGGCGACTCCTCCCGCTTCCGACTGCGCGGCCCCGTCGTCACACAGGGCGCGAAGCACGGCGACTCCATCGCCGTCAACGGCGTCTGTCTCACCGTCGTGGAGCACGAGGACGACTGGTTCACCGCCGACGTCATGGCGGAGACCCTCGACCGCTCCAGTCTCGGCGCCCTGAGCGTCGGTTCCCGCGTCAACCTCGAACGCCCCATGGCCGTCGGCGAACGCCTCGGCGGGCACATCGTGCAGGGCCATGTCGACGGCACCGGCCAGGTCATCGAACGCAAGCCGTCCGACAACTGGGAGATCGTCAAGATCTCGCTCCCCGCCGACCTCACCCGGTACGTCGTCGAGAAGGGCTCCATCACCGTCGACGGCATCAGCCTCACCGTCGTCGACGCGGGCCCCGACTACTTCACCGTCAGCCTCATCCCGACCACTCTCGACCTGACCACGCTCGGCCGCAAGCAGCCCGGCGACCCGGTCAACCTCGAGGTCGACGTCATCGCCAAGTACGTCGAGCGGCTGCTGGGCCCCCAGGGCGCGGCGAGCACGCGGGGAGCGGGACAGTGAACTCGCTGAACTCCGTCGCCTTCACCGCCTTCGGCCAGCAGATCCTCTGGTCGGACATGATCGGCAACATCCTCGGTCTGATCGCCCTCGCCCTCGGCGCCATCCGCTCCCTGTGGAACTGGCCCGTGCAGTTCCTCTCCGGCCTCATCCTCTTCGGCGCCTTCGCCGGTCACCTCACCGGCAGCGCCGGCAAACAGGTCATCGTCATGGCCGTCGCCGCGTACGGCTGGTGGCAGTGGAACCGTACGAAGGGGCAGACGGCGGACGGCGCCATCGCCCCGCGCTTCGCCACCTGGCGCGAGCGCGGTTACCTGATCGCAGGCGCCGTCCTCGGCACCCTCGCCGTCGGCGGCCTCTTCACCGCGGTCCCGTCCCTGTCCTGGGACCCCTGGCCGGACGCGTACATCTTCACCGGCACCATCGTCGCCATGTACGCCCAGGCGCGCGGCATGGTCGAGTTCTGGTTCGCCTGGCTGCTCGTCGACCTGGTCGGCGTACCGCTCAACTTCGCCAACGGATACGCCTTCTCCGGTTTCGTCTACATCATCTACGGCGCGCTCGTCCTGTGGGGCATGCGCGACTGGTGGCTGCGCTCCCGCAAGCCCGCCCTGGAAGGAGCCCCCGCATGAGCACGGCGCCGATCCTGTACAGCACCGACGGCATCGAGAACTTCGGGCTCGACCCGATCGAGCAGGCCATCGCCGACATCGCGGCGGGCCGCCCGGTCGTGGTCGTCGACGACGAGGACCGCGAGAACGAGGGCGACCTCGTCGTCGCCGCCGAGAAGGCCACCCCCGAGATCGTCGCCTTCATGATGAGCGAGTGCCGGGGCATGATCTGCGCCCCCATGGAGGGTGACGAGCTGGACCGGCTCGAACTGCCGCAGATGGTGCAGCAGAACACCGAGTCCATGCGCACCGCCTTCACCGTCACCGTCGACGCCGCCCCGCAGCACGGCGTCACCACCGGCATCTCCGCCTCCGACCGCGCCACCACCCTCCAGCTCCTGGCGAGCGGCACCGCCGAGCCGGGCGACTTCGTCCGCCCCGGCCACATCTTCCCGCTGCGCGCCCGGTCCGGCGGGGTGCTCGTGCGTGACGGCCACACCGAGGCCGCCGTCGACCTCGCCCGGCTCGCGGGCCTGCGCCCGGCCGGCGCCATCGTCGAGATCGCCGGCGAGGACGGCCGCATGCTGCGCCTGCCCGAACTGATCCCGTTCGCCCGCAAGCACGGCCTGACGATCATCTCCATCGAGGACCTGATCGCCTACCGCCGCAGCTCCGAGCCCACCGTCAAGCGCGAGGCAAAGACCCAACTCCCCACCGCCTTCGGCGACTTCACGGCGTACGGCTACCGCTCCACCGTCGACGGCGTCGAGCACGTCGCCCTCGTCCACGGCGAGATCGGCGACGGCGAGGACGTCCTCGTCCGCGTCCACTCCGAATGCCTGACCGGCGACATCTTCCACTCCCTGCGCTGCGACTGCGGCCCCCAGCTGCAGACCTCCCTCGAACGCATCGCCGCCGAGGGCCGGGGCGTGGTCGTCTACCTGCGCGGCCACGAGGGACGCGGCATCGGACTGCTGTCCAAGCTGCGCGCGTACGAACTCCAGGAACTCGGCCGTGACACCCTCGACGCCAACCTGGAGCTGGGTCTGCCCGCCGACGCCCGGGACTACGCCGCCGGCGCGCAGATCCTGAAGGACCTCGGGGTCCGCGGCGTACGGCTGATGACGAACAACCCGGAGAAGACCGACGCCCTCGTCCGCCACGGCCTCACGGTCGTCGACCGGGAGCCGATGCCCGTCCGCGCGGGCGAGCACAACCTCCGCTACCTGCGCACCAAGCGGGACCGGATGGGCCACGACCTGCCCTGGCTGGACGCGACCACCGCGTCCACCTGCGGCAACCAGTGACAACGACGACACGAAAAACTCGTACGAGATTCAGGAACCAAGGAGCAACGTGAGCGGCAAGGGCGCACCCGAACTGTCCGTACGCAACTGCGGCGACCTGCGCGTCGCGGTCATCGCGGCCCAGTGGCACGAGAAGGTGATGGACGGCCTCGTCGAGGGCGCCCTGCGCGCCCTGCGCGACCTCGGCATCGACGAGCCGACCCTCCTCAGGGTCCCCGGCAGCTGGGAGCTGCCCGTCGTCGCCAAGGTCCTCGCGGGCCGCGGCTACGACGCGATCGTCGCCCTCGGCGTCGTCATCCGCGGCGGCACCCCCCACTTCGAGTACGTGTGCCAGGGCGTCACCCAGGGCCTCACCCAGGTCTCCGTCGACACCGGAGTCCCCGTCGGCTTCGGCGTGCTGACCTGCGACACCGAGGAACAGGCCCTGGACCGCGCGGGCATCGAGGGCTCGAACGAGGACAAGGGGCACGAGGCGGTGACCGCGGCGGTGGCGACCGCGGCCACCCTCCGCTCAGTATCTGAACCCTGGCGCTGAGACACCGGCCGTTGCGCGTAGGCTGAGCCTCACCATGTCCAAGAAGACGTTCGAGGAGCTCTTCACCGAGCTCCAGCACAAGGCCGCCCACGGCGACCCCGCCACTTCCCGCACCGCCGAACTGGTCGAGAAGGGCGTCCATGCCATCGGCAAGAAGGTCGTCGAAGAGGCCGCCGAGGTCTGGATGGCCGCCGAGTACGAGGGCAAGGAAGCGGCCGCCGAGGAGATCTCGCAGCTGCTGTACCACGTCCAGGTGATGATGGTCGCCCGCGGCATCTCCCTGGACGACGTGTACGCCCACCTCTGAGCCATCACGCCGTAACGCCGTCACCGCACACATTCCGTTTCCGTACGAACGAAGGAAGCTCGCCTCATGCTGCGCATCGCCGTCCCCAACAAGGGTTCCCTGTCCGGCCCTGCGGGGGAGATGCTGCATGAGGCCGGCTACCAGCAGCGCCGGGAGTCCAAGGAGCTGCGGATCGTCGACCCGGTCAACGAGGTCGAGTTCTTCTACCTCCGCCCCCGCGACATCGCGATCTACGTCTCCTCCGGCCGCCTCGACATCGGCATCACCGGCCGCGACCTCCTGATCGACTCCGGCGCCAACGCCGAGGAGATCCTCCCGCTCGGCTTCGCCCGCTCCACCTTCCGGTTCGCCGCGAAGCCGGGCGAGGCGAACGGCGTCGCGGACCTGAAGGGCAAGACGGTCGCGACGTCGTACGAGGGCATCGTCGCGGGCCACCTCGCCGACAACGGCATCGACGCCTCCGTCGTCCACCTCGACGGCGCCGTCGAGACCGCCATCGAACTGGGCGTCGCCGAGGTCATCGCCGACGTCGTCGAGACCGGCACCTCGCTGCGCAACGCGGGCCTGGAGGTCTTCGGCGACCCGATCATGAAGTCCGAGGCCGTCGTCATCCGCCGTGTCGGGGCCGACACGTCCTCGGAGAACGAGCCCAAGGTGCAGCAGTTCCTGCGCCGCCTCCAGGGCGTCCTCGTGGCCCGGACCTACGTGATGATGGACTACGACTGCCGCGTCGAGCAGTTGGAGAAGGCCGTCGCGCTCACACCGGGCCTGGAGTCCCCGACGGTCTCGCCGCTGCACAACGAGGGCTGGGTCGCCGTCCGCGCGATGGTCCCGGCCAAGGAGGCCCAGCGGATCATGGACGACCTCTACGACATCGGTGCCCGGGCCATCCTGACCACGGCCATCCACGCCTGCCGCCTCTGACGGCCCGGGAGTCGTACGCCATGTCGGACCAGTCCTCCTTGCCCGCCCTGCCCGTCACTTTTCGGCCGGGCCGTACCCGGGCCGTGCTGCTCACCGCGGCGGGCGCGATCTTCGTGGTCATCACGGTGGTCGCGCTGCTGCTGCCGACGCTCGGACCGGGGGAGCGGCTCAGCTTCGTCTTCACGGCGGCCATGCTCGCCGGAGTGCTGTGCTTGCTCTCCCGGCCCAAGGTCGTCGCCGCCGAGTCCGGTGTGACCGTCGTCAACATCGCCGGGAAGCGGCAGCTCGGCTGGGCGGAGATCGTCCAGGTGAACCTGCGGGTCGGCGACCCCTGGGTCTTCCTCGACCTCACCGACGGCACCAGCCTGCCCGCGCTCGGCATCCAGCCGGGCATCGCCAAGCAGCGCGCCATCGAGGACGCCCGGACCCTGCGGGCGTTGGTCGAGGCCCGGTCGGTCGCCGGGCCCGGGCAGCGTCAGGACTGATCCGGTTCCGCGCAGGGGCCGACCCCGAGCAAGATCAGGGCCGACTCGGGGCCACCGCCCCTGCCGCACCGGCCCCTGTCTTGATTAATCTGTTGGCGGAGGCGTTTTCGTCGCGCCTCCGCCTCTGCCGTTCCCCCCGGAAGGCAGGGGCTCCCTGCTATTCGAGGAGTGACTCCCTCCAGCGATGGACGGATCGTCCTGTAGTACCTGCGCCGCCCCCTCCCGGCATATCGAGGCGGCGGCATGACCATCCCCCTGCTGCTCCTCGGAGCCGCGTTCCTGCTGATCCTCGCCAACGGCTTCTTCGTGGCGGCCGAGTTCGGCCTCGTGACGGTCGAGCGGCCCGAGGCCGAGAAGGCCGCGGCCGAGGGCGACCGCCGGGCCCACAAGGTGGTGGACGCGCTCAAGGAGCTGTCGTTCCAGCTCTCCGGCACCCAGCTCGGCATCACCATCACCTCCCTCGTCGTCGGCATGCTCGCCGAACCGGCGCTCGCGGAGATACTCCACGGCCCCTTCACCGCCATCGGTATACCCGAAGGCGCCGTGTCCGGAGTCTCCGTGGTCGTCGGCATGCTGCTGGCCTCCGCCGTGCAGATGGTGATCGGCGAACTGGTGCCCAAGAACTGGGCGGTGTCGAAGCCGATGCAGGTCGCCCGCTTCGTCGCGGGCCCCCAGCACGTCTTCTCCCGGCTCTTCCGCCCGGTCATCGCCGGCCTCAACGCGGTCGCCAACCGTCTGGTCCGCGCCTTCGGCGTGGAGCCCACCGACGAGCTGGCCTCCGCCCGCACCCCCGGCGAACTGGTCTCCCTCGCCCGCCACTCGGCCCAGGCCGGCGCCCTGGAACAGGACACGGCCGACCTCTTCGTACGGACGCTGTCCCTGGGCGAGCTGACCGCGGAGAACGTGATGACGCCGCGCGTGAAGGTCAGCGCCCTGCAGTCCACGGCCACCGCCGAGGACGTGGTCAACCTGACCCGAGCCACCGGCCTCTCCCGCTTCCCCGTCTACCGGGAGCGGATCGACGAGATCGTCGGCATGGCCCACCTCAAGGACGCCCTCGCGATCCCGGCCCACGACCGGCTGCACACCCCGGTCGGCCGCATCGCCAAGGCACCGCTGCTCGTCCCCGAGTCACTGCCCGTACAGCCCCTGCTGGCCCGACTGCGCAGTGAACAGCCCATCGCCGTCGTCGTCGACGAGTACGGCGGTACGGCCGGGGTCGTGACCCTGGAGGACATCGTCGAGGAACTGGTCGGCGAGGTGCGCGACGAGCACGACGGGCACGAAAGGCCCGAACTCGCCGCCGCCCCGCCCGAGGACGGCCGCCCCGCCTGGGACGTCGACGGCAGCTGCCGCGTCGACGTGCTCCAGCGCATAGGCCTCGACGTCCCGGAGGGCCCCTACGAGACGGTCGCCGGCCTCGTCGCCGACCTGCTCGGCCGCATCCCCGCCCCCGGCGACCGCGCCGAGCTGCCGGGCTGGCGGCTGGCGGTACGCCAGGTCGGGCACTACCGGGCAGAGCGCGTACGCCTAGTACGCATCGCTCCCGCCACGGACGCTCTCACCGTGGTGGAGGCGGCCCGATGAGCGTGCTCCAACTCCTGTTCGCCCTGCTCCTCGTGCTCGCCAACGGCTTCTTCGTCGGCGCCGAGTTCGCCCTGGTCTCCGTCCGCCGCAGCCAGATCGAACCGCTGGGCACCACGCGCGCCCGACAGGTCCTCTACGGCCTGGAGAACCTGCCGCAGATGATGGCGGCGGCCCAGTTCGGCATCACCGTCTGCTCCCTGACGCTCGGCGCGGTGGCCGAGCCGACGGTGGCGAAGCTGCTCGAGCCGGTGTTCGAGGCGATCCACCTGCCGCACGGCATGATCCACCCCTTGGGGTACGTGATCGCCCTCGCCGTCGTCGTCTTCCTGCACCTCGTCGTCGGCGAGATGCTGCCGAAGAACCTGGCGATGGCCGCGCCGGAGAAGACGGCGCTGTGGCTGAGCCCCGCGCTGGTGGCCTTCGCCAGGCTGTGCAAGCCGGTGACGGTCGGTCTGGGGGCGTGCGCCCGGGTCGTCCTGAAGCTCTTCCACGTCGAGCCCAAGGACGAGGTCGAGGCCGTCTTCACCAGCGTCCAGCTGGGCCGGCTGGTCGAGGACTCCGGTCAGGCCGGGCTCCTCGATCCCGAGGAGCAGGAACGCCTGGAGGACGCCCTCGAACTGGGTTCGCGCCCGGTGACGGACGTCCTGCTGAAGCGCGACTCCCTGGTGACGGTGGGGCCCTCGGTGACCCCCGCGCAGGTCGTGGCGCTGACCGCCCGCACGGGTTACTCCCGCTTCCCGGTCGTCGCGGAGAACGGCGCCTTCATGGGCCGCTACCTCCACGTCAAGGACGTCCTCGACCTGGAGGACTCCGACCGCGGCGTCCCCCAGCAGATCTGGCGCCCCATGACCACCCTCCGCGCCGAGCTGCCGCTGGACGACGCGCTGACGGTCATGCGCCGTGCCGCCACCCATCTGGCCCAGGTCGCGGACGCCTCCGGCAAGGTGCTCGGCCTCGTCGCCCTGGAGGACGTACTGGAACTCCTGGTGGGCGAGGTCCGCGACCCGGCCCACCGCGAGGTCCAGCCGCTCCGGGTGACGGAACCGAGGGGCAGCGAAGCCCAGGAGGAGGCCATGGCCAGCTGATTCCGCCCCCGCCGCCGAACGGCGCGTTGTCGGTGGGGGTCCGGCGGGGCCTGCGGCCCTTCGGTACGAAGCACGGGGCGCAGCCCCTGCTTTTCAGGGGCGCGGGGAACTGCGCGAGAAGCCCCACTCACCCGCATCCGACGACGCGCCACTCGGGGTCGAAGGGGCAGCGCCCCTGATGGGGGCACCTCCCGCTCGAGCGCAGCCGAGAGTGGGGGAGGGACGGGTAGGGGCGGCGGGGGCGAGAAACTCACATCGCCGAAGGATCCTGCGGCCCCCGCCCCGACAGCACCTCCCCGTACGCCTGCATGAGATCCGGCAGCCGAAGCGTCGACAAGTCGTCCCGCGTAGGAATCGACGGATACCCCGACAGCCGCAGATCCCGGTACGCGCAGCTCTTCTCGTACAGCGTCCGCAGAAACCGCCCGTTCCCGAGCTCGTCGATCCACCCCTGCTCGACCACATGCCCGGAGATGGACCGCAACTCGTCGAGCGCCTCCTCGTCCCAGACGTCCCCGTTCTCGGCCGCGAGCACCTCCCCGATGGAGGTCAGCTCCAGCGGCCGGTAGGAGGGGAAATCGACACGCGTCGTGAAGCGGGACGACAGACCGGGATTCGCGGCCAGCAGCCGGTCCATGCCCTCCGGATAGCCCGCGAGGATCACGACCAGATGGTCCCGGTTGTCCTCGGCCCGCTTCAGCAGCACCTGCAACGCCTCGTCCCCGTAGGCGTCACCCTTCCCGTAGCCCGAGTTGGACAGGGAGTACGCCTCGTCGACGAACAGCACCCCGCCGATCGCCGAGTCGATCAGCTCATTGGCCTTCACGGCGGTCTGCCCGAGGTACTCGCCCACGAGGTCCGCCCGCTGCGCCTCGACGAGATGGTCCCCGCCCAGCAGCCCGAGCGCGTAGAAGACACGGCCCAGTATTCGCGCCACGGTCGTCTTCCCGGTCCCGGACGGACCGGAGAAGACGAAGTGCCGCTTGGGCGGCTGGACCGGCAGCCCCTGCCCCGCCCGCAGCCGTGCCATGTTCAGCTGCGCGGACAACGCCTTGACCTGCCGCTTCACCGGCTCCAGGCCGACCATCCGCTCCAGCTCCGCGAGCGCCTCCTCCAGCAGCTCCGGATCCGTCGGTCCGGCCGGCAGCGACACCGGCTGCACCGGCACCACGGACTTCTCCCGTACGAAGGTGTCGCCGGCCTCGGGCGGCAGCCCGCCGGGCGGTGGCGGACCGGGATCGGAGACTTTCACGTCCCGGCCCTCGGCGTCGAAGAACGGCTCCAGCCCGTCGCCGTCCAGGACGTCCTGCCCGATGCCGGCGAGCGCGATCGCCGCGAAGTCGGACGCCTCGTCGTCGTACCCGTCCCCCTCGGAGATCGCCGCGAGCCGCGCGGAGGTGTCCATGAAAGCGGGGTCGACCCGGTGCACGGCTCGGTAGAGCGGCAGCGCGGCGGCGCTGCGACCGGTGCCCTCATGGGCGCGCGCCAGCCAGTACCGCAGCTCCTTGCGCTGCGGCTGCTCGCTGCGACAGCGCATCAGCGCGGCGGAGAGCAGCGGCTCGGCCTGCCCGTACGTCTCCAGCCGGACCCGGGCCATCCCCCCGAACAGGCCCGCCTCGATCCCCAGCAGCGGATCGTCGAGCAGCGGATCGGTGTGCCGGACCAGCTGCTCCCAGTCCTTGACGAGGTAGGCGCGGCAGGCGTGCAGAAAGCGCACCTGGTGGTCCGCGTCGACCGGGGGCAGCCCCGCGAGCGCCCGGTCCAGCTCGGGCACATGGCGCCCGTCCAGCCAGTGCGAGGCGTGCGCGAGCAGCAGGTCACGCGGACTCTCCAGCACCGGCTGCACCCACCAGCCCAGCCAGTACCAGGAGTTGAGGGTGCGCCGGTGCCGGGTGCGCTGCTCCCCGAAGCGCTCCCGGTGCCGGAACATCCGTAGCAGCGCGGTCGTCGTGTCCACCCGCAGCGCGTGCAGCCCGAGCCAGCCGTCGGCCATCCCCGGATCCATCCGCACCGCGGCGCGGAACTCCTCCTCCGCCTGCGGATAGGCGCCCATCGTGTAGGCGTCCACGCCTCGCAGCCAGGCGAGGTCGGCCGGGGCCTCGGGGCCCCGCGAGCCGAAGTCCATCACGTCCCCCACAAACCGTGCCCCCGTTGGAAACCGAACGGGCCGGTGCCCGTCGGCAGCCTTCGTCGAACCGCTGTGCCGCGGACGGGAGTTGCGTCGGTGCGTTGCTGCAGCCGTCCGAAGGTCGCACCTTGGGCATCGTACCTGCGGGTCGGTCGCCCTTCGAAGGGTGCCGCAGCCCTCGTCTTACGAGGTGGGAGCAGACGGGGCGCATCGCGGACGGTGACCGAGGGTGAAGGAATCGTGTCCCAGGGGCTCCGGAAAACCGGAACAGGGCAGAACGAAGCCCCCGATCACGGGGGAACAACCGGGGGCTTCGCGTATCTGGGCGGTGTCGAATGACCGCACATTGAGAACGTAAGTCCTGTACGGCCCCCTGGTCAAGCCGAGTTGGGGCACTGGAGGAACTTCGCGCGTGACGGCCTTCACGAGTTCAGCACATTGCGGATGGTCCGTCACCCTGAGTGAGATGGGGACGCGATCCGGGAGTCGCGCCAGGTCCCGTGAGCACCTCGTACCCCCTCTGTCCCGGCCGAATCAGGAGATCGGCGAACGGCCGAGAAGGATCCTCGGCGAAATGCCGCCGCTCCGCCCGGACCCAGCCGGCCCAGAATTCACTCTGCTCCGCCCCGTCCCGCGCCCGTCCCCGAGCCCAGGCCTCCTCGTGGGGCAACTCCATCCACACCAGTCGCGCCAGATACGGACGCAGCGCGCGCCGGCCCGCGCCCACGCCCTCGACGAGGACCACGGGCGCGCACGGCAGGTCGCGCGCGGGGCCGAAGCGACGCTCACGCCAGTCGTACGGGGCATAGCGCGCCCTCTCCCCGCGCCGCAGCGGCTCGATCACCTGCTCCAGCAGGCGGTCCGTCCACGCGAACAGTTCCTCGTGCGTGGCGATGTCGTCGAGGTGCAGCACCGGCGCCCCGCCGAGCGCGTCGGCCAGCCGTCCGGCAAAGGTGCTCTTCCCGGAACCCGCGTGCCCGTCGACCCCGACCAGCCGGACCGGCCCGCAGGAGGGCGGCAGCCGGCGCAGCCGGGCGGCGAGGGCGTCGACGGCGGGGTCCGCGGGGGCTGGGGAGGCACGCATACGTGGATTGAACACCTTGCCGGGCGCCCCCGGAGTACGCCAGTGGTGTCGACCAATATCGGCGGGCGTGGCGAGGCGCGAGGTGCTGGCAGAAGTCATCCCCCGGCGTCCATAGTTGGCGAACAGCCGTGCGTCTGAACCGTTCCTTCCGGACCACTGGGGGTCACCCACAGATGACGAGCCTTTCCGAGCCGTCCCGCAGGACCGTCCTGGCCGCAGCCGTCGCCACCGCCGCCGCGGCGGCCGGCGGATCAGCGGCTCCGGCGGCCGCCGACACCACGAGCGTCCGGGGGGCGGTCCCCGGACGCCCCGCGCGAGCGCCGGAACGCTTCGCGGACAACCGTTTCTGGACCTCGTACACCGACTGGCGCGCGGGCAGCGCGAACGGCACCCGGGCGAAGGCGGGGGTGCGGCCGGGACTGGTGATCGAGGCGCCGGTCGGCACCCTCGAGTACACCGATCCGCACACCGGCCGTACGGCCGCCTGGGAGTACGCGACCTGGACCTCCCCGGTCCACCGGCTCGCCGTGCCCGCCACCGAGGCCATCGCGTCCTGGAACGCCCACACCCCCGACGGCACCTGGCTCCAGGTCGAGCTGCGGGGCACGTACTCCGACGGCACGGCCACGCCCTGGTACGTGCTGGGTCGATGGGCGGCCGGCGACCAGGACATCAGACGGACCTCGGTCGACGGCCAGGAGGACGGCCGCAGCAGCGTCTGGACCGACACCTTCGCGATCGACGACCCGGCCACGGGCCTGCGCCTCGCCTCGTACCGGCTGCGTCTGACCCTGTACCGCAGGCCCGGCACCCGGCTCACCCCCACGGTGTGGCGGCTCGGCGCCATGGGCTCCGACGTCCCCGACCGCTTCACCGTCCCGGCCTCCACGCCCGGCCTCGCGCGGGAACTCGACGTGCCGCGCTACTCGCAGGAGACCCACAAGGGCCAGTACCCCGAGTACGACAACGGCGGCGAGGCCTGGTGCAGCCCCACCTCCTCGCAGATGATCATAGAGTTCTGGGGCCGGAAGCCCAGCGCCGAGGACCTGGCCTGGGTCAACCCGGAGTACGTGGACCCGCAGGTGTGCCACGCGGCCCGGTTCACCTACGACTACCAGTACGAGGGCTGCGGCAACTGGCCGTTCAACGCCGCCTACGCCGCCACCTACAAGGACTTCCAGGGCATGGTGACCCGGCTGGGCTCGCTCACCGACCTGGAGACGCTGATCGCGGCGGGCATCCCGGTGATCACCTCCCAGTCGTTCCTCGCCGAGGAGCTGACGGGGGCCGGTTACGGCACGGCCGGGCATCTGATGACGGTGATCGGCTTCACCGCCGACGGTGACGTCATCGCCAACGACCCGAACTCGCCGACCAACGAGGCGGTGCGCCGGATCTACCGGCGGCGGGAGTGGGAGAACATCTGGCTGCGGACCAAGCGGTACAACGCCGCCGGCAAGGTCGTCTCCGGCACCGGCGGCGTCTGCTACCTGTACTTCCCGGCGCGCCCCACGCCTCGCCAGCGCGCGGCGCTCGCGGCGGTGGGCGTTCGCTGAGGAACTACCGGGACATGGCGCGGCTCCCTGGGGAACCGGGGGCCGCGCTGTGCGTGTGACCAAGCTCTCGGCCGCGAACCGCCCACGCGGTGGCAAGGTGGACGCAACGGTGGGGAAGCCCACCGCACACCGATCACACCAGCGAGCTGCCATGACCGCGACCTCCGCCACCGCCACCCGCGTCCGTGCCCGCACGGGCGGCCCCCAGGACGACGGGCCGAAGATCGTCGAGCACGTGATGGGCTGGATCCTGGTCGTGGTCGTCGCGATGCTGGTGACCCAGTTGGGTCTGCTGTGACCTGAACCCCTCCGCTCGATTCTGTCGATCAGAGTCGAACAAGCTGGTGGCGAGGGTCTGCCATACTGCGGTTGTCCCGCTGGCAGTCGGAGACCAGGACCGAAATTGCATAGCAGTCAACAGCGTGGGGTCGAACCACCGCGGGCCCGCGGCACCGACCGCTCCCTGGCGCGCCGCGCCGAACTCATCTCCATCGGGCGGAAGTTGTTCGCCGACACGTCGTACGACACCTTGTCGATGGACGACATAGCGCGCCAGGCGCACGTGGCCAAGGGACTGATCTACTACTACTTCAAGTCCAAGCGCGGCTACTATCTCGCGATCGTCGAGGACTCGGTGGCCGATCTGATCACGTACGCCGCGAGCGGCCTCCAGCTGCCGCCCGTGGAGCGGGTGCACCGGACCATAGACTGCTATCTGCGCTACGCGGAGGACAACCAGGCCGCCTACCGCACGATCGTCAGCGGCGGCGTCGGCTTCGACACCCAGGTGCACGCCATCCGGGACGGCGTCCGTGAGGCCATCGTCGCCACCATCGCCGAGGGCGCGTACGGCAGCAGCGACATCGAACCGGTGGCCCGCATGGGCCTGTTCGGCTGGGTCTGCGCGGTGGAGGGGGCCACGCTCGACTGGATCGACCGCCCCGAGCTGCCCCGCGACACCATGCGCGACCTGCTCGTCAAGATGCTGGGCGGCTCGCTGCGGGCCATCGAGGAGCTCGCCCCGGCCTATCTCGCGCCGGAGCCCGCCCGCCGGGACACCTGACGTCCCCCGCCGGTGACATCCCGGCAGCGCACCCGGGGTGGGGGTCCGCCGACCGCCCCCACCCCAAGTCCCCCGTCGTGGCGGCTACTTGATCGCCTTGATCAGCTCACCGTTCGCGGTGTCGCCGCTCAGCTCCCAGAAGAAGGTGCCGCCGAGGTTCTGCGCGTCCTTGTAGGCCATCTTTCCCTTGATGGTCTGCGGGGTGTCGTAACTCCACCAGTCGTCACCGCACTTGGCGTACGCGGTGCCGCCGACGATGCCGTTGGCCGGGCACGTCGTCTTCAGCACCTTGTAGTCCTCGTAGCCCGCCTCGTACGTCCCCGCCGCCGGGCCGGTCGCCGTGCCGCCGGGCGCCGACCGGGTGACGCCGGTCCAGCCGCGTCCGTAGAAGCCGATGCCGAGCAGCAGCTTGGAGGACGGGATGCCGAGGCTCTTCAGCTTCCTGATGGTGGCGGCGGCGTTGAACGCCTTGTCCGCGATGCCGGGGTACGGGTACAGCGGCGAGTGCGGGGCGGTGGTCGCGTCCCACGAACCGAAGTAGTCGTAGGTCATCGGGTTGTACCAGTCGACGTACTTCGCGGCGCCCGCGTAGTCGGCCGCGTCGATCTTTCCGCCGCTCTTGGCGTCGGCCGTGATCGCCGCGGTGACCAGCTCCTTCTTGCCGAATCGCTTGCGCAGCGCGGCCATCAGGTCCTCGAAGGCCTCGCTTCCGCTGGTGTCGCAGGTGAGGCCGCAGGCGTTGGGATACTCCCAGTCGATGTCGATGCCGTCGAAGACATCCGCCCACTTGGAGTTCTCGACGAGGTCGTAGCAGGAGTTCGCGAAGGCCTCCGGGTCCTTCGCCGCCTCACCGAAGCCGCCGGACCAGGTCCAGCCGCCGAAGGACCAGATGATCTTGAGGTTCGGGTGCAGCTTCTTCAGCTTGCGCAGCTGGTTGAAGTTGCCGCTCAGGGGCTGGTCCGCGCTGTCGGCGACGCCGTCCACGGACTCCTCGGCGGTGAAGGGCTTGTCGGTGTCCGCCCAGGCGTCGCCGATCGTGCACTTGCCGTCGACGACGTTGCCGAAGGCGTAGTTGATGTGGGTGAGCTTCTTCGCCGAGCCGGACGTCTCGATGTTCTTGACGTAGTACTGGCGGCCGTAGATGCCCCAGTCGATGAAGTAGCCGACTACCTTCGAGCCGCTCGTGTCGGCCGCGTGGGGCTTGGCGCCGGGCTTCACGGGCGTGGCGGTCGCGGTGCCCGCTCCGGCGAGGAGCCCGGCGCCGAGGGCGGCGCAACACGTGGCGGCGACAAGCGTCCTGACGGGGACGCGGGAGCTGTGCGGTCTGAGCATCGTGACTCCGGGGGAGGGGAGCGTGACGGGGAGGGTGCCGCTGGAGCTGCTGTGCCGATTGGCATGAACGCGGTGACGCGGCGTTGGGGGAGACCGTAGAGGACTAGACCACTGGGGTCAATGGTTCGGACCAATTCCCGGCCCCGTGCGGCGTGCCGTCGAATGTGTCGTAATGAACGGTCGTTAACTGGTGACTCGCTGCTCCGGATCGGGCATACTCCAAGCGCCACCGCCGCTGATCAGCGGCTTCCGTGATCCGGAGGAGGACCATCGGCCGTGGCACGTGAGACCCGGCGGCACCACTTCATCCCCTGTGTGTGTCCGCCGCAGTGCCCGACAGGGAGGAGAGCGTCGCCATGTCAGACCGCGCGCCGCAGCCGGTGGACCGTCAACTGCCCACGGAAGAGGCCCGGGATCTGATCTCGCTCGTCCGCGAGATCGCGCAGCGGGAGATCGCCCCGCACGCGGCCGAGGAGGAGGACGCCGGCCGCTTCCCGCGCGCACTCTTCGGCCTGCTCTCGGAATCGGGACTGCTCGGCCTGCCGTACGACTCGGAACACGGCGGGGGCGACCAGCCGTACGAGGTCTATCTCCAGGCCCTGGAAGAGCTCGCCATGGCCCGCCTCACCGTCGGCCTCGGGGTCAGCGTCCACACCCTCGCCTGCCATGCCCTCGCCAACTACGGCACCAAGGAGCAGCAGGTCGAGCACCTGCCGGCGATGCTCGGCGGCGGACTGCTCGGGGCGTACTGCCTCTCCGAGCCCTCGTCCGGCTCGGACGCCGCGTCCCTGCGGACGAAGGCCGTGCGGGATGGCGACCACTGGGTGATCACCGGCACCAAGGCCTGGATCACCCATGGCGGCATCGCCGACTTCTACACGGTCATGGCCCGCACGGGCGGTGAGGGCTCCCGGGGCATCACGGCCTTCCTGGTGCCCGGCGACGCCGAGGGGCTGAGCGCCGCCGCGCCCGAGAAGAAGATGGGCATGAAGGGGTCACCCACCGCACAGCTCCACTTCGACGGGGTGCGTGTCTCCGACAGCCGGCGCCTCGGCGAGGAGGGGCAGGGCTTCGCGATCGCCCTGTCGGCGCTCGACTCCGGGCGGCTCGGTATCGCGGCCTGCGCGATCGGTGTGGCCCAGGCGGCACTGGACGAGGCGGTCGAATACGCCACCGGGCGGCGTCAGTTCGGGCGGCCGATCTCCGACTTCCAGGGGCTGCGGTTCATGCTCGCGGACATGGCGACGCAGATAGAGGCGGGCCGCGCGCTCTACCTCTCCGCCGCGCGGCTGCGCGACGCGGACAGGCCGTTCTCCAAGCAGGCGGCCATGGCGAAGCTGCTGTGCACCGATGCCGCGATGAAGGTCACCACCGACGCCGTGCAGATCCTCGGCGGGTACGGCTACACGGCGGACTTCCCCGCCGAGCGGTACATGCGCGAGGCGAAGGTCCTCCAGATCGTCGAGGGCACCAATCAGATCCAGCGGATGGTCATCGCCCGTCACCTCGCGGGGCCCGAGTCACGCTGAACGAGCCGCGGGAGGGGCCGGCGCGGAGAAGGGATCCGTGGCGGCGCCGAACTGGTCGAGGCCGCTCGGCGGCTTCGACAGCCGCACCCACTCCGGGTCGTGACGCCCCGGCAGGGTGCGGCCCCGGTCGGCCCAAGTCCGCATCAGAGCCCGGTAGATCGGCGGGTCCTGATGCGAGGCCGACCCCTGCGGAAGCGATTCCGCCGAAGCCGGAACGAAGGTATGACGCCGACGCCCGGTCACCGAAAATGTAGGGGTCATACCGGGCCAACGCGTATGAGGCGGACCGGTCACCGCTCCCGCAAATCGTGCCTGAGTTCGCGACGGAGTCGAACGGGGCACGGTGAACCCGCCCCCGAACGCGCTCGACCCGCACCGGCGCACTGAACCGCACCATGGCAGCTCGCGTGACGCCATGGTGCGGGACGACTGCTGGGAACGGATCCTCCGGTACGGCCGCGTCGGCTCGACTGCGGAGTACGGAGGCGGCGGGCCGAACCGGCCCTGGAATCAAGCGGCCTGACGCCGCAGCACCGGCACGCGCATCGGGCGCGAGCCCGGGCCGCCGACGTGCGAGAAGGGCTGTGTCCGCCAGTCGAGTCCCTGAGGGAGCGTCAACAGAAGGGCGGTGTCCTGCTCCTGCGGCTCGACGGACTCGTCCGCAGACCGGGCGTCGCTCGCCGAACGGCCCGTACCGGCGCAGACCGTGAGCCCGAACGGGTTCCACGGCGACACGACCAGCGCGTGCTCCGGCAGGGTGTCCTCGTCGGACAGCAGGGCGATGGGCTGTGCGCAGTCCGGGCAGATCACCCGGTACATCTCGAAGGTGTCGTACGCGTCGAACTCGTCGTCCGGTTCGACGCCCTCCGGCTCGGGCTCGATGACCGCCTGGAGACGCTTGGGTGCGGTACGACCAGGGCGCTTAAGACTCTGCATGGGATTCTCCCCCTCGGGCTGGGTCGTGACGGCACTGCGGCCTCGACCACAGCAAGCACTTCCCGCCCCGTCTCGGCGGTAATCACGAGATCATCACGAAGCCTGTTCGGGTGATGTGGTCTTCGTCACATGCCGCCCGCAGGTGCCCGGCGCGGCGCCGATGGGACCCGCTGGCTCACGGGTGATCCTCAGCCACATCACGAACCGGGCATGACCTGCGCCGCTCAGGTACCGGAGGAGATCAACCGCACTGTAGGTTCTTGCGCCATGGAGGAGCTGGACCGACAGATCGTGCAGCTGCTCGTCGCGGACGGGCGGATGAGCTACACCGACCTGGGCAAGGCCACGGGCCTGTCCACGTCGGCGGTGCATCAGCGGGTGCGCCGACTCGAGCAGCGTGGCGTCATCCGGGGCTATGCCGCGGTCGTCGACCCGGAGGCCGTCGGGCTGCCGATGACCGCGTTCATCTCGGTCAAACCCTTCGACCCCAGCGCCCCCGACGACATCGCCGAACGCCTCGCCGGCGTCCCGGAGATCGAGGCCTGCCACAGCGTCGCCGGCGACGAGAACTACATCCTCAAGGTCCGTGTGGCGACCCCGCACGAACTGGAGGAGCTGCTGGCGCGCCTGCGGTCGCTCGCGGGGGTGTCGACGCGTACGACCGTGGTGCTGTCGACGCCGTACGAGGCCCGCCCGCCGAGGATCTGACGGGGGGCGCGGCTTCCACCGCCGTTGCGGGGTGGGCGCAGCCGACAGCGCCGGGTGCCTTGAAACCGCGGCCCTGGTGCGGCGCGGCGGCCGGCACACGCGAGACTGTCCCCATGAGTGATCGCACCGCCTCCTCGGAAACCGTGTTGCTGCGCGGTGGAGAAGTCCACAGCCCCGCCGACCCGTTCGCCACCGCGATGGTCGTGGAGCACGGCCAGATCGCCTGGGTCGGCTCGGAGGGCGCGGCGGACGCGTACGCGACCGGCGTCGACGAGGTGATCGACCTCGAAGGAGCCCTGGTCACCCCGGCGTTCACCGACGCCCATGTGCACACCACCGCCACTGGCCTCGCGCTCACCGGCCTCGACCTCTCCGCCGCACCCACCCTGGACGCCGCCCTCGTTCTCGTACGGGAATTCGCTGCCGCCCGCCCGGCCGACCGTGTCCTCCTCGGCCACGGCTGGGACGCCGCCCGCTGGCCCGGCGGACGCCCGCCGACCCGCGCCGAACTCGACGAGGCCACCGGTGGCCGTCCGCTCTACCTCAGCCGGATCGACGTCCACTCGGCGGTCGTCACCACCGCCCTGCTCGACCTGGTCCCGGGCGCCGACGCCTTCGAGGACGGCCCGCTCACCCGCGACGCCCACCACGCCGTACGCGCCACCGCCCTCGGCGCCATCACCGCCGCCCAGCGCACCGAGGCCCAGCGGGCGGCCCTCGCGCACGCCGCCTCGCTCGGCATCGGCTCGGTCCACGAGTGCGCGGGCCCGGAGATCTCCTCCGAGGACGACTTCACCGAACTGCTGCGGATCGCCGCCGAGGAGCCCGGCCCGCGTGTCGCCGGTTACTGGGCCGAGCGCGACATCGAGAAGGCCCGCGCCCTCGGGGCCGTCGGCGCCGCGGGGGACCTCTTCGTCGACGGCGCCCTCGGCTCGCACACGGCGTGCCTGCACGAGGCGTACGCCGACGCCGCGCACACCGGCACGGCCTACCTGGACGCGGCGGCCGTGGCCGCCCATGTGGTCGCCTGCACCGAGGCGGGCCTCCAGGCGGGCTTCCACGCCATCGGGGACGCCGCGGTGGCCTCGGTGGTCGAGGGAGTGCGGGCGGCCGCCGAGAAGGTCGGCCCGGCCCGCGTACGGGCCGCCCGGCACCGCGTCGAGCACGCCGAGATGCTCACCCCCGACACCGTCGCCGCCTTTGCCGAACTCGGCCTCACGGCTTCCGTCCAGCCCGCCTTCGACGCGCTGTGGGGCGGCGAGGAGGGCATGTACGCCCAGCGGCTCGGCGCCGAACGTGCCCGCACCCTCAACCCGTTCGCGGCCCTGCTGCGCGCCGGCGTACCCCTGGCCTTCGGCTCCGACAGCCCGGTCACGCCCCTCGACCCGTGGGGCACCGTCCGCGCGGCGGCCTTCCACCGCACGCCGGAGCACCGGGTCTCCGTGCGCGCCGCGTTCACGGCGCACACCCGGGGCGGCTGGCGGGCGATCGGACGGGACGACGCGGGTGTCCTCGTGCCGGGCGCGCCCGCGGACTACGCGGTGTGGCGCACCGGCGAACTCGTCGTCCATGCCCCCGACGACCGCGTCGCCCGCTGGTCCACCGATCCCCGTTCCGGCACCCCCGGCCTGCCCGATCTCAGCCCCGGCACCGACCTGCCCGTCTGCCTGCGGACCGTGGTGGGCGGCCGAACGGTTTTCGTACGGCCGGGCGAGTGATCTCCTGGGCCGGCACGGAGCCGATCATGGTCCGCCGGTGCGCCGCGCGACCTGCGGATCCTCCCCGCCGACCAGGCATGTGAGGGAAAGTCCGCAGGTCAAACGGCGGTTGACAGTCGGCCGCAGGTGGCCGGTAGGTTCGGCCGGGTCCACCACCGGACGTCCGACCGGGGAACTTCCGCGCGGTCGTCGAAGCGCCGCTGGGTCAGGGGTGGTGTGCCGCATCGGCGCACCGCCACTGGGAGCCAGGCCCAGGGTTCGCGCTACGTCGAGGGAACGTTCCGGCTCGGTCGGGTAGGTGTGACCCGGGTGGGGCCCGGACGCTCAGTAGACAACGGCTCTCGGTCGACCCGCAGCCAGCGGGCCCCAGGTCGGCCCGAAGGGCGTCGGGCCCCCATCCGCAGCTCGGCGCACGACACCTGGACTCCGTACCGCGTTGGTATCAGATTGGTTCTGTGGCGGCGCACGGGCCACTCAGGGCGCGCTCCCGCACACCCCTGGTTGAATCGACACCCCTCTGGACACGAGCCGACACTCCATCGCAGGCCGCGGCCACTATGGTGGTCCCCTGCGTACGGACTTGAAGGGGCAGTAGTGAACGACGGCGACGGGACCCTCGCGGCGGAAGGCCAGGAGAGGCGGTTCGGCCCGCTCGGCACGGCCTTGGTGATCATCCCGACCTACAACGAGGCGGAGAACATCAAGGCGATCGTCGGCCGGGTGCGCAAGGCCGTTCCCGAAGCGCACGTCCTGGTGGCCGACGACAACAGCCCCGACGGCACCGGCAAGCTCGCCGACGAACTGGCCGCCGAGGACGACCACGTCCAGGTGCTGCACCGCAGGGGCAAGGAAGGGCTCGGCGCCGCCTACCTCGCGGGCTTCCGCTGGGGCATGGAGAACGGCTACGGCGTACTGATCGAGATGGACGCCGACGGCTCCCACCAACCCGAGGAACTGCCCCGGCTGCTGACCGCGCTCAAGGGGGCCGACCTCGTCCTCGGCTCCCGTTGGGTGCCGGGCGGGCGGGTGGTCAACTGGCCGAAGTCCCGCGAGTTCATCTCACGTGGCGGCAGCCTCTACTCCCGGGTCCTGCTCGACGTCCCCGTGCGTGACGTCACCGGCGGCTACCGTGCCTTCCGCCGCGAGACCCTCGAAGGGCTCGGTCTCGACGAGGTCGCCTCCCAGGGCTACTGCTTCCAGGTCGACCTCGCCCGCCGTGCGATCAAGGCGGGTTACCACGTCGTCGAGGTGCCCATCACCTTCGTCGAGCGCGAGTTGGGCGACTCCAAGATGAGCCGGGACATCCTCGTCGAGGCGTTGTGGCGGGTCACGGCGTGGGGTGTGGGGGAGCGGGTCGGCAAGGTGCTGGGGCGGGACGTCAAGGGGACCGGGGAAGGCAAGCAGGGCTGAGGCCGAGGGTGGCCGGGGGCCGTGCGGATCGACGGCCGTGCCTGATCATCCCCTTATCCCGTGCTGAGCCGGGGCCAGGCACACTGGGAGCATGACGACTGGCGTTCCGTCCTCGACGTACCCTGCCCGGCCCCGGCGTTCCCGGCTGCGCACGTTTCTGCCGTTGGGTGTCGCCGCCTGGCTGGTGCTGGAGATCTGGCTGCTCACGGTGGTCGCGGGTGGGGCCGGTGGGTTCACGGTCTTTCTGCTGCTCGTCGCCGGGTTCCTCGTCGGATCGGCGGTGGTGAAGCGGGCCGGGCGGCGGGCGTTCCGGGCGCTGTCCGAGACGCTGCAACGGCAGCAGGGCGGTGGGGGTGTGCCGGGTGCCGGTGCCGGCGGCGGTAAGAGCGAGGGCAACGGCTTCCTGATGTTGGGGGGTCTGTTGCTGATGCTGCCGGGGCTGGTGTCCGACGCGGTGGGGCTGGTTTTGTTGGTTCCGCCGGTGCAGAAGGCGTTGGGGCGGTATGCCGAGCGGACCTTCGAGCGGAAGATTCGGGAGGCGGGGTCCGGGGCCTTGGGGGATGCCTTTCAGCAGGCGCGGATGCATCGGCCTGACGGCAAGGTCGTGCAGGGGGAAGTCATTCGGGACGACGAGGGCCCTGGTTCCGGGGATGTGCCGCCGCGATCGCCGCTGGGCAGCTGAGACGTTTTTTCCTCGCCCCCGCCGCCCCTACCCGTCCCATCCTCCAGGGGCTGTGCCCCTTCGACCCCCCTTTTCGCGCTCCGCGCGGGGTGGGTGGGTGTGCGAGCGTCCGGTGGGGGCTGGTCGCGCAGTTCCCCGCGCCCCTTAAGGGCCTGCGGCCCTTTCGGGGGCGGAAAAGCAGGGGGTCAGCCCCGCTTTTTCAGGGGCGCGGGGAACTGGCGCGAGAAGCCCGGCTACCCGCACCCGACAACGAACCCAAAAAGACCGAGGGCGCCGTACAGGTTCGTACGGCGCCCTCGGTCATCGGTTGCGCTGTTGGTCCGCCCGACCCCGGAGGGGTTACGCGGACTTGCGGCTGTCTCGCGGATGTACCGCGATGTTCATCGCGCCGGAGCGGAGGACCGCCAGGCGCTCCTCGAGGACCTCTTCGAGTTCCTCACGGGTGCGCCGCTCCATCAGCATGTCCCAATGCGTACGCGCGGGCTTGGCCTTCTTTTCCTCAGGGCCGTCGCCGTCCACGAGGAGTGCCTGGGCCCCGCAGACCTTGCACTCCCACTCCGGCGGAATCTCCGCCTCGACCGAGAAGGGCATCTCGAAGCGGTGCCCCTTCTCGCATGCGTACTCCACGGCCTGGCGCGGAGCCAAGTCGATGCCGCGGTCCGTCTCGTAGCTGGTCACCACGAGGCGCGTGCCGCGAAGAGCTCGCTCACTCATGAATCGTGCCTCCCGGGCTTGTCGCCCACAGGACAGGTGTCGCTGTCGTCGTCATCCGGTCAACGTCCGGTCGGCGGTAAAGATTCCCGTTCCGTGTCCCGTTCCGGGTCATGCGTCGCCGTCGTAGCCGCCCTTGTTGTACCCACCAGCGCCCGGTTTGTCACATCTGACAGCAGATGTCACCCAGCGTTTCGGCATCTTTGACGCGCAGTAACGGTACGCCTGGCAGGCCAAACGCGTACACTACAGCCCTTTCGCTCCGGGCGCTAAATCCTGTCGGGTACGGGATTGCCCGCGTCGCTGATCGCCCGGCGCACCGGAACCCTTGCGAGCAGGGCGAATCCCAGAATGAAGAAGCCCACCAGGGAGATGATCGCGTCGCGATAACTTCCGGTCAGCTGGTACGTCACACCGAACAGCAGGGGGCCCAGCCAGCTCATTCCGCGGTCGCTCATCTCGTACGCGGAGAAGTACTCGGCCTCCTTGCCGGGCGGTACGAGGTGGGAGAAGAGGGAGCGGGAGAGGGCCTGGCTGCCGCCTAGGACCAGGCCGATGCCCGAGGCGAGGACGAAGAACCAGACGGGGGCGCCGGACGGGAGGAAGTAGCCGGCGGCGAGGATCAGTGTCCAGACGACCAGGGAGCCTAGGATCGTGCGCTTGGCACCGTAGCGGCGGGAGAGCCGACCCATGCCGAGGGCGCCGCACACCGCCAGGACCTGTACGAGCAGCACGGCCACGATGAGCGTGGACTGCCCCAGGTCGAGCTCCTCGGAGCCGTACACCGAGGCCTGCGAGATCACCGTCTGGATGCCGTCGTTGTAGACGAGGTAGGCGAGGAGGAAGCCGAGGGTCAGCGGGTGGCGGCGCATGTCGCGGACGGTCGCCGCGAGCTGGCGCAGGCCGGGGGCCGTCGCCTCCTCGGACCTCTTGGACTCTCCCGCCGGACCGCGGCGGTCGCGCAGGCGGCTCAGCGGGATCAGGGTGAACGCGCCCCACCACAGGCCGGCCGAGGCCAGGCAGATGCGGACGGCCATGCCCTCGGAGACCCCGAAGGTGTCGTGGGCGGTGAACAGGACCAGGTTGGCGACCAGGACCAGGGAACCGGCCGCGTAGCCGAAGGCCCAGCCCCGCGAGGAGACGGCGTCGCGTTCCTCCGGGGGTGCGATCTGGGGGAGGTAGGAGTTGTAGAGCATCATCGCGACGGACTGCGCCGCGTTCGCGACGACCAGCAGGACGCCGCCGAGGAAGTAGCGGTCGCCGTCCAGGAAGAACATGCCCGCGGTCGCGGCGGCCCCGATGTAGGCGGCCGCGCCCAGGAGGGGCTTCTTGCGGCCCGTACGGTCGGCGGCCGCGCCCACCAGCGGCATGATCACGACGGCGAGGATCACCGAGAGGGACACCGAGTAGGCGAAGAAGGAGCCCGCGCGGACCGGTATGCCCAGAGGGTGGACGTACCCGTCCGCGTCGGCGGCGGACTTGGCGACCTCGGTCAGATACGGGCCGAGGAACACGGTCAGGACGCTGGTCGAGTAGACGGAGCAGGCCCAGTCGTAGAAGTACCAGCCGCGTTGTTCGCGCCGTCTGCCCTCGGCCTCGTCGGCCGCGTCCGTCCGCACGGTGTCGGTGCCCACCCGTGCCCCTCGCTTCCCCCTGAACGGGCCGCGTGAGGGCGTCAGACCCAGGTCCCCCGGTCCTCAAGCACCTTGCGCAGCGTGTCGATGTGATCGGTCATGATGCCATCGACGCCCAGGTCCAGGAGCCGGTGCATACGTTGCGGTTCGTTCACGGTCCAGACGTGGACGTGCAGCCCGCGCGCGTGGGCGGCGCGCACGAACCGGTGGTCCACGACGGGCACCCCGGACTGCGCCTCGGGCACCTGCGCCGCGACCGCCGAGCGGCGCACCGTGGCGGGGATGCCCCAGGAACGCAGCCGCAGCCCCAGGACGCCGCTCGTGCCGTACGAGGTCGCCAGGCGCGGTCCGGCGAGGCGCTGGGCACGGGCGACCCGGCTCTCGGAGAAGGAGCCCACGCAGACGCGGTCCCAGGAGTCGGTGCGGGCGATCAGGTTGAGGAGGGGGTGGAGGGCGGGCTCCGCCTTGATGTCGACGTTCCAACGGACCTCGGGGAAGGTTTCGAGGAGTTCCTCGAAGAGGGGGACCGGTTCGACGCCCGCCACGCGCGCGTGCCGGATCTCCTTCCAGGGCAGGTCCGCTATCCGGCCCGCCCGGTCGGTCATCCGGTCCAGGGTCGCGTCGTGGAAGGCGACGAGCTTGCCGTCGAGCGTGGCGTGCACATCGGTCTCGATGTAGCGGTAGCCCGACTCCACCGCCCGGCGGAACTGGGCCATGGTGTTCTCCAGGCCGTCCGCCGCTCCGCCCCGGTGGGCGAAGGCGATCGGGCCCGGATGGTCGAGGTAGGGGTGGCGTATGAGGGCGGTCACCCGGGCAGTATGGCCCGCTTCGATGGACCGGTGGCAACGACCGTGCTGCCGGATTCCGAGGGGACGGCGAACACGCGCAGGAAGAGCTGGGCGAGCGGACCGATGGAGAGGGCGTAGAGGAGCGTGCCCACACCGACCGTGCCGCCGAGGGCGAAGCCGGTCGCCAGCACCGCCACCTCCACGGCGGTCCGCATCAGCCGGACCGAGCGGCCGGTACGGCGGTGCAGTCCCGTCATCAGGCCGTCGCGCGGGCCCGGGCCGAAGCGGGCCGCGATGTAGAGGCCGGTCGCCACGCCGTTGAGCACGATCCCGGCGATCATCAGGGGAATCCGCACGGCCAGGGTGTGCGCCTCGGGCACCAGCGCCAGAGTGGCGTCCATCGCGATGCCGACGACGAAGACGTTGGAGACCGTGCCGAGACCCGGGCGCTGGCGGAGCGGGATCCACAGCAGCAGCACCACCGCGCCCACGACGATCGACACCACGCCGATGGTCAGGCCGGTCAGCTCCGCCAGGCCCTGGTGCAGCACGTTCCAGGGCTCCAGGCCGAGGCCCGCCTCCACGAGGAGCGCGGAGCTGGCGCCGTACAGCGCGAGGCCGGTGTACAGCTGGATCAGCCGTCGCCCCAGACGGCGCGGTGGGTGGTGTGGCTGGTGTGGCTGGTCCTGTGGGTCCTGCTGCGGCTCGTGCTGCGCGGACAAGACGTCCCCCCGTGGTGTTGGTGGCCTGACGCATGACACTCTGTGGCTTGGAGAACGAAGCCATCCATGGCCAATTCGGGGAAGGTGGACTGGAATCATGGCGCAGTGGACTTCGGCGGTCGGGGCGGCCCAGCTCGCCCGGCTGCTCACTTCGCAGCAGGAGCGTCCCGCCGGTCCCGGCACCCGCCGCCCGCCCGCCTATCGTGCGCTCGCCGACGGGATCCGGCTGCTGGTGCTGGAGGGCCGGGTGCCCGTGGCCGCCCGGCTGCCCGCCGAGCGCGAGCTGGCGCTCTCCCTCTCCGTCAGCCGTACGACAGTCGCGGCGGCCTACGAGGCGCTGCGGGCGGAGGGGTTCCTGGAGTCCCGGCGGGGGGCGGGCAGTTGGACCGCCGTACCGGCCGGGAATCCGCTGCCCGCGCGGGGGCTGGAACCGCTGCCGCCCGAGGCGCTCGGCTCGATGATCGACCTGGGCTGTGCGGCCCTGCCCGCGCCCGAACCCTGGCTCACCCGAGCCGTGCAGGGCGCGCTGGAGGAGCTGCCGCCGTACGCCCACACGCACGGCGACTATCCCGCCGGGTTGCCCGCACTGCGCTCGATGCTCGCCGACCGGTACACCGCGCGCGGGATCCCGACCATGCCCGAGCAGATCATGGTGACGACGGGCGCTATGGGGGCCATGGACGCCATCTGCCACCTCTTCGCGGGGCGCGGTGAGCGGATCGCGGTGGAGTCGCCGTCGTACGCCAACATCCTGCAGCTGATGCGGGAGGCGGGGGCCCGGCTGGTGCCGGTCGCCATGGCCGACGGGCTCGCCGGGTGGGACATGGACCGGTGGCGGCAGGTCCTGCGGGACGCTGCGCCCCGGCTCGCGTACGTCGTCGCCGACTTCCACAATCCGACCGGTGCGCTCGCCGACGAGGACCGGCGGCGGGGGCTCGTCGACGCGGCGCGGGCCGCCGGGACGGTGCTCGTCGCCGACGAGACGATGAGCGAGCTGTACCTCGACGACGATGTGTCGATGCCGCGGCCCGTCTGTGCGTTCGACCCCGCGGGGTCCACCGTCATCACCGTCGGATCGGCGAGCAAGGCGTTCTGGGCCGGCATGCGGATCGGATGGGTGCGGGCCGCGCCCGAGGTCATCCGGAGTCTGGTGGCGGCTCGGGCGTACGCGGATCTGGGGACGCCGGTGCTGGAGCAGCTGGCCGTGAACTGGCTGATGAGTACGGGGGGTTGGGCGCAGGCCGTCGGGATTAGGCGGGAGCAGGCGCGGGACAACCGGGACGCGCTCGTCGCGGCGGTGCGTCGGGAGTTGCCGGACTGGGAGTTCTCGGAGCCGCGGGGTGGGCTGACCCTGTGGGTGCGTACGGGAGGTCTGTCGGGGTCACGGCTGGCGGAGCTGGGGGAGCGGGTGGGGGTGCGGGTGCCGTCGGGGCCTCGGTTCGGTGTCGACGGGGCCTTCGAGGGGTATGTGCGGTTGCCGTTCACGGTGGGGGGAGCGGTTGCCGAGGAGGCGGCCGTGCGGTTGGCCGCGGCGGCGCGGTTGGTGCGGGACGGGGCGTCGGGTGGGGGCGAGGGGCCGCGGACGTTCGTGGCCTGAGCGTTCGGCTGGGCCCCGCCCGGCGGCGCTGTGCCCGGGCGGGGCCGGCTTTCGCTTGCCGGCGCGGGCGGGGTGCCGCCGCGCCCATCCGTGCCGCCGCCCCCCCACCGTGTCGCCCTGGTGGCGAGCTGCCCGAGTTGAGTACGGCCGTGCGGGGTCGGTTCAGGTCTCGGCTGCCGCTGTCTTCGTCAAGGCGTCCGCCGGTGTCGTGTGGGGTGGCAGGAGGGCGAGGACTGCCTCGCGGTAACGGTCGGGGGTCGTCTCGTCGTAGGGGTCCGGGGTGGCGGGGACCTGGAGGCGGAGTGTGGGGGTGGAGCCGAGGCGGGCATAGCCGCGGCCCGGGGGGACGTCCGGGGTGGGGGTGGTGGGCGGTGGGGCGCCCAGGACCGCTTCCACTTGTTCGGCGGAGGCGGGGCCCAGGACCACGCGCGCGCGGGTGTGGTGGCGTACCGCGTCCGTGAGGGTGTCCAGTTGGTCGAACTGTTCGGTGACCACCACGGTGACGTTGGCCGCGCGGCCGTGTCGGAGGGGGACCTGGAGGAGGGACTGCGGGTCGCGTTGGCCGTCGGCGCCGGCGAGGTGGGTGAGGACGCTCGGGCGGTCCAGGAGGAGCCAGAGGGGGCGGAGGGTGTCGTCCGGCGTGGGGTGCCCCGCCTGGCGGGCGCGGTTCGTGGCGATGAGCCGGCGTTCCGTCTCCTGGGACGCCCACTCCAGGCTCGCCAGGGCCCCGGAGAGGCCGCACTCCACGGCGAGGACCCCGTCGCGGCCGGTCAGGCACGCGTACTCGCCGCTGCCGCCGCCCTCGACGATGACGACGTCGCCGTGCTGGAGGGCCTGGAGGGCGATCGAGCGGAGCAGGGTCGTCGTGCCGCTGCCCGGTTCGCCCACGGCCAGCAGATGCGGCTCGGTGGAGCGGGCGCCGGTGCGCCAGATGACGGGCGGTACATCGCGCTGTTCCTCTCCGGAGGAGAGCTGCTCCTCCCCGGAGGGGAGGGGCAGCGTGCGCTGGACATGGGCGGCGTCGGTGAAGCCGAGGACCGTCTCGCCCGGGGCCGTCACGAACCGCTGGGCGGCGATGTCGGTGGCGAGCGGGGGAAGGACGGCGACGGTGAGCTCGTTGCCCTCCTCGTCCCAGGTGAATCGGTACTCGCGGCCGCGGCCCGCCTTGGTGTGCAGCAGCTGCTCCACGCGCGCGCGGGTCCCGGCATCGCCGTCGGCGAAGTACGCCGGGTAGCGGATCAGCAGATGGCTGACGCGGCCGGTGCCGTCGAACGCGTACGTGGGAAAGGCCTTGTCCCAGGCACCGCCGTGCGCATAGAGGGGCTCGGGGTCCTCGGCGGCCGAGAAGCAGGGGACCAGGGCTTCGTAGAGGGACCGCAGACGCTGGGTCTGGGACTCGTCGGGCCCGGCGGAGTCCGGGCCGGCGCTGTCGCGGCCCGACCAGGCTGCCGCCGCCATCAGGGCGATGACGGCGAGCAGCGGGCCGTACGGCACCAGGGTCACGACCAGAAGGACCGAGGCCGCCAGGAACAGCAGCGACCCGCGCCGGTCCTTCGGTGTCTCGGCCCATCTGCGTCGCCCGGCGGTGACCAGTCGGCGCAGTCCACGCGTGATCGTGATCAGCGGGTGGAGAACGTCGGTGGCGCCGTCGGCCGCCGTCCGGACCAGCTCCCGGCTTCTGGCGAGGTGCGCGCCGCCGGTGCTCAGAATGCGGGGGAGGGGGACCCGGGCCACGGCTGTCTCCTGGGGGTGCGTACGGATGGGGGCGGGGTCAGAACTTGATCCCACCGAGAAGGCTCGCGAGGCTCTCGCCGCCCGCCGTGATGCTCGGGGCGATGCCCGTGCTGGCGAGGTAGAAGCCGAAGAGGGTCACGACGATGCAGTGCGAGGCCTTCAGGCCGTCCTTGCGGAAGAACAGGAAGACGATGACGCCGAGCAGGACGACGCCTGAGATGTTCAGGATCATTTGGGCTCTCCTGGTTGAGGGGACAGTCACCATGAGTTCTTCCAAGGTCACAGCATGTATCCATACGATAAAAGGTGCAACTGGGTGAAATCCTGCCGATTTCGCCTGTATGGCCGAATCGGCGTTGGGCCGTCCGGGCTGGGCTGTTGCGCACGACGGGACTCGATGTGATCTTTGCCTCGGCTCTGTCCGCGCTTGTGCGCGATGAGCCAGTACTCTGGCGACTCACCCGTTCGGCTTGCGGTGCGTATGTGAGAGGTGGTCCCGGCGATGAGCGAAGCCCCCGACCCTGAGGTCGTGGAGCTGGCGACCAAGATCTTCGATCTGGCCCGGAGGGGCGAGACCGAGGCACTCGTGGCGTACGTCGACGCGGGTGTTCCGGCCAACCTCACCAATGACCGCGGCGACTCGCTCGTGATGCTCGCCGCCTACCACGGTCACGCCGACGCGGTACGGGCCCTCCTGGCCCGCGGTGGTGAGGCCGACCGCGTCAACGACCGGGGCCAGACTCCGCTCGCCGGCGCGGTTTTCAAGGGTGAGGAGAGCGTCATCCGGGTCCTTCTGGAAGGCGGGGCCGACCCGCTCGCGGGCACTCCGAACGCGGTGGACACCGCCCGGATGTTCGGCAAGACGGAACTGCTCGAACTGTTCGCAACACACTGATCCACATGTTCTGACCAGGCAAAACGCAAAAGACGGGGGAGGCGGTACAGGGCCGCCGGAAATTTCGGTCGCGGCAGGACGAACCGCCGGGTCATCATGACGTCGTGATTCACGGACATGATGGCTGGGCAGGTGTTGCCGCACCGCGTGGGCCGTGATGCGGTCCGCATGGGCCACCGACGAGAGGCAGAGGAAGATGGTCTACAGCAAGCAGGAAACGGCGGGCGCCCCGACGTGTTGTCACGCGGCCAGGTGAAGCAAGAACCCCGGTTGCGTCGACGCTTGATGTGAGGCTGTTTCCCATGTTCGAACCGGTCATAGCGCCCAGCGGTACGCTGCTCGGCCTGCTGCAGCGGGGCCGCGGCGACGGCACCCTGCACGCCCTCACCGCCCCGCGGGCCGAGGCGCTCGCGGCACTGAACCACTGTGTGCTGAGCGACCCCCGCCACGACTGGCAGGTGGAGAACCGCTCCCTGTACTACGCCCGTCTCTACCTCGACCTCGGCGGTGAGCTCGACGAGATCGAGCGGCACCTCTTCGACGCCGAGGACGTGCTGGACACCGACGAGTCACGCACCGGGCTGGCCCTCGCGGTCCTCGGGCACCTCGCCTCGTACGGCAGGCGGGACGCGCTCGAACTGCTGCGCAGGTACGCCGCCGTGGGCACCAGCTGGGCCTGGGCCCTCGACGAGCTGGCCCTCAGGGACGACGACGAAGGGCTGCGCGCCCTCGCCGAACCCGTCCTGGCCCGCTTCACCACCGATCCGCAGGGCGAGGCCGAACTGGCCGCCGCCGTCCGTGACGCCTTCGAGCCCCGGCCCTGGCGGTTGTGGGCCGACGATGCCCGCGAGGCGATCGCCACACGCGTGCGTGCCGCCCAGGAGACCGGCTGTTTCGACCGCTGGCAACGGCAGATGCGACCAAGCGGGCCCCGGCCGGGGTGGAGCGTCAAGGCCGTGTTCGAGTGGGCCCAGCAGGGCATCGAACGCGGAGCCGTTCTCCATGTGCCGGCCGCCCGGTGTCTCACGGCCGTCGCCGGTCCCGAGGACCGGCCCGAGATCCTCCAGGCCGCCCGATCCGGTGACGACGGCGCCCGCTGCACCGCCCTGCGCTACCTCGCCGACGGCAACGATCCCGACGCCCTCGACCTGATCGAGGGCGCCGTGACCGACGGTACGACGATGGTCGTGGAGGCCGCCGTCGACGCCTTCGAACGGATGCGCAGCGTGGCCGCCGTCGACCGGGCGCGCGGCTGGGTCCACCGGCCGGACCCCCTCGGCGCCGCCGCCGGGCGCATGCTCGCCTGTCTCGGCGGAGCCAAGGACAGCGACCTGGTGCTGGGCGCGCTGCGGGAGGCCGTACGCGGCGAAGGACCCGACGCGCCGACCCTGTGGACCCTCGTCGACGGCACCGGCCGCCTGGGCATCGCCTGCGCCGCACCCGTGCTGCGCCACATCTACCGCGAGACCGCCTCCTCCCACCTCCGTGGCCGCGCCGCCCGCGCGCTCGCCGCCACCGACCCCTCCTTCCCGGCCGGCTTCGCCGTCGAGTGCCTCTGGGACTGCGAGGAGACCACCCGCGAGATCGCCGCCCGGTACGCCGAGACCGGGGACACGCGAGTCGTCGACCAGCTTCGCCGCCTGGCCGCCGACCCGGCCGAGGAGGCCGAGGTCCAGACAGCCGTACGTAGCCGAATCGGTCCTGACATGCCCGCAGTGTGAACATCGGGTGACTCGGAGGTCAGGTGGGCGTGGACGTGGCCTGACCTGGACATGTGCGCAGCGCAACGCTCATGGGACGTTCCCCGCCCGGAAAGATCCACGTTGACGCGGCCACGTCCAGCACGACGACAACACCGGTATGCGTGTCGTCATAGTGACCGAGTCCTTTCCCCCCGATGTGAACGGCGTGGCCCACTGCGCCCTGCAGACCGCGCGACACCTCGTCGCGCGGGGGCGTGCCCCGCTCGTCGTGGCCCCGGCCACCGCCCAGGGAACCGGGGCCGGAGCCGACCTCCAGGCACCGTGCCCCGTCGTCCGCGTCCCTTCCCTTCCGCTCCCGGGTTACCCCCAGGTCCGCGTCGCCCTGCCCAGTCGCAGAGTCGCCGCGGCGATCGTCGAACACCGGGCCGACATCGTCCATCTGGCCAGCCCCTTCGTCCTCGGCGTGCGCGGCATGGCGGCCGCCGCCCGCCTCGGTGTCCCCGCCGTCGCCATCTACCAGACCGACCTCGCCGGATACGCCCGCACCTACGTGCACGCCGGCGAGGCGGCGGCCTGGCGGCGCATCCGCTCCGTGCACGCCGCCGCCGACCGCACCCTCGCGCCGTCCAGCGCGGCCCTGCGCGACCTGGAGGCACACGGCGTGCCCCGGGTGAGCCTCTGGCCGCGTGGCGTCGACACAGTCCGGTTCCGCCCCGAGCTGCGCGACGAGGCGCTGCGCCGGGAACTGGCCCCGAACGGTGAACTGATCGTCGGCTACGTCGGCCGACTCGCCCCCGAGAAGCAGGTCGAGCTGCTGGCCGGGGCATGCGGCCTGGACGGCGTACGCGTCGTCGTCGTGGGCGACGGGCCGAGCGAACCGGGCCTGCGCGAAGCCCTGCCCGGCGCCGTCTTCCTGGGCCGCCGCACCGGCGACGAGCTCGCCCGGATCTTCGCCTCGTTCGACGTCTTCGCCCACACCGGCCCCTTCGAGACCTTCTGCCAGACCGTGCAGGAGGCCATGGCGAGCGGGGTTCCCGTGGTGGCGCCCGCCGCCGGAGGCCCGCTCGACCTCGTCGCCCACGGGCGCACCGGGCTGCTCGTCCCGCCGCGCGACGGGGCCGCCGTACGCGACGCCGTGTGGTCGCTGGCCGCCGATCCCGGACTCCGGGCCGCGTACGGGGCCGCCGGACGGGCCATGGTCGAGGGCCGCACCTGGGCGGCCGTCGGCGACCAGCTCATCGGGCACTACGCCGATGTGCTCGCGGCGCGGACGGTGGTGGCGGCATGAGCGGAACCACGTCCCAGAGGCTGAGGATCGTGCGGCTCGCCAACTTCGTCGCGCCCGCCTCGGGTGGGCTGCGGACCGCGTTGCGGGAGCTGGGCAAGGGGTTCGAGGCGGCCGGGCACGAGGCCGTGCTCGTCGTGCCCGGCGAGCGGTACACCGACCGCGAGACCGAACAGGGCCGGGTCATCACCCTGCCCGGGCCGCTGCTGCCGGGGACCGGCGGCTACCGGGTCCTCATCGACAAACGGCGGGTGGCCGGCCTGCTGGAATCGCTGGAGCCCGACCGGCTGGAGGTCTCCGACCGCACCACGCTGCGCTGGACCGGCGCCTGGGCCCGGCGGGCCAGGGTGCGCGCGGTGATGGTCTCGCACGAGACCGCCGACGGCGTGCTGCGCACCTGGGGCCTCTCCGAGGGCATGGCCCGACGGGCCTCCGACGCCCTCAACGTCCGTACCGCCCACACCTACTCGCGGGTCGTGTGCACGACCGAGTTCGCGGAACGGGAGTTCGTGCGGATCGGCGCCCGGAACGTCGTACGGGCACCGCTCGGCGTCGACCTCGTGGGACGCCACCCGGCGCTGCGGGACCCGGGGCTGCGCGCGCGGCACGCGCGCGGGGACGAGGTTCTGCTGGTGATGTGCTCCCGGCTGTCGGTGGAGAAGCGGCCCGGTACGGCCGTCGACGCCCTGGAGGCGCTGCTCAGGCGCGGACGGCGGGCCGTGCTGGTCGTCGCCGGGGACGGGCCGCTGCGCGGCAGGCTCGAACAGCGGGCGAAGGGCCTGCCGGTGACCTTCCTGGGGCATGTGGGCGACCGCGACATGCTGGGCGCCCTGCAGGCCTCCGCCGATGTGGCCCTGGCCCCTGGGCCCGCCGAGACGTTCGGGCTGGCCGCCCTGGAGGCGATGGCCTGCGGTACGCCCGTGGTGGCCAGCTCGTCGTCCGCGCTGCCGGAGGTCATCGGGTCGGCCGGGGCGACGGCGGCGGACAACGGGGACCCCTTCGCGGACGCCGTCGAGCTGCTCCTAGACCTGCCCGAGGACGAGCGCAGGGAGGCGGCACGCGCGCGTGCCGAGTGCTTCGGCTGGCAGGCGGCGGTGGACGCCTTCCTCGCCGCGCACGACGCGACCGTCGGGCGCCCGGTGCGGGAGGGCGTCGGATGAGACCCCTGCGGTTCGTGGCCCTCGGCGACTCCCTCACCGAGGGCGTGGGCGACCCCGCCGAGGGCGGCCGGCGGGGCTGGGCCGCGCTGCTCGCCGAGGGGCTCGGACCCGCGGTGGAGTTCAGCAACCTCGCCGTCAGCGGCTCCCAGACACGTGACGTGCTGGACCGGCAGCTGTCCGCCGCGCTCGCGCTCGGCCCGGACATCGCCTCCGTCGTCATCGGCGTCAACGACACCCTCCGCTGCACCTTCGACATCCACGCCGTCGCCGCCCGCCTCGACGAGATCTACGGGGCCTTCCGGGAGCGGGGCACGATCCTGCTCACTGCGTGTCTGCCCGACCCCGGGGCGATGCTCGGCCTGCCCGGGGCGCTCGCCAGGCCGCTCGCCCGTCGCCAGCGGGCCGTCAACACGGTGGTCCACGCCCTGTCCGAGCGCCATGGGGCGGTGCATCTGCACGTCTCCGAGGGCGCCTGGCTGACCGACCGCGCGATGTGGAGCGCGGACCGGCTGCATCCCGGCGAGCGAGGGCACCGGCAGCTCGCCGTCCGCTTCCACGCCCTGCTCACGGAGGCCGGCATCGCCACGGGCCCCGCTCCTTGCGCCGAGCCCGAGTTCCCGACGCCCACCCGCGGTGCCAGCCTGTGGTGGCTGGCCACCGCGGGCACGGGCTGGGTGGCCCGGCGCTGCACCGACCTGCTGCCGCAGCTCCTCACCCTCGCCGCCGCCGAGGTGCGCCACAAGGCGCGCGGCACCAGCGCCCGCCTCGACCTGTCCGCCTCCCACGCGGTCGCGTCGGCCCTGGCGGCACTGTCCGTGTCGGAACAGCGGCCGGAGGTGGCGTGAGGCGGCCCCCGGCGACGGACACGCGACGGTTACGCGCGGTTGGTCAGCGGCGGTGCCGTACGGCGATGAACCGCACTGGCGTTCCCGGCGCGGCCTGGGCCGCGCCGGGCAGGTCCGCGGGACGGACCACCGCGATCACGGGGTAACCCCCGGTGGTCGGATGATCGGCGAGAAAGACGACCGGGCGGCCGTCCGGCGGCACCTGGACGGCGCCCAGCACCATCCCCTCACTGGGCAGTTCACCCGCCCGGGCACGCTTTAGCGCGGGTCCCTCCGTGCGCAGCCCGATGCGGTTGCTCGCGGACGAGACGGTGTACGGGTGCCTGGTGAGGGTGCGCAGTGCCGTGGCCGTGAACCAGTCGTCGCGGGGCCCCAGCGTGACGCGCAGGACGAGTTCCGAGGGCGGCGCCGGGTGCGGGACGACGTCCACGCGCGCGTGGACATGGGTCGGGCGGCCGAGCGGGAGCACGGTGCCGTCCGTCAGCGGCGCCGGGCCGAGACCCGACAGCAGATCGGTGGAGCGGCTGCCGAGCACCGGCTCCACGGCCACACCGCCGGAGACGGCCAGATAGCCGCGTACGCCGGAGCGAGCGGCACCGACATCGAGGAGAGCCCCGCCGGGTACCCGAACCGGTGCTCCCCAAGGGGCCGGGCGGCCGTCCACGGTGACGGGGCACGGGGCGCCGCAGACAGCGACGGTCACCGTCGAGCGGGGGCGGACGGAACAGCCGTTGAGGGTGGTCTCCAGAACGGCGGCCTGCGGGGGGTTGCCCACCAAACGGTTGGCCAAGGCCGCCGCGGGCGCGTCGAGCGCTCCCGAGCGCGGTACGCCGAGGTGGGCGTGGCCGGGGCGACCCTGGTCCTGGACGGTGGTCAGCGCACCGGCGCGGACCACCACGAGGGCATGGTCCGTCACGACGTCCCCAGGGGCGTGAAGCGGACGCGGGTGCCCGGTGCCAGCAGCGCGGCCGGCACGCGCGCGTGGTCCCACAGAACGGTGTCCGTCGTACCGATCAGCTGCCAGCCGCCGGGGGAGGAGCGCGGGTAGACCCCGGTGTACGGGCCGGCCAGGGCGACCGACCCCGCCGGGACGGCCGTCCGCGGGGTCGCCCGGCGGGGGACCTCGCGGGGCAGCCCGGTGAGGTAGCCGAAGCCGGGGGCGAAGCCGCAGAAGGCCACCCGGAACTCGGCCGACGCGTGGATACGGGCCACCTCCGCCTCGTCGACACCCCAATGGGCGGCGACATCCGGCAGATCGGGGCCGTCGTACCGTACGGGGATCTCGACGACGTCCTCCGCGCGCGCGGCGACGGGCGGTACGTCCCAGGCGGTGAGGCGCTCGGCGAGGCGGGACGGGTCGTCGAGGCCGTCCAGGAGCACCGTGCGGGCCGCGGGGACGATCTCGGTCGCCGCCAGCTCGCCCGTCGCGCGGCGGCGCAGCAGCTCGGCGTGCAGGGCCTCGGCCTCCTCACCCGTGCCCACCTCGATCAGCAGCGCGCGGTCCCCCACCGGGAGCGTCCTCATGCGAACGCCTCCACGCGCACGTCGGCCGCCGTCAGTTCGGTCCGCACCCGCCGGGCCAGCTCCACCGCGCCCGGAGTGTCCCCGTGCAGGCACAGGGAGCGGGCGCGGACGGGGATGCGTTCCCCGGAGCGGGAGACGATCGTGCCGGAGCGGGCCAGCTCGACCGACCGCCCGACCACGGCATCGGCGTCCGTGATCACGGCACCGTCCTGGCCGCGCGGCACCAGTGTGCCCTGGTCGGTGTACGCGCGGTCCGCGAACGCCTCGGTGACGGGGGGCAGTCCCGCCCCCTCGGCCACCTTGAGGAAGCGCGAGCCGGGAAGGCCGAGGACGGGCAGCGAGGCGTCGGCGAGGAGCACCCCGTCGACCACCGCCGCCGCCTGTTCCTCGTCGAGCACGACACGGTTGTAGAGCGCGCCGTGCGGTTTCACGTACGACACGCGCGTGCCCGCCGCGCGTGCGAAGACCTCCAGGGCGCCGATCTGGTAGGCCACCTCGGCCGCCAGTTCGGCGGGCGGCACGTCCATCGCGCGCCGCCCGAAGCCCGCCAGGTCGCGGTACGAGACCTGGGCGCCGACCCGTACACCGCGCTCGGCCGCCAGCTCGCACACACGGCGCATGGTGGCCGCGTCCCCGGCGTGGAAGCCGCAGGCCACGTTGGCGCTGGTGACGACGGACAGCAACTGCTCGTCGTCTGTCAGCGTCCAGCGGCCGAAGCCCTCGCCGAGGTCGGCGTTGAGGTCGATGGAGATCATGGGTCCCATTCTGCTGGTCGTTCCGGTGGTCGGTCCGGTGGTCGTTCCGGTGGTCGGTCCGGTGGTCGGTCCGGTGGTCGTTCTGCCCGTCTCCTGGGCACGGCTCCCGTGGGATCACGGCTCCCGTCGGATCGCCCGTCAGAGCACGCGATACTGCTCGTCACGGGCGTCGGTCAGGAACATCTGGCCCGGTGCGTGGGTGATCGCGAACGGCGGGCGTGAGGCCATCACCGCGGCCTGCGGTGTCACCCCGCAGGCCCAGAACACCGGGATGTCGTCCGGTTCGGCGTCCACCGGGTCGCCGAAGTCCGGGCGGGACAGGTCCGCGATGCCGAGGCCGGCCGCCTCGCCGCAGTGCACCGGGCCGCCGTGCACGGCCGGGAGCAGGCTGCTCTCCCGGATCGCGGCGGCCAGGTGCTCGGGAGGCACGGGGCGCATCGACACCACCATCGGGCCGCGCACGCGCCCTGCGGGCCGGCACTGACGGCCGGTGACGTACATGGAGACGTTGCGGCCCTGCTCGATGTGGCGCATCGGGACGCCCGCCTCGGTGAGCACCCACTCGAAGGTGAAGCTGCAGCCGATCAGGAACGACACCAGATCGTCCCGCCAGACGTCCACCACCTCCGTCGGCTCGGCCACCAACTCGCCGTGCTCCCAGACCCGGTAGCGCGGCAGATCCGTACGCAGGTCCGCGCTCTCCGCCAGCGGAGTCGTCCACGCGCCCGCGTCCGTGACGTCGAGCACGGGACACGGCTTGGGGTTGCGCTGGCAGAACAGCAGCATGTCGTACGCCCAGTCGGCGGGCACCGAGATCAGGTTCGCCTGGGTGTGGCCGGCGGCGACCCCGGCCGTGGGGCCCGACACGCCCGAACGGAACCGGGAGCGTGCCTCTTCGGGGGTCCACGCGTGCGCGTGCGGGTCGACGAGGGTCAAGGGGCGGTCGGGCGGAGGGGGTTGCGTGCTGCCGGTGCCGCTGCTGGTGCTGGTGCGGGGGCGGGGGCGGGGGCGGTCCTGGGTGGTCACGTGGTTCACACCAGTTCCTTTCCGCGCGTCTCCGGAAGGCCGAGCAGGGCCACCGCCGCCAGGCCGTAGCCGATCGCGCCGAAGATCAGCGCGCCGCCCACGCCCCAGCTGTCGGCCAGGAAGCCGACCGTGGTGGGGAAGATCGCGCCCACCGCCCGCCCGGTGTTGTACGTGAAGCCCTGCCCGGTGCCCCGGACGGCCGCCGGGTACAGCTCGCTGAGGAACGAGCCGAAGCCGCTGAAGATGGCCGACATGCAGAACCCGAGCGGGAAACCGAGCACCAGGAGCAGGGTGTTGGCGCCGCTGGGGATGTTCGCGTACGCCAGGATGCACAGCGCCGAGAGCACGGCGAAGAGCCAGATGTTCCGGCGCCGGCCCAGCCGGTCGGTGAGATAGCCGCCGGTGAGGTAGCCGATGAAGGCGCCGGAGATCAGGAAGGTGAGGTAGCCGCCGGTGCCGACGACCGACAGGCCGCGCTCCGTCTTCAGGTACGTGGGGACCCAGGTCGCCAGCGTGTAGTAGCCGCCCTGCACACCGGTGGAGAGCAGCACCGCGAAGACCGTGGTGCGCAGCAGTCCGGGAGCGGTGGCCGTGCCTCGCCGGAAGATCGCGGCGAACGAGCCCTTCTCGGCGCTCTGCTCCCGCGCGGCCGCCGCTTCGGGCGCGTCCTTCACCGAGCGGCGCACCCAGACCACCAGCAGTGCGGGCAGTGCGCCGGTCCAGAACATGACGCGCCAGGCGAGGTCGTCGTCGAAGAACGAGAAGACCATCGTGTAGACGATCACGGCCAGTCCCCAGCCCACGGCCCAGGAGCTCTGGATGGCGCCGAGCGTGCGCCCCCGGTGCTTGGCGCTCGCGTACTCGGCGACCAGGATCGCGCCGACCGCCCACTCACCGCCGAAGCCCAGTCCCTGAAGGGCGCGGAAGACCAGCAGGGTCTCGTAGTTGGGCGCGAAGCCACAGGCCACGGTGAACACCGCGTACGTCGCGACGGTGATCATCAGAGCCTTCACGCGCCCTATCCGGTCCGCGAGCACACCCGCGGCGGCGCCGCCGATCGCCGAGACGACCAGGGTGACCGTGGTGAACAGCCCGGTCTGGCCGCTGTCCAGGCCGAAGTAGGCCGCCAGCGCGACCATGCTCAGCGGCAGCGTGAAGTAGTCGTACGAGTCGAGCGCATAGCCGCCGAACGCGCCGCCGAAGGCGCGTCGGCCGCGCGGGCCGAGGGCGCGCAGCCAGCCGAACGCGCCGTCGTCGGAAGCCGGTTCGTCCGGGCCGGGCTTGGTGGTGGAACTCAGGGCCGGGGAGGGAGGGGTCGTGCTCATGGGCACCTCGCAGTGAGGGAGGAGAGTGCGTGAGGACTGAGCCGTGCCGTGTTGCGGTGCGTCGTGGTGCCGTGCCGTAGTGCTGTTCCGTGGTGCGCCTTGGCGCCTCGATGTGCGTCGCGGTGCGTCGCAGTGCCGTGCGGGAGCGGGCGGCGCCGGGGACGAGCGGAGGGCGCCTGCCCAGCAAGGTAGAGGATCGTTGAACGATCCCTCAATACCCATGTTGTTTCGTTCTTGTGTCTGCGGTTGAATTCCGGGCATGGCCCCCGAACTGACCGGCCTTGCCGACGATCGCGCCCTCCTGGGGCGGACCAGCACCGCCGAGCGGGTTTCGGACATCCTCCGGAGCCGGATCGCCGAGGGCTTCTTCCTGCCCGGGACGCGGCTGTCCGAGGACAGCATCGGCGGCGCCCTCGGTGTGTCCCGCAACACCCTCCGTGAGGCGTTCCGCCTGCTCACCCATGAACGGCTCCTCGTGCACGAGCTCAACCGCGGGGTCTTCGTGCGGGTGCTGACCGTCGAGGACGTCGAGGACATCTACCGCACCCGCCGCCTCGTCGAGTGCGCCGTCGTACGCGGGCTCGGTGAGCCGCCGTACGGCCTCGACGGGCTCGCCGAAGCCGTTGCGGAGGGGCAGCGCGAGGCCCGCGAAGGTGACTGGAAAGGTGTGTCCACCGCCAACATCCACTTCCACCGCGAACTCGTCGCCCTCGCCGGTAGCGCCCGCACCGACGAGCTGATGCGCAGCGTCTTCGCCGAACTCCGGCTCGCCTTCCACGTGGTGGACAATCCGCGCAAGTTGTACGAGCCGTACCTGGCGCGAAACCTGCTGATCCTGCAGACGCTGCAGCGGGGGGAGCGGGACGAGGCGGAGCGGATGTTGGCGGCCTATCTCGACGACTCGCTCCAGGGCCTGGTGGAGGTCTACGGGCGAAGGGTGATGGACAGCGCCCCGTAAGGGACGCGGGGAAGCGTTTGGGTTGTTGTCAGACCCAGGACCTAGTCTGTGCAGCGTGACTTCACCCGCATCGACGGACAGTGTTCCGCCCCAGTTCAGCGCGGGGTCGCGCCCCGCACCGGGCCCGGCCGCCGACGAGGGACTGGCGCGGCGGCTGCGCGCGCTCGCCTGCACCGCGCCGCTGCACGACCTGGACGCCCGCAAGGCGAACCTCGCCGGTGAGTACTCGGTGTACGGCATGGCCGAGGTCGCCCTCGCCGCCATCGACCTGGTCACACTGAACATGGACTTCGATACGGGCGCGGACCACGACCAGATCGTCGCCCGCCTCATCCCGCGCATCGCCGCCCAGGCCCCGCAGCGCCCGGTCGAGGAGCACGAGCGGGTGGCCCGCTGGGTCCTGGAGAACCTGATCAACGTCGGCAGCGTCGACCGGGGCTTCCGGGCCGTGTACGGGACGTTCGCGCCGGACGGCACCTATGTCCGCCGCGACTACGACTTCAAGCTCATCGAGGAGGTCCCCGGCTACGGCGGCGGTGTCTACCTCCGTACGACCGACGAGGCCGTCAACGTCCTGGTGGGTGCCCTCGACACCGATGTCACCAGCGCCCAGATCGCCGCCGAGGTCAAGCTGGAGGTGCTGATCAGCCGGGGCCGCCTCGCCGACGCCCAGCTCGCCGCCGAGCAGGCCCGGTACCGGACCGTGCAGTACTCGGAGACGCTCAGGAAGGCACTGGACGCCACCCGGCGCAATGTCCGCGCGGTCGACTGGCTCCAGACCGTCCCCGACATGATCGCCGAGGCGCTCGACCACGTCGCCGACCGCTACCGCCACGAGAACGCGATCCTCACCAACATCCGCAAGGCCCGCGACGAGTCCGAGGACCCCGAGCACAAGCGGCGCGCCGCCGAGCTCGTCGACATCGTCAAGGACTGCATCCGGCGCCACACACAGCTCCAGTCCCGGCTGCTGGAGGCCGGCCCGCTGTTCCGCGCGGAGCAGGACCGACAGGCGTTCGCCACACCGATGACGACGTCGGGGATCGACCTGTACGGGCATCTCGTCGCGCCTCTGCTTCCACTGCCCGTGGAGCGGGCCCGGCGGGTGACCGACGCGTTCTTCGCGCGCGGGACGGGCATGCGTACACCGGTGTCCGTGCGGGTCGGGGATCTCGTCGATCTGCTGTTCACGCCGCCGGTGGAGCGGGAGCACCTCGGTGCGGAGATGCCGGAGCCGGATCTGATCGCCACGCCCGACGACAGCCGGTTCAGCGAGGAGCAGTTGGCCGCGGCGAAGGAGCTGCTGGACCTGCCGGCGGACGCGCCGCGGCGGTTGTCCGGGCTGTTGGCGGAGGCGCGGCTTCAGGATCCTGAACTGCCTTACCTGGTAGCCCTGTTGGCCGTGCATGCGGCCAGCCCGCCCGTCGGTACGGCTTATCGGCAGGGGGAGGAGAAGCTCCTGTTCGCCGTGGACGACGGGACGGAGTTGGACGATCCCGAGTTCGGCGGGGCCGATCTGATCGTGGGGATGGCCTTGCTGGACGCGGCGGGGATGGCAGCGGACAGGGAGGCGGCGTGAACGCTCCGCCGGGAGAGCCGAGAAACCGCCGGGCGTGCGTCGGGTGCGGGTCGTCCGTGACTGGTGGCGCGGTTCCCCGCGCCCCTTACCTTGCTGCCCCGCCCTCTTGCCATGAGATCAAGGAGTTCTGCCGTGAGTGAGCACGTCGAGTGGAGTGAGCCGGAAGTCGCTGCCGCTCCGGTGGCCGCCGCCCTCACCCCCGCCGACGCCGCTGACGCGGCTCGGCTCGTCGCCTTCGGGCTGCAGCCCAAGTTGCAGCCTGCCCGGGACCAGGAGTACGGGGAACTGCTGCGGCGATATCGGGAGGATCCGGCGTTCGCGCGGCTGGCCGATGCCGTGGCCGCCGGGCTCGGGCTGGTCGTGTTGGAGGTCTCGCCCCGGGCGGGGATGGCGGTGACGGCGGCCGAGGACTCGGTGTTCGCGGTGCGCATGGGGGACTACGCGCGGCGGACGTCGGCGGACTCGGTGGACCGGTTCCTGCACGGGCTGGCGCATCTCGCGGTCGCCGCGATGGCCTTTCCCCGGCCGGAGGATCTCGCGGACGACGGGTACATCGGGCGGGTGTCGGTCAACGGGGTCGACGCCTTCGTACGCCAGGCCTGTCGGCGGCTGGAGGAGCGGGCCGAGGAGCAGGGGGAGAACACCGACCCGGCCAGCGACGCCCCAGGACTGGAGTCGGCCTGGCGGATCTGGGCGAGACGCAGCTCCACCGGGGCCACCAAGGACGCCCGCCGACTGGCGGGGTCCACCACCGGCATCATCGGCAAGGCGGTGGGCTTCCTGACCGAATCGGGCTTCCTCCAGCGCACGGGGGACGACAACGGCGGTACGTATCGGACGACCGCGCGTTATCAGCTCCAGGTGCGGGACATGGCGGGCAGCGCCGCGATGGCCGAGCTGCTGGAGCTGGGCATCGTGCCGGTCACCGACGGCACGGCCACACTGTTGCCCGCCGAGGACACCGATGATCTGGAGCTGGTGGGCGACGCGGGGCTGCCGTTCCACTCCTGATTCCAGGCCACTCCGTAGCCCCGACATCCCTGAAACTCCCGAGATCCCTGAAACGCCCGACATCCCTGACGCACCACCGACATCCCCAGCTTCACGCACCACCGACCGCACCACCGTTACGACCGCGAAAGTCCGCCGCCATGTACGAGCTGTCCCGGGTCCGCCTCTACTCCATCGGGCCGGCCGGTGCGCGTTACGCCGACACCGTGCTGGACCTGAGAGGTGTGGGCGAGTACGTGCCCGACCCCGCGCCGCAGCAGGCGGAGTTCTTCGAGGAGGAGCCGACCGGGCCGCCGCGTCGGCCCGCCCCCGCCGGCGTGCTCTTCCTGGAGAACGGCGGTGGCAAGTCGGTCCTGCTCAAGCTGATCTTCTCGGTGATGCTGCCGGGCCACCGGAACACCCTGGGCGGTGCCAGCTCGGGCGTCCTGCGGAAGTTCCTGCTGGCCGACGACTGCGGCCATGTCGCGCTGGAGTGGCAGCACACGCTGACCGGTGAATGCGTCGTCGTCGGCAAGGTGAGCGAGTGGCGGGGGCGGCAGGTCTCCAACGACCCCAGAAAGTTCGCCGAGGCCTGGTACTCCTTCCGGCCCGGGCCCGGGCTGAGCCTGGACAACCTGCCTGTGGCCGAGTCCACCGCCGTACGGCCGTCCGTCGAGGGCGCGTCCGGCGCGCAGGGGCGGCGGCGGACCATGAAGGGATTCCGTGACGCGATCACCGAGGCGGGCAAGGCGTATCCGCACCTCGAAGTGCACTGGGAGGAGATCCACGACCGCTGGAACGAGCATCTGACGGCCCTCGGACTCGACCCCGAACTCTTCCGGTACCAGCGGGAGATGAACGCGGACGAGGGCGAGGCCGCCGGCCTGTTCGCGGTGAAGAAGGACTCCGACTTCACCGATCTGCTGCTGCGGGCCGTCACCGACACGCGCGACACCGACGGACTCGCCGACCTGGTCTCCGGCTTCGGCAACAAACTGGGGCGGCGGTCCGAGCTGATCGCCGAGCGGGACTTCACCGCCGGGTCCGTGGACCTGCTCGGGCGGATCGTCGAGGCCGCCGAGGCGCGGTCGCGGGCGCGGGACATCCACACGGGCGCCGAGCGGCGCACCCGCACCCTGGTCCGGCGGCTGTCGGCACGGGGCACGCGGGAGCGGGTGCGGGGCGCTGACCTCGCCCAGCGCGTCACCGCCGCCGCGTACGCGGTGACGCACGCCGAGGCCGCCCGGGACCGCAGCGCGCTGATCGCGGCCGAACTGGCCTACCGGCACGCCTCCTTGGCGCTGGCCGCCGCCGAGAAGTCGGCCGCCGCGCAGAAGCGGGAGCTGGCCGACGCGCGCACCCTGCACTCCGCCTGGCAGGCCGCCGAAGCCGTGCTCAGGCACCGGGCGGCAGCCGACCGCGTCGCGCGCGTGGCCGCCGCCATCCAGGAAGCCGAACGGGACGCGGCCCCGGCACTCGCCGCCCGCGCCAAGGCCGCCGTCGACCTCGTACGCGCCCTGCACGCCGCCGCCGAGGGCGCCGAGAACCTGGCGAACGAGGGCGAGGAGCGGTCGGCCGCCCTGCAGGAGATCGGCGAAGCCGCCCACCGGGACGCGACGGTCGCCGCCACCGAGGCGCAGCGCGCCCGCAGCGAGGTCGGGCATCTGAAGCAGCGGCTCAGCGAGGTCGAGCAGGAGACCGCCGAGGCGGTCCGCGCGGGCTGGCTCGACGACAGCGCGCCCGACGCCGATCCGGCCCGGGCCGCCCTCGCCGCCAGTGACGCCGAGAAGTCGGCCGTCGCCGCCTGGGACACCGCGCGCGAGGCCTCGCGCCGTGCCTCCGAGCACGCCCGGGAGGCGGCCACCGCCGAGTCCCGCGCGGAGCTGACGGCCGCCCGCGCGGCGGACGCGGCCGTCGCCGCCGAGCGCGCCTACGACGGGGAGCGGCGCACGGCGGAGGCCCTGGCCGGGGAGGAGCGGCTGGCGGAGCTGCTGAGCCTGCCGGGGGCGCGGCCCGGGGTGCCCGTGCCGCGCAGCGCCGAGGGCGCGGGCCGTGCCGCGGCCGCGAAGAACGCCGGAGCCGAGGGCGCGGTGGCCGACGGCGCGCGTACGGAGTCCGGTTCCGCCGAAGCCACGCCCGCTGCCGCCGAAGGCCCCCTCACCCCCGAAGAGCTGGACCGCTTCGCCGACGAGCTGCGCGAGTTGCTCGACGAGAACGTGTCGTCCGCCGAGCGCCACCTCTTCGAGCTGCGCACCGCCGCCGCCGACGACTCCCGCATCCTGGGCGCCCTCGGCGACGGCGGGCTGCTGCCGCCGGGTCCGGACGTCCTGGCCACCGTCGAGTTCCTCGGCGAGCACGGCATCCCGGCCCTCCCCGGCTGGCGCTACCTCGCCCAGGCCGTGGACCCCGTCGACCACGCGCGCGTGCTGGCCGCGCGCCCGGAGCTGGTCGACGGCGTGATCATCACCGACCCGGCCTCGCACGCCCGGGCCCGCGAGGCGCTGAGCGCCGCCGCACTGCTCCCGAGGTCCGCCGTGGCCGTCGGCACGGCAGCCGCCCTGCTCGCACCGACGCCGCCTGTGGACGCGGGCGACGGCCCCTCTCCCGACGTGTTCCTCGTCCCGCCGAACCCGGCCATGCACGACGAGCGCGCCGCCGACGAGGAGCGGCAGGCGCTGCGCGCGCGGGCCACCGAGCGGGACGAGGAGATCCGCGAGCTGGCGGCCCGCCTCGGCAAGGACCGGGAGCTCGCCGCGCGGCTCGCCTCGTGGCGCACGGGCTGCCCGGCCGGGCGGCTCACCGAGCTGGCCGCGGCCGCCCAGGAGACGCGGGCGTTCGCCGAGGAGGCCGAGGCGGAGCTGGCGGAGGCGCGGACCGTGCGGGCCGAGGCCGATGAGGCGGCGGCCGAGGCGGCCCAGGTGCGCGACGAGCGGCAGGAGGCCGCGCAGAAGGCGCGCCGCGCCGCCGACGCTCTCGCCGGACTCGCCTTCCGTCTGCGCGAGCGCGCCGGCTGGCAGGTCAAGTTGCGCGAACTCGCCGACGAGGCCGCCGAGTCCGAGGCCCGCGCCCAGTCCTGCCTGGAGCGGGCCCGAGCCGCCGACGAGGACCGGCGTGCCACCCAGCGCGGCGCCGACGACGCCCGCCGCACGGCGCGTGCGCTGCGCGCCGAGCGCGCGGAGATCGCGGGCGCCCCCGACGACGTACCGGAGACGGACGCCGGCGCGCCCAAGCAGCCCCTCGCCGCCCTCCGTGAGGCCTACCGCGCCGCCTCCCAGGTGTACGAGAAGGTCGGCGTCGGCGCCGATCTGCGGGCCGAGCAGGCGCGGGCCGAGAGCGACGAGAGCGCCGCGATCGCCGAGCTGGACCGGTTGACCAACAAGGTCCGCAACCGCGCCGAGCAACTGCTCCAGTCACCCGACGGCTCCGACGGGCCCTCCCGGCAGGCGGCCGCCGCCCGCGCCGAGGAACTCGTACAGCTCCTCGAAACCCGTGTGTCGACCGCGAGCGAGCAGCTCGGGCGGCTGCGCGGCGAGGCGGAGCGGCACGCGCCCGAGGACGGTGAGGCGCACACCGAGCTGCCCGAGGAGCTGCTCCCCCGCGACGCCGACCACGCCCAGGCCCTGCTGCGCACCGCCACCGCCGAACTCGCTTCCCACACCGAGGCGTTGACCCAGGCCCGTGAGGCCCACGCCGAGCTGCTGGACTCCCACCGCGCCGCCGAGGACGCGGCCGGCGGCTTCGACGAGACCGCCGCCCTGCTCCGGGACCTCCTGCGCGACCACTCCACGGACGACGACCAGGAAGAACCCGAGCCCTACCCCGGCAGCCTCGAAGAGGCCCGCAAGGCCGCCGCCGAGGCCCGCCGCTCCCTGCGCGGCTGCGCCGCCGACCTCTCCGCGGCCGAGGGCGCCGTACGCGAGGCCAGTGATGTCCTCGTACGCCACGCCAACTCCACCCGCTACGAACAGGTCCGCACCCCCGCCCGCCAGCAGATCCGCGAGCTGCCCGCCTCCTCGCTCCCCGAGCACGCCCAGAAGTGGGCGGACGCCTTCGCGCCCCGGCTCCGGGTCCTCACGGACGAGCTGGCCCAGCTGGAACGCAACCGGGACTCGATCGTCGACCGGCTGCGGGGCCTGGTGGAGTCGGCCCTCGCGACCCTCCGCTCCGCCCAGCGGCTGTCCAGGCTCCCCGAGGGGCTGGGGGAGTGGTCCGGGCAGGAGTTCCTGCGGATCCGCTTCGAGGAGCCCGACCAGGCCACCCTCACCGAACGCCTCGGAGAGGTGGTCGACGAGGCGACTCGCGCGGCGGTGAAGAAGAACTCGGACATGCGCCGCGACGGCATGTCCCTGCTGCTCCGGGGCGTCAGCGCCGCGCTCCAGCCCAAGGGCGTCGCCGTCGAGATCCTAAAGCCGGACGCCGTGCTGAGGGCCGAGCGGGTCCCCGTCGGACAGATGGGCGACGTCTTCTCGGGCGGCCAGCTGCTCACCGCCGCCATCGCCCTCTACTGCACGATGGCCGCGCTGCGCAGCAACGACCGGGGCCGTGACAAGCACCGCCACGCCGGCACGCTCTTCCTCGACAACCCCATCGGCCGGGCCAACGCCACGTACTTGCTGGAACTTCAGCGGGCCGTGTCGGACGCGCTGGGCGTCCAGCTCCTCTACACCACGGGCCTCTTCGACACGACCGCCCTGGCGGAGTTCCCCCTGGTCATCCGCCTCCGCAACGACGCGGACCTACGAGCGGGCCTGAAGTACATCAGCGTCGAGGAACACCTCCGCCCGGGACTGCCCAAGCAGCCCCAGGCGGGGGAGGCGGTACACACGGAGATCACCGCGACACGCATGTACAAGAGGCCCACCGCAGCCGCCCCTTGAGGGGCGCGGGGAACTGCGCGACCAGCTCCGACGGACCCGCGGTTCCCCACTGCCTTGCCGGCGCGGCGATTACGCGTCGGCCCTCAAAAGATCCGCACACTTCTCGCCGATCATCATCGTCGTGATGCAGGGATTCACGGTCACGAGATCCGGCATGACCGACCCGTCCGCCACCCGCAATCCCTCCACCCCCTTGACCCGCAACCGCGCGTCGAGCGGGGCCGAGGCGTCGTCGTCCGCGCCCATCTTCACGGTGCACGCGGGGTGGTAGACGGTGTTGTGGGTCTTGCGGATGTAGTCCAGCAGTTCCTCGTCGGTCCGCACGTCGGGCCCGGGCGCCAGCTCGGCCCCGGCCCACCCGCTCAGCGCCGGCTGCGCCGCGATGTGCCGGGCGAGACGTAGGCCGTACGTCATCACCCGCACATCGTGTTCATGCGTGAAGTAACGCGGATCGACCTTCGGCTTGTCCCGGTAGTCCCGGGTGCGCAGCCGCACGGTCCCCCGGGACTTCGCGCGCGTGACGTTCGGCGTCAGACAGAACGCGTTCTCGGACGTGGGGTAGCCGTGTCGTGCCGTGTTCATGTCGAACGGGACGGACCCGTAGTGGAACATGAGGTCCGGCCGGTCCAGGCCCGGTTCTGTGTCGTAGAAGATGCCCGCCTCCCACCACTGGTTGGACGTGGCGGGCATCGGCTGGGCGGCCTCCCACATGATGACGCCCTCGGGGTGGTCCTGAAGGTTCTCGCCGACGCCGGCCGAGTCCACGACCACGTCCACCCCCACCTCGCGCAGGTGTTGGGCGGGGCCGATGCCCGAGAGCATCAGGATCTTCGGGGTGTCGATGGCGCCGCAGGAGACGACGACCTCGCGCCGTGCGCGCACGGTCCGGGTGTGGATGAGGTCCGGGTCGAGGTACTCGGCGCCGACGCAGCGCCGCCCGTCGAGCACCAGCTTCTTGGCGCGGACCCCGGTCCGTACCTCCAGGTTCGGGCGCTTGCCCATGATCGGGTGCAGATACGCCACCGACGAGGACTGCCGGATGTTGTTCTCGTCGGAGTTGATCTGGAACCAGTTGGCGCCCCGGATCACGGTCGTGCCGGTGTTGAAGGGCGTCGTCGGGATACCCGCCTGGGCGCAGGCCTCCAGCAGGGCGGTGCCGCACGGGTCCTCGCTCTTGATCGTGCGGAGCTTGACCGGGCCGGTGCGGCCGTGGTGGTCGCCGGGCGCGTCATTGGTCTCCAGGCGCTGGTAGAGCGGGAAGAGGTCGGCCGCCGACCAGCCCGTACAGCCCGCGGCCGCCCAGTCGTCGAGGTCCTCCGCCGGTGCCCAGAAGGCTATGCAGGAGTTGTGGGACGAACAGCCGCCCAGGACCTTCGCTCTCGCATGCCGCATGAAGCTGTTGCCGCTGGCCTGCGGTTCGACCGGGTAGTCCCAGTCGTAACCGGACTCCAGCAGGCCCATCCAGCGTTCCAGTTTCAGGACGTTGTCGTCGCCGACGTCACTGGGTCCCGCCTCCAGTACGCATACCGTGACCGACGGATCCTCGGAGAGCCGGGCCGCCACCACGTTTCCCGCGGTGCCGCCGCCGACCACGACATAGTCGAACTCATCTGCCTGCATGGGGAGTTGGCCTCCTTGTATTGCTGTGCTGCGTCGGTTCCCGCGGAGCCGGCGCTCAGTCGGCCGCCGGGGAGACGACGGGTGTGGCGGGCGGCGCGGGCGGTGTGGTGCCGGCCTCGGCGATCACCCGGTGCTCGGCGAGCACGCCCGTCTTGTGTCGCTGGATGAACCAGTAGTAGGCGAAGCCGCCGCCGGCGATGATCCCGACGAAGAGGACGGCGCCCCACTGCAGGTACCAGTGGAACGGGGCGGTGGCGTTGTAGACCGAGGCGCGCGGCCAGATCAGGTTGAGGGTCATACCCGCGCCCCACACGACGGCGAGGATGTTCACGAGGACGCCCCAGCGGCCCAGCGAGAACCTGCCGTCCCCGGCGGGCTGCCACTTGCCGCGCAGCCGCGCCACCAGCATCGGCACGGTGACGCCCAGGTAGGCCAGATAGATCATGATGATGCCGATGCTGGTCACCACGGTGAAGATCTGCGGCTGACGGATGTTGACCACGAGGATCGCCAGCGCCAGGACACCGATGATCACCGTCGGCAGCACCGGCGTCTGGAAGCGCGGGTGGCACTTGGCCAGCTTCGAGGACGCGGGCAGGTTGTTGTCCCGGGCCATCGCGAACGCCAGCCGCACCGCGGCCGTGTGGACGGCCAGGGCACAGACGGTGACCGCGATCAGGACGCACCACAGCATCGCCTTGCCGGCCGTAGGACCGAGCACATTGAGCACGACGTACTGCAGACCGTCCGTGGACAGCTGCTCGCCCTTCAGGCTGGAGACGCTCATCAGCGCCAGAAGCAGGATCAGGCCACCGAGGAGGAACGAGGCGACGATCGCCCGGATGATCGCGCGGGGCGCGTTCCGGGTCGGGTCCAGCGACTCCTCACCCAGCGAGGCGGCCGTGTCGAAGCCGTACATGACGTACGCGGAGGCCAGCGAGGCCACGAGGAACGCGCCCAGGTAGCCGTTGCCGTAACTGTCCCCGGTGCCGTTGGTCTCCAGGACCACCTGCGGGCCGCGCGTGATGTGCACCGCGAACAGCACGATCAGTACGACGGTGGCGATCAGCTCGATGAACACGCCCGCCGTGTTGATCCGGGCCATCAGCTTGACGCCGAAGGCGTTCACCAGGGTGGTGAACAGGATCAACACCGCGGCCAGGATGACCGCGTTGGTCGCCACGTCGTACTTGCCGGTGCCGTCCCCGACGATCTGGAACACGTCGGAGATCTGCGGCAGCGTCAGCTGGTAGGCCAACGCGACCGCTGCGATCGACACGATGGAGGCGGTGAGCATCATCCAGCCGGCGAGCCACCCCAGGTGCGGATTGCCTATCTTCTTCGACCAGTTGTAGACCGAGCCGGCGACCGGGTAGCGGGCCGCCAGCTCCGCGAAGCAGAGCGCGACCATGAACTGGCCGACGAACACCATCGGCCACGACCACCAGTAGGCGGGGCCGCCGCTGGCGAAGCCGAAGTAGAACAACTGGAAGGTGCCGGTCAGGATCGAGATGTAGCTGATCCCGGCGGCGAAGGTGTGGAAGTTCCCGAGGGTGCGCTTGAGTTCCGGTTTGTAGCCGAACTCCGTCAGTTCGGTGTCGTCGGATGAGTTCTTGGGGCCGGTGGGTTGCTCGATGGTCGTCATGAGCGGACTCCTGATGGGCCTGAGGGAGGAGGGGGAGCGGCTCTTGCGGGTGCCGGGGACGGTGCGGGGATCTGTGCCGGGATCGGAGCCGGGAACGGTGAGGGGAAGGAGCGTGTGGGTAGAGCGCGCAGTTATGACTACGCCTCAAGTACCCTGCGCAACAAGGGAGTTGTCACGCGGAAGTCAGGCGAACCAGCCCTGTGGTGAGGGGTCGGTGTTCCGCCAGATGTGCTTCGCCTCGCGGTACTCGGCGAGCCCCGCGGGCCCGAGTTCACGGCCGAAGCCGGACTGCTTGTAACCGCCCCACTCGGCCTGCGGAACGTACGGGTGGTAGTCGTTGATCCACACCGTGCCGATCCGCAGCCGGGCCGCGACCCGCTGGGCCCTGGCCTCGTCCGTCGTCCATACGGCGCCGGCCAGACCGTAGATCGTGTCGTTGGCCCGCCGTACCGCCTCGTCCTCGGTGCTGAACCGTTCCACCGTCAGCACCGGCCCGAACGACTCGTCCTGGACCACGGACATCGTGCTCGTGCACTCGTCCAGGACCGTCGGCAGATAGTAGAAGCCCCCGTCGTACGCGTCGCCGCTCGGCCGCTCGCCGCCACAGCGCAGCACCGCCCCCTCCGCGATGCCCTTGGCGACGTACTCCTCGACCTTGGCGCGGTGCGCCGCCGAGATCAGCGGGCCGGTCTGCGCCCGCTCGTCGAAGGGGCCCCCGAGCCGGATCTCCTGCGCCCGGCGCACGACCTCGTCGACGAACCTGTCGTGCAGCGAGTCCTCCACCAGCAGCCGGGCGCCCGCCGAGCACACCTGTCCCGAGTGCAGGAACACCGCGGTCAGGGCCATGTCCACGGCCGTGTCGAAGTCGGCGTCGGCGAAGACGATGTTCGGGTTCTTGCCGCCGAGCTCCAGGGCGACCTTCTTCACGCTCGCTGCGGCATTGGCCATCAGTCGCCGACCGGTCTGCAGGCCGCCGGTGAAGGAGACCAGGTCCACGTCCGGGTGATCGGAGAGCGGGGCGCCCGCCTCGGGGCCGGCGCCGAGGACCAGGTTGGCCACGCCGGCGGGCAGCCCGGCCTCCTCCAGGAGACGCATGAGGTGGATCGCCGTGTGCGGGGTCAGCTCGCTCGGCTTCAGCACGAAGGTGTTGCCGGCCGCGAGCGCGGGAGCGACCTTCCAGGCCGTCTGGAGGAGGGGGTAGTTCCAGGGCGTGATCAGCGCGCACACCCCGACCGGTTCGTACACGACCCGGCTGTCGACGCCCGCCTGGCCGGTGTCGACGACCCGGCCCGTCTCGGCGGCGGCCGCCCGCCCGAAGTAGCGGAAGCAGTTCGCGATGTCGTCGATGTCGTACTCGCTCTCCACCAGCCGCTTTCCGGTGTCGAGGGACTCGGCGCGGGCGAGCGCGTCCTTGTCGCGTACGAGCAGGTCGGCGACCCGAAGCAGCAGGTCACCGCGGTCGGCGGGCGGGGTCGTGGGCCAGGGGCCCTCGTCGAAGGCGCGACGTGCGGCCGCGATCGCCTCCACGGTGTCCTTGGCGTCGCCCTCGTCGACGACCGCGACCAGGCTGCCGTCGGCGGGGCAACGGATCTCACGCGTCCGCTCGTCGAGCGCTGAACGCCACGCTCCGCCGATGAAAAGTTCGGGCATGTCTCTCGTTCCTCCTGGTCAGCGCCGTACGGAAGGGCGCCCTCGCGGCCGGGCGCCTAACCGGACCACCGCGTTCTATGCCAAGAACGAGGCAAAATGTGACGGTCGACACGCTTGACCAGGAGCCCGGGCAGCCGGAGGAAACCGCCCTCACCTGCCGCGGCAGCCACTCGCGGAGGCTCGACGAGCTGCCCGGAGGGGCGGGCCCTGTGTTCACAAGGGCCCGCCACGGCTGCCCTACGGGTGCGACAGCTGCCCGCTGCCGCCCCGGCGGCGTATCCGCTCCTGCACGCGCTCCGCCGCCCTCGCGTCGCGACGGACCCGGCGCCGCTCGCGCCGCAGCGAGCGCGCCGTGCTGCTGGGGGCCGACACCACGCCGTTGCGCTGGTTCCACACCTGCCGGGTCACCCAGACGTCCAGCACGCCCCAGGTCGCCGCGATCGTGCTCGCCACGCTGCTCAGCACCATCGGGAACGCCAACCAGGAACCGGCCAAGGTGCACAGGAACGCCACCATCGCCTGGATCAGGGTCACCGCGATGATGATGACCGCGCGCACCGCCGCCGTCCGCACCGGATCGGGCAGCCTCCGCTTGCGCGCCGACTCCTCGATCCACAACGGCCGGTAATGCACCCGCTCTTCGGCGCAACGGGCGGAGAGCTTCCGTTCTTCCACCGCGATACCCTCCCCCGTCAGGAGGTCCTCCCCCGTCAGGAGGTCGCGCTCCGGTGCCTGGGCGCCCCTCGGCGCCACCTCGGCTGTCGCCGCGCCCTTTCCGGGCGCTACACGCCGCTCCGCCGTGCCCATCAACTCGTCACTCCCCACCGCCGGTGGACCAATTGGCTTCCGGATCCTGGGACCCGGCCCTCCACTGGTGCCCGACTTCCTCCGATTTACGCCGCCTGAGAGCGGCATGCGGGGCCTGTGGCCCATTCCGCCCCCTCATTCCCGTACAGAAAGACGATCGACGTGCGCCGAAGATTCCCGCCGAACGAAGAAATCCGGCCAACCGGCCAACTTCGCCGACGAGATGCCATGGGTTCAAGTGCCCGACAGGGGGAGGCAATCTCCTGTAATGAACGGACAACTCCCCATGTCTGGTGCGCCTCTGGTGGGCAGTGCGTCCGGCCCGCTCTTCGGGATACGGGTGTGTCGGTAGTAGGCTCACGCCGTTTGTTGACGCACGTGTGTGCCCCCGGGTTGGGTGGGGGTCGAGCTGGGGGAGGCCATGCGCTTTCGCGGGAAATCGATCCGCCGGAAGATCGTGGCGCTGCTGCTCGTGCCCTTGGTGGCGCTGACCGGTGTCTGGACGTTCGCCACGGTGTTGACGGGCCGTGAGGCGAGCGAACTCTTCAGGGTCGCGGACATCGTGGAGGAGGTCGGCTTCCCCACCGAGGACACGATCCGTGTGCTCCAGCAGGAACGCCGCGAGACCCTCGTCTATCTCGCCGACCCACGGGCCTCCGAGGCGCGCACGGCGCTCGAACGCAGCCGGTCCGCCACCGATCAGGCCGTCGCGGAGTTCCGTGAACACGCTCAGAACTCCGACCTGTTGGACGAGATGGGCGAGGCCACCTCGCTGCGGCTCACGGCCATCATGGACGCCCTCGACGGCCTGCCGTCCCTGCGCTCGACCGTCGAGAACGGCACCGTCACCGTCCCCCAGGCCCTCGGTCACTACAACGAGCTCGTGGACCCCTGCTTCACCCTGCTGTCCAACCTCCCGGCCCTGGACAGCGTGGAGATGGACAAGCAGGGCCGCGCCCTGATCAACGTCGGCCGCGCCCGCGAACTGCTCTCCCGCGAGGACGCGCTGCTCAGCTCCGTGCTCGTCGCGGACCGGATCACCCAGGACGAGATCCGGGACTTCTCCGACCTCGTGGCCCAGCGCACCCTGATGTACGACATCAGCCTGCCGCAGCTGCCCTCCGCCGAGCGCGACCGCTTCGCCCGCTACTGGAAGAACGCGAAGACCGCGCCCCTTCGCTCGGTCGAACAGGCCGTCATCGCCTCCGATCCCGGCAAGCCCAAGGGCGTCACCGCCAAGAGCTGGGACACCGCCGTCGAGCCCGTGCTCGCCGACCTCCGCGACCTCAGCGTCGAGGCGGGCGACCGCTATCAGGACCGCGTCAGCCCCCTGGCCACCAACGTCATCCTCAAGGCCGCCGTCGCCGGCGTCCTCGGCCTCTTCGCCCTGCTCTTCTCGCTCATCATGTCCGTCCGCATCGGCCGCGTCCTCATCCGCGACCTGCACAGGCTCCGCCACGAGGCCCACGAGACCGCCGGGGTGCGACTGCCCAGCGTGATGCGCCGGCTCGCCGCGGGCGAACAGGTCGACGTGGAGACCGAGGTGCCGCGCCTGGAGTACGACAAGAACGAGATCGGCGAGGTCAGCCAGGCCCTCAACACCCTGCAGCGAGCCGCCGTCGAGGCCGCCGTCAAACAGTCCGAACTCCGCAGCGGCATCTCCGAGGTCTTCGTCAACCTCGCCCGCCGCAGCCAGGTCCTGCTCCACAAGCAGCTCACCCTCCTCGACACGATGGAACGCCGGACCGAGGACACCGACGAACTCGCCGACCTGTTCCGCCTGGACCACCTGACCACCCGTATGCGCCGGCACGCCGAGGGCCTGGTCATCCTCTCCGGCGCCGCCCCGTCCCGGCAGTGGCGCAAGCCCATCCAGCTCATGGACGTCGTCCGCGCGGCCGTCGCCGAGGTCGAGGACTACGAGCGCATCGAGGTCCGCCGACTGCCCCGCGTCGCCGTCACCGGCCCCGCCGTCGCCGACCTCACCCACCTCGTGGCCGAACTCCTGGAGAACGCCACGGTGTTCTCGCCCCCGCACACCGCCGTGCAGGTCCTCGGCGAACGCGTCGCCAACGGCTTCACCCTGGAGATCCACGACCGCGGTCTCGGTATGTCGGCCGAGGCGCTCCTGGACGCCAACCTCAAACTCGCCGAGACCCCGGACTTCGAACTCTCCGACACCGACCGGCTCGGTCTCTTCGTGGTCAGCCGCCTCGCCCAGCGGCAGCAGGTCCGCGTCTCCCTCCAGCCGTCGCCGTACGGCGGCACCACGGCCGTGGTGTTCATCCCCGACGCCCTGCTCACCGACGACGTCCCGGACACCAACGGCATCGGGTTCCGCCTCGACCGCGCCCACCCCACCCGTGAGGCCGAGCTGGAGGAGGAGCGCAACGCGGCGCTCTCGCAGGTGCCGGTCCGGCTTCCGGGGCTCTCCGCCGGCATCCTGGACGGCCCGGTGGAGCTGGAGGCGCCGGTCGGCCTGGAGCCCCTGGACGGCTTCCCGGGCGGCCTCGACGACCAGGACGGCGAGGGAGGCGGGTTGTTCCGGCCGCGCCGCTCCCTCACCGGTGCCGGCGAGGACCCGCAGCAGTCGGCGCGGGACGGCGAGAGGCAGCAGGCCCCCCTCACCGATCCCGACCCGACGGTCGGCCCGGTGGCGCTGCCGCAGCGTCGGACTCCACATCTCGTCAGCTCGCACGGCCGTTCGGTGACCGGGCCGAGGTCGCGTGCCTCGGACGACGAACTCCAGCAGGGCCGCGGCGCCGGGACGGACGGGCTCGCCGACACACAGCCGTTCACCGCCCTGCGCGGCGACCGCGCCGAACCGCCCCACCCCGCAACCGACCGCCCCGGACCCGCGCACGTCTCCGGGGCGCACCTCCCCGGAGCGCTGCCCCCCGGCGGGCATGAGGCTCCCGCCCTGCCCCAGCGCCGTCGTACGACCTCGTCCGGCGGCGCGGCCCCCAGCACCTCGCAGTACGGTGGGGGCGAGCCCACCCCGCGCACGGACACGACGACCGACCAGGCAGAATCGGCTCCGAGCCCACTGCCTCGTCGTGTCCGACAGGCCAACCTGGCGCCGCAGTTGAAGGACGGCCCCGACCGGCGTGCCGAACGGGAGAGGTCCCGGCCCGAGCGGCGCCCGGACCCCGCCGAGCGCGACGCCGACGAGGTACGCAGCCGTATGGCCTCGCTCCAACGGGGTTGGCAGCGCGGCCGCGAGGAGAACGTCGACGGCGACGACGCCCACGACGTCTCAGCACCACGAGGAACGACTAAGGGGGACGGTCGATGACCGCACCGAAGGCCGAAGGGTCCACCACGAGCGGCATGTCCGGGGAGCTGAACTGGCTCCTGGACGACCTGGTGGAGCGTGTCGCCAGCATCCGCAAGGCGCTCGTGCTCTCCAGCGACGGTCTGCCCACGGGCGTCTCCAAGGACCTCACCAGAGAGGACAGCGAGCACCTGGCCGCCGTCTCCTCCGGATTCCACAGCCTCGCCAAGGGCGTGGGCCGCCACTTCGAGGCGGGCAGTGTCCGCCAGACCGTCGTCGAGCTCGACGAGGCCTTCCTCTTCGTCACGGCCGCCGGTGACGGGAGCTGTCTCGCCGTCCTCGCCGACGCCGACGCGGACATCGGCCAGGTCGCCTACGAGATGACGCTCCTCGTCAAGCGGGTGGGCGTCCATCTGGGCTCCGCCCCGCGCACCGATGTGTCCCAGGGCGGGTAGTGGGATGGCATGAACCGAGACGGTCAGGGAAGAAGCCACTGGTTCGACGACGAGGCCGGACCAGTGGTGCGTCCGTACGCCATGACACGCGGCCGGACCAACCACGCGATCCAGCACCGCCTCGACCTGATCGCCGTGGTCGTCACGGAACCGAACGTCGACGACCCGGAGGAGGACCACTCCCTCTCCCCTGAACACGTCCGTATCGTCGAGCTCTGCCGCGACACCCCCCAGTCGGTGGCCGAACTGGCCGCCGACCTGGATCTGCCCGTCGGAGTCGTCCGCGTCCTCGTCGGAGACCTCGTGGACGAGGAACTCGTCCACGTGACACGTCCCGTACCGCCGGCGGAACTGGTGGACGAGAGTATTCTGCGCGACGTGATCAACGGTCTCCGGGCGCTCTGAGCAGCGCGGAAGCGGAGTGGATACGTGACAGGCTGGCAGTTCTGGGTCGACCGAGGCGGCACCTTCACCGACATCGTCGCGCGGCGCCCCGACGGACGCCTGCTCACGCACAAGCTCCTCTCCGACAACCCCGCGCGGTACGCGGACGCGGCCGTCGCGGGCGTCCGGGAACTCCTCGACGCCTCCGGCGCTCCCATCGAGGCCGTCCGCATGGGCACCACCGTCGCCACCAACGCCCTCCTGGAGCGCAAGGGCGAGCGCACCCTCCTCGTCATCACCCGGGGCTTCCGCGACGCCCTGCGCATCGCCTACCAGAACCGGCCCCGCATCTTCGCCCGCGAGATCGAACTCCCCGAACTGCTGTACGAGCGGGTCGTCGAGGTCGACGAACGCATCGCCGCCGACGGCACGGTCCTGCGCACCCCCGATCTGGACGCCCTCGCGGTGCCCCTGCGGGAGGCGTACGACGACGGAATCCGCGCCGTGGCCGTCGTCTGCATGCACAGCCATCTCCACCCCGCCCACGAGCGGGCCGTCGGCGAGCTGGCCGCCCGGGTGGGTTTCCCGCAGATCTCGCTCTCCAGTGAGGTCAGCCCGCTGATGAAGCTCGTCCCACGCGGTGACACGGCCGTCGTCGACGCCTACCTGTCGCCCGTGCTGCGCCGCTACGTCCGGCACATCGCCGACGAACTGCGGGGCGTGCGGCTGATGTTCATGCAGTCCAACGGAGGGCTCGCCGAAGCCGGGCAGTTCCGCGGCAAGGACGCGATCCTGTCCGGGCCCGCGGGCGGCATCGTGGGCATGGCCCGCATGTCGCAGCTCGCCGGCTTCGACCGGGTCATCGGCTTCGACATGGGCGGCACCTCCACCGACGTCTCGCACTTCGCGGGCGAGTACGAGCGGGTCTTCACCACACAGATCGCGGGCGTCCGGCTGCGCGCCCCCATGCTGGACATCCACACCGTGGCCGCGGGCGGCGGCTCGGTCCTGCACTTCGACGGCTCGCGCTACCGCGTAGGGCCGGACTCGGCGGGCGCGACACCGGGCCCCGCCTGCTACCGGGGCGGCGGCCCGCTCACCGTCACCGACGCCAACGTCATGCTCGGCCGCATCCAACCCGCCCACTTCCCCGGCGTGTTCGGGCCCGAGGGCGACCAGCCGCTCGACGACGCGCTGGTCCGGGACCGCTTCACCGCCCTCGCCCGCGAGATCCGCGACCGGACCGGCGACGACCGCACCCCCGAGCAGGTGGCCGAGGGCTACCTGCAGATCGCCGTCGCCAACATCGCCAACGCGGTCAAGCGGATCTCCGTCCAGCAGGGCCACGACGTCACCCGCTACGCACTCACCACCTTCGGTGGTGCGGGCGGCCAGCACGCGTGCATGGTCGCCGACTCGCTCGGCATCCGCACCGTCCTCGTCCCGCCCATGGCCGGTGTGCTCTCCGCCCTCGGCATCGGCCTCGCCGACACCACCGCCATGCGCGAACAGTCCGTCGAGGCCCCACTGGAGCCCGCCGCCATGCCCGGCGTGCGACGGACCGCCGACGCCCTGGAGAGCGCCGCCCGCGCCGAACTCCTCGCCGAGGACGTCCCCGAGGACCGGATCCACCTCACCCGCCGCGCCCAGCTCCGCTACGACGGCACGGACACCCCCCTGACCGTCGAGCTGACCGAGCCCGACACCATGCGGCGCGCCTTCGAAGAACGTCATCGCGCCACGTACTCCTTCACGCTCGACCGACCGATCGTCGTCGAAGCCCTCTCCGTGGAAGCCACCGGTCTCACCGCACCCCCCGATCTCTCCGCCCTCGCCCCGTACGAAGGCCGCACCGCCACCCCGGAGACGGTCAGTCTCCACACAGGCGGTGCCTGGCGAGACGTCACCCTGCATCGCCGCGAGGAACTGCCCCCGGGCGAAACCGTCACCGGCCCGGCGATCATCACCGAGGCCGGCGCGACGACCGTCGTCGACGACGGCTGGCAGGCCGCGACGACCGACGACGGGCATCTGGTCATGGAACGCGCGGCGATCACGCAGAGTTCCGAACTCGACACGGAAAGTGATCCTGTTCTGCTGGAGGTCTTCAACAACCTCTTCATGTCGATCACCGAACAGATGGGCGCCCGCCTGGAGTCCACCGCCCAGTCGGTCAACATCAAGGAACGCCTCGATTTCTCGTGCGCCCTCTTCGACCCCGACGGCAACCTGGTCGCCAACGCCCCCCACATCCCCGTGCACCTGGGCTCCATGGGCACCAGCGTCAAGGAGGTCATCCGCCGACGCGGCACCTCGATGCGCCCGGGCGACACCTACGCGGTCAACGACCCGTACCACGGCGGCACCCACCTGCCCGACGTCACGGTGATCACCCCGGTCTTCGACACGCAGGGCAACCGGATCCTGTTCCACGTCGCTTCGCGCGGCCATCACGCCGAGATCGGCGGCATCCAGCCCGGCTCCATGCCGGCGAACAGCCGCACCATCGACGAGGAGGGCATCCTCTTCGACAACTGGCTCCTCGCCGAGAACGGCCGCTTACGTGAGCGGGAGACCCTCCACCTGCTCACCGAGGCCCCGTACCCCTCCCGGAACCCGCGTACCAACCTCGCCGACCTGCGCGCCCAGATCGCCGCCAACCAGAAGGGCGTGGACGAAGTCGCCCGCATGATCGGTGACTTCGGGCTCGACGTCGTCCAGGCGTACATGCGGCACGTCCAGGACAACGCCGAGGAAGCAGTCCGCCGCGTCATCGACACCCTGGAAGACGGCGAGTACGCCTACGAGACCGACTCCGGCGCCGTCATCCGCGTACGCGTGCGCGTGGACCGCGAGAACCGCGGCGCGACCGTCGACTTCACCGGTACGTCCGCGCAGCTCACCAGCAACTTCAACGCCCCCTTCCCGGTGGTCAACGCGGCCGTCCTGTACGTCTTCCGCACCCTGGTCGCCGACGACATCCCGCTCAACGACGGCTGCCTGCGCCCCCTGGACATCGTCGTCCCGCCCGGCTCCATGCTCGCCCCCGAACCCCCGGCCGCCGTCGTCGCGGGCAACGTCGAGACCTCACAGTCCATCACCGGCGCCCTCTACGCGGCCCTGCGTGTCCAGGCGGAGGGCTCCGGCACCATGAACAACGTCACCTTCGGCAACGAACGCCACCAGTACTACGAGACCGTCGCCTCCGGCTCCGGCGCGGGCGACGGCTTCCCGGGGGCGTCCGTCGTGCAGACCCACATGACCAACTCACGACTGACCGACCCCGAGGTCCTGGAGTGGCGCCTGCCCGTCCACCTCGAGGAGTTCGCCGTCAGGCGGGGCAGCGGCGGCGCGGGGCGGTGGCGCGGAGGCGACGGAGCCGTGCGCCGCATCCGGCTCCACGAACCAATGACCGTGTCCACGCTGTCGCAGCACCGTAGGATCGCCCCCTACGGGATGGCCGGCGGCGCCCCTGGAGCCCTCGGTGCCAACCGGGTGGAGCGCGCGGACGGCAGCCTCGTCGAACTAGGCGGAAGTGATGCGGCAGATGTCCTCCCCGGCGACGTACTAGTCATCGAAACCCCGGGCGGCGGAGGCTACGGCCCACCGCCGCGCGACAACCATCCAGCAGGAGAGAAGACCGATGATCCTCGGGCGCTCTGAGCGCGGCAAACCTCCGGTCGAGCCCGTCACGCTCAAGATCCTCGTGGCCGGCGGCTTCGGCGTGGGCAAGACGACCTGCGTCGGCGCGGTCAGCGAGATCAAGCCGCTGCGCACCGAGGAGGTGCTCACCGAGGCCGGACGCCCGGTCGACGACACCAGCGGTGTGGAGAACAAGACGACCACCACGGTCGCCATGGACTTCGGGCGCATCACCCTCCGCGAGGACCTCGTCCTGTACCTGTTCGGAACACCGGGTCAGGACCGCTTCTGGTTCCTCTGGGACGAGCTCGCCTCCGGCGCCCTGGGTGCCGTCGTGCTCGTCGACACGCGCCGCCTGGAGGACTGCTTCGCCGCCGTCGACTACTTCGAGCGACGGTCCATACCCTTCGTGATCGGCGTCAACTGCTTCGACGAGGCCGCGCGTTACCCGGCCGAGACCGTCCGACAGGCCCTCGACCTCGACCCCGACGTGCCGGTCGTCCTGTGCGACGCGCGCCGGCGGGACTCGGTCAAGGACGTCCTGGTCTCCGTCGTCCGGCACGCGATGGCGCACGCGACGGACAATCGCCAGACCGTCACCACCTGAGAGCACGACCCGTACCCCCGCCGACAGGGGTACGGGCCGTGGCTTCATGGGCACGCGCGCGTGGACCTCGTTCCACGCCGACGACGCGCACGCGCGTGGGCCTCGATCTCAGTCCATGGCGTCCTCGTGCCAGCCGAGGCTCTTCTCCACCGCCTTGCGCCAGTTGTGGTACTCACGGTCACGGACGGATGCCTCCATGGCCGGCGTCCACTCGACGTCCTTCTGCCAGTGCGATTTCAGCTCGTCGAGGTCGTCCCACACCCCGGTCGCGAGCCCGGCCGCGTACGCGGCGCCCAGACAGGTCGTCTCCGAGACCCTCGGCCGGATCACCGGCACGTCCAGGACGTCCGCCTGGTGCTGCATCAACAGGTTGTTCTTGGTCATGCCGCCGTCGACCTTGAGGGTCGTGATGCGCACCCCCGAGTCCTGGAACATGGCGTCCACGACCTCTCGGGTCTGCCAGCTCGTCGCCTCCAGCACCGCGCGCGCGAGATGTGCCTTCGTGACGTACCGCGTCAGCCCGGTGACCACACCGCGTGCGTCGGAGCGCCAGTAGGGGGCGAACAGGCCCGAGAACGCGGGCACGATGTACGCCCCGCCGTTGTCGTCGACGCTCGCCGCCAGCGGCTCGATCTCGTCGGCGGTACGGATGATGCCGAGCTGGTCGCGGAACCACTGCACGAGGGCGCCCGTGATCGCGATCGACCCCTCCAGGCAGTACACCGGCGCCTCACCGCCGATCTTGTACCCCATGGTCGTGAGCAGCCCGCTCTTCGACGGCACGGGCCGGTTCCCGGTGTTGAGCAGCAGGAAGCTGCCGGTGCCGTAGGTGTTCTTCGCGCTGCCCACGTCGTAGCAGGCCTGCCCGAACACCGCCGCCTGCTGGTCGCCGAGCGCCGATGCGACGGGGACACCGGCGAGTTGGCCCACCGCGGTGCCGTACACCTCGGCGGAGGACCGGATCTCCGGCAGGACCGCCTCTGGGACGTTCATCGCGGAGAGGATCGAGGTGTCCCACTGGAGGGACTCCAGGTTCATCAGCATGGTGCGCCCCGCGTTGGTGACGTCGGTGACGTGCCGTCCGCCGTCCGTACCACCCGTGAGGTTCCAGATCAGCCAGGAGTCGATCGTGCCGAAGGCGATCTCGCCGCGCTCCGCGCGGGTCCGGAGCCCCGGCACGTTGTCGAGCAGCCAGGCGGCCTTCGGACCGGAGAAGTAGCTGGCCAGCGGCAGACCGGTCTGCTCACGGAAACGATCCTGCCCGTCCGTTCCGCCGAGTTCGTTGCAGAGCGCCGAGGTACGGGTGTCCTGCCAGACGATCGCGTTGTGCACGGGCTTGCCCGTCGCGCGGTCCCAAAGGACCGTCGTCTCGCGCTGGTTGGTGATGCCGAGTGCGCTGATCTGGTCCGCGCGCAGGCCCGCCTTGGCGATCGCCCCGGCGACCACGGCCTGCACCTTCGACCAGATCTCCGTGGCGTCGTGCTCCACCCAGCCGGGCTTGGGGAAGATCTGGCGGTGCTCGCGCTGGTCGACGGCGACGATGGCGCCGCTGTGGTCGAAGACGATGCAGCGGCTCGAAGTGGTGCCCTGATCGATGGCGGCGACGTACTTCTGGGCGTTGTCCGGCATGACATCCCCTCACGTCTTACGTCGAAATCACGTCTTACGTCGGTTGCGTCAGAAGGCTGCGTTGTAGATGAGACCCGCGAGAACCCCGCCGACCAGCGGGCCGACGACCGGTATCCAGGCGTAACCCCAGTCGGAGGTGCCCTTGTTCGGGATCGGCAGGAAGGTGTGCACGAGGCGCGGGCCGAGATCACGGGCGGGGTTGATCGCGTAGCCGGTGGGCCCGCCCAGGGAGAGACCGATGCCGACGACCAGGAACGCGACCAGCAGGATCGAGATGCCAGAGCCGTAGATCCCGGCCTCCTCGCCGGGGATCTGGCCGATGCCGATGCCCGTGTTCCGTCCGAAGGCGAGGATCGGCAGGACCAGGGCGATCGTCGCGATGATCTCCGTGATCAGGTTGGCGGCCGGATTCCGGATCTCCGGGATGGTGGAGAAGATCCCGAGGGTCGGCGTCGGCTCGTTCGCCGTGCCCTCCGTGGTGCCCTCCTCGCGGACGTTCGCCTGGAACTGCGCCAGGTAGACGAGATAGGCGAGGACCGCCCCGAGCATCGCGCCGACCATCTGGCCGAGCAGATACACCCAGACCTTGTCCCATGTCTCCGTGTCGACCGCGATCCCCAGCGTCACCGCCGGGTTGAGGTGTCCGCCCGACAGGGGAGCGGCGGTGTAGGCGCCCGCCAGCACGGCGAAGCCCCAGCCGAACGCGATCACGATCCAGCCCGATGCCCTCGCCTTAGAGAGCCTGAGAGTGACGGCGGCGCACACACCGGCACCGAAGAGAATCAGGATCGCCGTACCGATGACCTCACCGACGAATATGTCTCCGTTGCTCATGGCGGCTCCTAGGCCCGGCCCGGAGTGATCGACCCCGGACCTTCCGTGCAGGGTGCGTTCCCATGGCTACTTCAGCCGAAGGCAGGGAGGTCCCGCGCCCCGCCCGGCGTCCGTGACGAGCGTGCCGTCGCAGCCGAATCGCCCGTGGGGGATGGCCCGTTGCGCAGGCGGGGAACCCGAGCGGCGCGGTGCACAAAGACGCCCGAATGCGGCGATGCCGACCGACACCGGAAGTGTTCACCGGCACCCAGGGGGCGTCAAGAACAAGGACGGCAATGGTTGGGGGCGGCTACGGGGCGCACACGCCCGCGTGGGGGCGTGTGCGCCCCCGCACGACCTGAGGCCCGGCGTGGTGGGGCCGCGGCCAGACGAGCGGGGACGGTGACGCTGCCGCCCGCCATCGCCGCTGTATCGGGCGACGACGGTGAGAACTGCCGCCCATGGCCGCCGTATCGGGCGACGCTGAGCCGCGCGTGGTGAGTGGTGCTGTGCCGAGCGTGTGAGATCGGGACTGCTGCCCGCCCACGGGCCTGTCCGGGTGTCTCCCGCCCTACCCCGCCGCCACTGCCTCGGCTCCCCGCAGGACCTCGTGGCCCGGTGCCCCGGCCCGCCCCAGCACCCAGCTGCCCCCGCCCAGCGCCTTGGCGGCCTTCTTCAGCGGCGCCAGGCGCGCGGCGGCCTGCCGGTGATCCCTGACGCTGCCGGGCGTACACACGACGGTGGCCAGCGACAGCGTCACCGCGTGCCCGCCGGCGGACCAGGGCGTGTCGAGCATCGCCTCAGCCAGCGGCTCGAGCCCGTCCGGCTCGGCGAGGAACAGGAAGTCGTCACCGCCGATGTGGCCCACCCGGGTCGCACCGGACGCGGCGTGCTGCAACTGCCGCCCCACCGACCGGATCAGCTCGTCCCCGGCAGCGAACCCCGCCCCGTCGTTGACCTGCTTGAAATGATCGACGTCCAGCCAACTCAGCGCGAACACCCGACCGTCCGCGATCCACCGGTCCACCTCGCCGGTGACCGCGTCCGAACCGGGCAGCCGGGTCAGCGGGTTGAGCCCCGCCGCCTCCTCGACCCGGCTCTCCGCGAGCGCCCGCAGAAGGTCCGCCAGCCGTACGACCCCCACGCACCGCCCGACCCGGTCGACCACCGCGACGTCGTCGGACGTACGGTCCCGGTCCCCGACCGCGACTACGTCGAGCACCTCCCACGCCGTGGCGTCCACCCCGACCGTACGCGGCTGGTCTCCGAGCCTGACGGCCGGCCGGTCGGCGTACAACGCGTGCCCGTAGCGCCCCGACAGCGACAGCAGGAACCGCGACCTGTGCACCGACCGCACCGGCCTGCCGGAGCCGTCCACGAGCAGCACCCCGGACACCTCGGGCGCACCGGTGAGCAACGCCCGTACCTCACCCGCCGAAGCCGTCACGGGCAGCAGGGCGGCCGGCCGCAGGAACTGCCGTACCGAAGGCCCCGACACGGGTGCCGAGACCACGGGGGAGAGAGACGGCACGTACACGTCGGCAGCGGGCAGCCGCGCGGGCGGCGCGAACAACTCGCCCTGCGCCAACTGCGCGCCCGCCTCCACGGCGGCCGCACACTGCGCCTCCGTCTCGACCCCCTCGACCGACAGCAGCCCGCCCACATGGTCGCAGAGCGTCCGCATGGCCCGTACCGCCGCGGGCCGCGCCAGCAACGACGCGTCCAGCTTGACCATGTCGGGCCCGAGATCCACGAGCAACCGCAGCGGTACGTCACCGTCGCCGACCCCGTCCGCGCAGATCCGGAACCCCTCGCCCCGGAGCGCGGACACCGCCTCCAGCAGCGCCGGCCGCGGCACGTGCGTGTACGGAGGCACGATGTCGACGGTCACCTCCCACGGCAGCCGTCCCGCTTCCCGTACGGCGTCACGCAGCGCGGCCAGACCGCCGAGGTCGGCCGGCGTCGCGGCGAAGACGTTCACATGCAGGGGCAGCAGGGTCTCCCGGAGTGCCGCGGCCCGGATCGCCGACGCGGCGAGCATGCCGTCGAGTTCCGGGTCCCGGCGGGCCTCCGCGAGGACGTCACCGGCCTCCGGACGCGCGAGTATCTCCAGCGCCGAGACCCCTCCGGTCGTCAAATTGACGATCGGCTGGAAGGCGAAGCGGAGCGTGTCCGACCAGGAGTGCACGGGAGCATGATGGCTCCGCCGACACGGACCCGAACGCGATTCATGAGCTGTTCACGCGGGTTTCCCACGCTGTCACAGCGCGTACGCACACCTGCCCGAGGATCACCGAACCGCGATCACCGCCGACCCGTGCCCGAACAGCCCCTGGTTGGCGCTGATACCCACCCGCGCCGCCGTGACCTGCCGGTCGGTCGCCTCGCCCCGCAACTGCCGCACCAGCTCGCACACCTGGGCGATAGCCTGAGCCGGAACTGCCTCCCCGAAGGAGGCCAGCCCTCCGCTGGCGTTCACCGGTATTCGCCCGCCCGGCGCCGTCACGCCGTCCCGCAACAGCTTCGCGGCCTCGCCCTCGCCACACAGCCCCAGATCCTCGTACCACTGCAACTCCAGCGCCGTGGACAGGTCGTAGACCTCGGCGAACGAGAGATCGTCGGGCCCGATGCCCGCCTCCTCGTACGCCGCCCGCGCGATCGACGACCGGAACGTCTCGTCCGGCGGCGCCACGGCGACCGCCGAGTCCGTCGCGATGTCCGGCAGGTCCAGCACCGTGTTGGGATAGCGGGGCGTCACCGTGGACACCGCCCGTATCCGCACGGGCTCGGCCACACCGTGGCCCCGCGCGAACTCCATGCTGGACAGCACGAGCGCCGCCCCTCCGTCCGAGGTCGCACAGATGTCCAGCAGCCGCAGTGGATCGGCCACGACGGCGGAGGCCGCGACTTCCTCGGCGGTGACCCGCTTGCGATAGCGCGCGTACGGATTGAGCGCCCCCAACGCGGAGTTCTTCACCTTGACCCGCGCGAAGTCCTCGGGAGTGTCCCCGTACACCGCCATCCGCCGCCGCGCGTACAGCCCGAAGTACGTCGGATTGGTCGCCCCGAGGACCCGGAAACGCAGCCAGTCCGGATCGTCCGCCCGGTCCCCGCCCGCAGGCCGGAAGAACCCCTTCGGAGCCGAGTCCGCACCCACGACGAGCACCACGTCCGCGAGACCGGCGAGGATCTGCGCCCGTGCGGTGCCCACCGCCTGTGCCCCGGACGCGCAGGCGGCGTACACACTCGTCACCCGGGCGCCCTGCCAGCCCAGGGCCTTCGCGAAGGTCGCCCCGGCCACATACCCCGGATAACCGCCACGCACGGTGTCCGCGCCGACGACCGAGCCGACGTCCCGCCAGTCGAGCCCCGCGTCCGCCAGTGCCGCCCGCGCGGCCACCGTCCCGTACTCGAGAAAACTCCTTCCCCACTTGCCCCACGGGTGCATGCCCGCGCCGAGCACCGCCACCTCGCCCGTCATGCCGTCACCCCCGTCGGCCGCCAGTGCCACGTCGTCCAGGTCGTCTCCGCGTCCTCGTTCAGGACACCGGGGACGACCTCCACCTCCATGCCCACCGCCAGATCGTCGACGGTGACCCCGGGAACCGCCTGTCCCAGCACCACAAGGCGCTCCGCGGCCAGTTCCACAGCGATCAACGCGTACGGTTCCCACGGAAGTTCCGGATCGGACACGTAGGGTGACGGAGGCCGGTACCGGCCGTCGGTGTACGACCACACACGGCCCCGTGGCGACAGCGGAATCTCGCGCAGGTCACCGCCCGGACAGCCCGGATTGCGGCAGAAGGCGTCCTCGCGAGGGAAGAACACCGAGGCGCACGCCGAACAGCGGGTGCCCAGCAGACGGAACCCCTCGCCTTCCCCGGTGAACCAGCCGGCGACCACAGGTGTGCGACTTCGGGACAAAGCGCCTCCCCGGCAAGTGAATCTGATGGCCCGTCAGGAGTGTGGCACGGCCGATCCGAATTGGGCAGGTCGCAGGAGAACCAACGGGCCCCGTCCGGCGTCGGAGTATCGGGAGGGCGGCCGGGGCCCACGGGGGTGGTTCCGGCCGTCCCTCTCCGTTTCGGCCACGCGGCGGAGTGGCGCAATGAGCCGCCCCGGTAAGACGACCAGCAGATGATCGGATACAGTCCGCCGCGTGTCCGCGAATCAACACCCAACCGCCAACTCCGCACCCGACTCGCATTGTTCGAGTTGCGGAGCGCCCTACGGAGAGGGCGTCTCCGGCTGGCCCCGAACCTGCGACGCCTGCCGCACCGTGGCCTACCGCAATCCGCTCCCCGTGGCGGTGGCCCTCCAGCCCGTGTACGACACCAAGGGCACGGCCCTTGTCGTGATCACACGGACCATCGCCCCCGCGCGCGGGGGAACCGCCCTGCCCGGCGGCTTCATCGACCACCGGGAGGACTGGCGGCACGCCGTCGTCCGGGAACTCAAGGAGGAGACGGGCATCTGCGCGGCCGACCGCGACGTGCGCCTCGCCGACGCCATGAGCTCACCCGACGGCCACTTGCTCCTGTTCGGGATGCTCCCGGAGCGCCCGGCCGCGAACCTGCCGCCGCCCGCCGCCACGGACGAGACGGAGGGCTGGCACCTGCTGCGCAGACCCACCGAACTCGCCTTCCCCCTGCACACCCTGGCCGTACAGGCGTTCTTCGACGGCCGCTACGTCTGAGCTGGGCCACGTCCGTGCCGAGGCCACCTCCGAGCCGGAACCAGGCTCACGCCCGGTCGAGCCCACGCACCCGCACGGGATACGAAGGCTCGACCGGACCCTCGTCCCCGTCCCGCTCCACGACCACACGCCGCCCCTCCCAACGCGCCGTGTAACGCTCGACCTCCGGCTCGTCCCAGCCGTCGCCCGCGTCCGGCACCACGAGCCCGCCCCCCGTCCGCCCGTGCGCGGGTGCCCACACCTCCAGCTCCAGGCCGCCGTCGGCGCCCCGGACCGGCACCACGGCACCCGCGCGCGCGAGTACCGGCACACGTGACAGGGGCGCCTCCAACAGCACCTGCCCCGGCCCCTCGTACGCCTGCCCGGTCACCGTGTCGTACCAGCGCCCCTGCGGCAACTGCACCGCCCGCCGGTCGGCGCCCGGGTCCAGCACCGGCGCCACCAGCAGACAGTCACCCAGCAGGAAGGCGTCCTCGCAGTCCCGCAGCGTCCGGTCCTCGGGCGCGTTCCACCACAGCGGGCGCACATAGGGCGCCCCCGTACGCCGCGCCAGATGGGCCAACGTCACGAAGTACGGCAGCAACCGCCGCCGCTCGACGAGCGCCACGCGCGCGTGCTCGACGATCTCGCCGCCGAACTCCCACGGCTCCCGGCGCCCCGCCCGCAGACTCGCGTGCGTACGGAACAGCGGCAGGTAGGCGCCGAGCTGGAACCATCGCAGATACAGCTCGGGCGACGGGCTCCCGTCGAACCCGCCCACGTCCGGACCCGAATACGGCACCCCGCACAGACCCAGCCCCAGCACCAGCGACAGCGATGCCCTCAGCCCGGGCCAGCCCGTCGCCACGTCCCCGGACCACGTCCCGCCGTAGCGCTGCATACCGGCCCACCCGGAGCGCGAGAAGACGAACGGCCGCTCCCCGGGCACCAGCTCACGCAGCCCCTCGTAGCCGGCGCGTGCCATGCACAGCGCGTACACGTTGTGCGCCTCGCGATGATCACCGCCCCGGCCCTCCAGATCGTGCCGGACCGACCGGGGGAGCGTGTTCTCCCCGAACGCCGTGAACGACGTCGGCTCGTTCATGTCGTGCCAGAACCCGGTGAAACCCTGCGCCAGCCGCTCCTCGTAGAGACCGCCCCACCACGCGCGCGTACGCGCACGCGTGAAGTCCGGGAAGACCGACTCCCCAGGCCACACGACACCCTCCACGACTCGCCCGACGGAGTCCCGCACGAACGCGTCCTCGGCCATGCCGCTGTCGTACACCGCGTTGCCCGGCTGAGACCTGACCGCCGCGTCGACGATCGACACCAGTCGGATCCCGTCGCGGCGCAGCTCGTCGGCGAGGTCCGGCAGCTTCGGGAAGTTCTCGGCGTCGACCGTGAACACCTGATGGGCGTCATAGTGGTCGATGTCCAGGTGCACCGCGTCGAGCGGCAGACCGTGCTCCCGGTAGCCCGCGACGATCCTCCGTACCTCCTGCTCGCTCCCGAAGCCCCACCGCGCGTGGTGATGCCCCAACGCCCACGCGGGCGGCAGCGCGGGAGCCCCCGTGAGCGCGGCCCAGGCGTGCAGCACGCGCGCGGGGGTCCCCACTATCACCCAGCAGCGCAGTGGACCGCCGTCCATCCGCAGCTCGGACGTCCCGGCCCGGTCGTGCCCCGAGCCCGCGCCCTCCTCGCCCTCGCGCAGCGTCACGGTCCCGTCCCACGTCGTGTCGTGGAACACCAGATGCGTGGCCGCGTCCGCCACCACCATCTGCACCGGCATCGTGATGTAGAGCGGATCGTCGCCGGGCGCGAACGGGTGAGCGGGATCCGTGTTCCACAGCCGATACGTTCCGCCACGCAGCCGGGGCCCGTCCGCGCGCCCACCCAGACCGAAGAACCGCGCGTCGGCCGCCACCTCGGAACGCTGCACCCACCGCCCCTCGCCCCCGCCGACCGGCTCCCACCAGCGGGGCGGCAGATCACGCCGCAGCGTCACCCCACCGGGCGTACGCACCTCGACGGCTCCGTGCCGCGACACGACGACCGTCACGCGCTCGGCCACGACCCGCCAGGCCCCGTCCTTGTCCGGCTCCAGAACAGCCCGCGGATCCGGCTCAGGACACCGGCCCGCGAGCGCGTACGACGGCTCCGGCCCCGCCCCGTCCCAGCCCCAGAAGACCGCTCCGTTCACGTCCACGGTCACCCGCAGCTCGGACCGGCTGAACCGGACGATCCCGCCGCCGGGCCCCGGCTCCACACCCACCACGGGCCCGGGCACCCGGGCCCGCTCGGCGCCCCGCGCCGGCAACCCCGCGGCGTCGGCACGCCTCCTGCGCCATGCGGCCCGTACGGTGCGCAGCCCCTGCGCCGCCCCCGCCGAACCGACCGCTTTCACCCAACGCACCAGGTCACGACCGTCCATGCCGCTCACCCTGCCATTGACCGGGCCATTCGTGTGAGCCGTTCAACTTCCGTTCACCCTTGGTGGTGGCGCATCTTCACGCACCGGACCATCTACGGCACACCCTGGTGCGGAAGTCGATCACATGGCATCGTCCGTGTCAGCCGCGTCACGCGCACACCCCTGCCCGTGCGCGCCCGACGCACACGACGCGCACAGTCCGGGAGCCGCCCCATGACCACAGCGAACCCCTCGCCGCTCTGGCAGCCCGACGCGGAACGCATCGCGCGGGCCCAGATCACCCGATTCCAGTCCTGGGCGGCCGAGCACCACGGAGCCCCCGCCGAGGGTGGATACCCGGCCCTGCACCGTTGGTCCGTCGACGAACTCGAGACGTTCTGGAAAGCCGTCACCGAGTGGTTCGACGTACGGTTCACCACCCCCTACGCGCGCGTGCTCGGCGATCGCACCATGCCCGGCGCCCAGTGGTTCCCCGGAGCCACCCTCAACTACGCCGAACACGCTCTCCGCGCGGCCGACGACCGCGCCGACGAACCGGCCCTGCTCCACGTCGACGAGACCCACGAACCCCGCCCGGTGACCTGGTCCGAACTACGCCGTCAGGTCGGCTCCCTCGCCGCCGAACTGCGCGCCCTCGGCGTACGCCCCGGAGACCGCGTCAGCGGCTACCTCCCGAACATCCCCGAGGCCGTCGTCGCCCTCCTCGCCACAGCCGCCGTCGGCGGCGTCTGGACCTCCTGCGCCCCGGACTTCGGCGCCCGCAGCGTCCTCGACCGCTTCCAACAGGTCGAACCCGTCGTCCTGTTCACCGTCGACGGCTACCGCTACGGCGGCAAGGAACACGACCGCCGCGACGTCGTCGCCGAACTCCGCCGAGAACTGCCCACCCTGCGCGCCGTCGTCCACATCCCACTGCTCGGCACCGAAGCTCCCGAAGGCGCCCTGGATTGGCCCGCCCTGACCTCCGCGGACGTGGAGCCGACCTTCGAACAGGTCCCGTTCGACCACCCCCTGTGGGTGCTGTACTCCTCCGGTACCACCGGCCTCCCCAAGGCCATCGTCCAGTCCCAGGGCGGCATCCTCGTCGAACACCTCAAACAACTCGGCCTGCACTGCGACCTCGGCCCTGAGGACCGCTTCTTCTGGTACACCTCCACCGGCTGGATGATGTGGAACTTCCTCGTCTCCGGCCTCCTCACCGGCACCACGGTCGTCCTGTACGACGGCAGCCCCGGACATCCCGACACCGGCGCCCAATGGCGCGTCGCCGAACGCACCGGCGCGACGCTCTTCGGCACCTCCGCCGCGTACGTCATGGCCTGCCGCAAGGCCGACATCCACCCGGGCCGCGACTACGACCTCTCCCGCGTCCAGTGCGTAGGCACCACCGGCTCCCCGCTCCCGCCCGACGGCTTCCGCTGGCTCCACGACGAGGTCCGCGAAGACCTCTGGATCGCCTCCGTGAGCGGTGGCACCGACGTGTGCTCCTGCTTCGCGGGAGCCGTCCCCACCCTCCCGGTCCACATCGGGGAACTCCAGGCCCCCGGCCTCGGCACCGACCTCCAGTCCTGGGACCCCAGGGGCAAACCCCTCATCGACGAGGTCGGCGAACTGGTCGTCACCAACCCCATGCCGTCCATGCCGATCCGCTTCTGGAACGACCCCGACGGCACCCGCTATCACGACAGCTACTTCGACACGTACCCCGGCGTCTGGCGCCACGGCGACTGGATCACCCTCACCGCACGCGGCTCCGTCGTGATTCACGGCCGCTCCGACTCCACGCTCAACCGCCAAGGCGTCCGCATGGGTTCGGCCGACATCTACGAAGCCGTCGAACGCCTTCCGGAAATCAAGGAATCCCTCGTCATCGGCATCGAACAGCCCGACGGCGGCTACTGGATGCCCCTCTTCGTCCAACTCGCCCCAGGAGCAACACTCGACGAGGCCCTCCTCAACCGCATCAAGCAGACCATCCGCGAACAGCTCTCCCCACGCCACGTCCCCGACGAGGTCATCGAAGTCCCCGGCGTCCCCCACACCCTCACCGGCAAACGCATCGAGGTCCCCGTCAAACGCCTCCTCCAGGGGACTCCCCTGGAGGAGGCGGTCAACCCCGGCTCCATCGACAACCTCGACCTCCTGCGCTTCTACGAGGACCTGGCCCGCGAACGAGCCTGATCACCCTCGACCAACCGGCGTTGTCAGTCGCGACGGTTACTGTGAGTGAGCATTGATCGACTGCTCGCACAGGGGGAAGACATGGCACACACCAGCCACCAGAGCATGCGAAGGGTCCTGCGCCGCGAGATCGCGGGCACCATCGGCCTGCTGGCCGACGAGCACGACTTCACCGCGATGCGGCGCTACCGCAGCTTCGCCTTCGACGACCACACGGCCTACCTCCGACAAGTGGAAGCCCTGCTCAAGACACTGGCCGCGCAGGGCAACCACACCATGGTCGCTCTCTTCGACCCGGAGGAGTACGCCGAATTCTGCGCCGACACCGGCCTCGAACCGGACACCCCGTCCAGCCGCACCCGCTTCACCGCCGAACTCGCCTCCACGGGCGCCAGCATCCCGTACGAGGGACAGCCCCTCGCCGAGCTCGTCCCCGACCTGATCGACGAAGCCGTCCGCCTGGCCACCTGGGAGTACGCCACCACACTCCTCGCCCAGATCGGCGACTGCGCTTCCTGCGGCGAGGACATCGGACGCGCCGCCTTCTCCCGCGCCATGCACCTGCTCCGGCGCATCCTCGACACCGCGGACCCCGGCGAGCGCCACCTCGTGTGCAGCGTCTCGGCCAAACCCCAAGCACTCGCCGCCGTCCTCCACGCCGACCAGAACGCCGAAGGAGCCACGCACCTGGACGAGTCCGAAGCCCTGCAGTTCGCCACGGTCCTGGCCCTCGGCATCGCCACCCGAAGCCCCGGTGGACTCGTCATGCGCACCACCGCCCCGGACGCGACCGACCGCGTCTACGGCTGGCGCCTGCGCGGCGACGGCCTCGAACCCCTCACCGCGGGAGAGGTCTTCGACGCCTACTGCACCGACATGGAATCGGGAGACCTCGTCTCCCCGGAATCCGGCGTCGACTACTGCACCCCACCCGACCTCGGAGACGACCTCCGCCAGGGAGGCGCGGCCACGGACGGACACACGCACTGAACGGCGAGGGGCGCTCCACCCACAGGTGGAGCGTCCCTCGGCCGCAAGCGCTCGTCGCGACGCTACTCGCCCGACAGCACCGCCTGCGCCGCGCCGCGTGCCTCCTCGGCCGTGTCCGCCGCTCGCGCGGCAGCCGCGGCACGCTCGCACTGCGCCAGCGTGTACTTGGCCAGCGTGGCCCGCACATACGGAATCGACGCCGCGCCCATGGACAGAGAGGTGACACCCAGACCGGTCAGCACACAAGCGAGCAGCGGATCCGAAGCCGCCTCACCACAGACACCACAGCTCTTGCCCTCGGCCTTCGCCGCCTCGGCGGACAGCGCGACCAGGTCGAGCAGTGCGGGCTGCCACGGATCCTGCAGCCGGGACACCGCCCCCACCTGTCGGTCCGCCGCGAACGTGTACTGCGCGAGGTCGTTGGTCCCTAGCGACAGGAACTCGACCTCCTGCAGGATCGACCGAGCCCGCAGCGCCGCCGACGGGATCTCCACCATGGCACCGAACTTCGCCCGCAACCCCGCCTCCCGACACGCGTCGGCGAACGCCTTCGCGTCCGTGCGGTCCGCCACCATGGGCGCCATGACCTCGAGGTAGACCGGCAGACCCTCGGCGGCCTTGGCGAGCGCCGACAGCTGCGTCCGCAGCACCTCGGGGTGGTCGAGCAGCGTCCGCAGCCCGCGCACACCGAGCGCCGGGTTCGGCTCGTCGGCCGGGGTCAGGAAGTCCAGCGGCTTGTCGGCGCCGGCGTCGAGCACCCGCACGACCACACGCCCCTCGGGGAAGGCCTCCAGCACCTGCCGGTATGCCTCGACCTGCTTCTCCTCGGACGGCGCCGTCTTGCTGTCGTCCAGGAAGAGGAACTCGGTACGGAACAGCCCGACCCCCTCGGCCCCGGCCTCCACGGCCGCGGGCACATCAGCGGGACCACCGACATTGGCCAGCAGCGGAACCTTGTGCCCGTCAGAGGTGGCCCCCGGCCCGCTCGAAGCGGCCAGAGCTGCCCTCCGCGCCGCCGCGGCGGCCTCCAACTCGGCCTTCTTCTCCGCACTGGGGTTCACGAAGATCTCACCGGTACTGCCGTCCACAGCGATGACCGTGCCCTCGGCAAGCTCCCCGGCCCCGGGCAGGGCCACCACGGCCGGCACCCCGAGTGCCCGCGCCAGAATCGCGCTGTGACTGGTCGGCCCACCCTCCTCGGTGACGAAACCGAGGACGAGGGTCGGGTCGAGCAACGCCGTGTCCGCCGGCGCCAGGTCACGAGCGATGAGGACATACGGCTCGTCACTGTCCGGCACACCCGGCATCGGCACCCCGAGCAGCCGGGCGACGATACGATTCCGCACGTCATCGAGGTCGGCCACCCGACCCGCGAGGTACTCGCCGGCACCCGCCAGCAGAGCGCGGTACGCGGCGAACGCGTCGTAGACCGCACGCTCCGCCGTGCTCCCCACGGCTACACGTCGCTCCACATCCGCCATCAGCTCGGGATCCTGAGCCATCAGGGCCTGGGCCTCCAGCACGGCCTGGGCCTCGCCCCCGGCCAGATTGCCGCGCGCCATCAGGTCGGCGGCCACCGCGTCCACGGCCTTACGGGCGCGCCCCTGTTCCCGCTCCGCGTCCTCAGCCGGTATCTGCTTGGCCGGCGGTTCCAGCACCGCCGTACCCATGTGCCGAACCTCGCCGATCGCCACACCGTGGCTCACACCGACGCCTCGCAGCGTTGTCTCCATCTCACCTGTCTCCGTTAGTGCGGCGGGCCCCGCCACCGCGGTGGTTGTGGAACTTGTGGTCCGGTACGGCTGGGCCGTCACTGCCAGCCGAAGAGGGTGTCGCCCGCCTTCACTTCGCCGTCCTCGCGAAGTTCGGAGAGGGAGTCGGCCGTGGCCTCCAGGGCCACGACAGGGCAGATCGGGGACTTGCCCGCGGCCTCGACGTCGGCGGGGTTCCAGCGCACCACGGCCTGACCGCGCTGCACGGTGTCGCCCTTGTTGACGAGCAGCTCGAAGCCCTCACCGTTGAGCTGCACGGTGTCGATACCGAGGTGCGTCAGTACACCGTGCCCCTCACCATCGACCACGACGAACGCGTGCGGGTGCAGCGAGACGATGACCCCCTCCACGGGCGCGACCGCCTCCCCTGCCTCGCGCACGGGGTCGATCGCGGTGCCGGGGCCGACCATCGCTCCCGAGAACACGGGGTCCGGTACGGCGGCCAGTCCAATGGCCCGTCCGGCAAGAGGGGACGTCACGGTGGTCATGGGAAGCCTCCCAGGGTGGAGAGTCAGATGAAGTACCCGTTCCGCACCATAGCTCCGGATTAGAGGTCTAGACCACCCCGCCAAGTGATTTGCACCTGCTCGGCGGCCCCATGTACAGTCGTAGACCTGCCTGAGGGCAAGCGGCACCTTGTGTCTGAGCCCGGCAGCACCAAACTTGTTCAGATCCTATCTCGGGGTCATCTTCTGCATGCCTGCAGGATGGTGGCTAAGAGGCCGGAAAAACACTGATAGAGTTTGGAACACCGAAGGGGAGCGCCCGGAGGAAAGCCCGAGAGTGACTCGGGTGAGTACAAAGGAAGCGTCCGTTCCTTGAGAACTCAACAGCGTGCCAAAAATCAACGCCAGA